>JAFLJP010000139.1 GCA_022712945.1 Gammaproteobacteria bacterium | reverse complement strand
CGTAGCGAGAGAGTGTGATTTTTAGTTCATTTTTTCGACAATTTGAGGCGAATGGCTGTTCCCTTTAACGAAAATTGGCGGGAAAATGAGCAAAAAACACGCTTTCGCAGTAGACCTATCTATTCTCGGACAGGCTCCTAGAAGCCTGAGACCCATAAATGAATACGCCAACAAGGTTGTATGGTGACTGTACTAAACTGTCGATGCCAAAAATAACGTTGAATATCATCATCGTCCACATCCACCATCTCTCTCACTGATTTATAATTTACGCCCCTTACCCTGTTGAATCATGCGGCGCTCACTCGTACGGCGCTCACTTGTGCTCCAAGGCTGCTCACGCCAGTTAATTACCCGTCGTTCATTCATATACCCTCTGGAGTGATACTCCCTGACAATTAAACGGCGACCATCCACCACTTTGAAGTTAAGCCGCTTAATCGCCAGCAGTGCCAGGTTACTTGTTTCGACATGCACTATAAAATAGCGCCGGGGCTTGCCGGAAACCTGTTTTACAAATTGCTTCACCTGCACCTGGTGTTTGCTTTGGGGCTTCCAGAAAAAAAGCTTGCTGCTGGGTTTTGCAATGGTGCGAATAAAAAACTGGCGCAAGGTCTCTCGTGTGAAACTTGGTGGGGGGTTTCCAACAAAAACGTCCATACAGTGACTCCTGCGCTGTTAATATGATCTATCCACCTTGTCGGCGTGCCGCCCTATAAATCTATCTTTATTTTTAATGTTTTGTGGCGCTTGAAGTTAATAGGGCATTATTAATTCCCAATTAATGCCACTATATCCCAAGATAATACGGCTCATGGCGGCAAATAAAATAGAGATGGTGAGACAATGTTGAATCAAACAACCAAGTGGACACTACTGAGCACTCTGCTCTACGGTATGCTATCGCTGGGCTTTGCTGCGGAGCCACCCGACTGGAATGATTCTGAAATTCAATGGATGGGATATGAGCAGGGTATCAACGTGGCAAAACAGAGTGGAAAGCCGATCATGATGATTTTTTATGCTAACTGGTGCCCTACCTGTCATGCATACAAAAATATTTTCAATAAGCCAGCGGTTATATCATTGGCAAAAAAGCTGGTGATGATTAAGGTTAATGTGGATCAATCTCCTCACCTTAGTCAGCGGTACCAATATGACGGCGGTTACGTGCCGCGTAGCTTTGTAATGGACAGTACGGGGGTTGTGCTTGAGGCTCTCTACCCGGAAAAATCGTATAAATATTTTATTAAGTCACAAAATATCGACGGCTTTAAACGGTTGATGGAGAAGGCGCTGGCGGTGATGTGATACCCCCAGCATGCAAGAGAATTTTCACTCACGCCTTCTTGAGCATGGCATAGATCTGATCTTTTAATGCCAAACGCTGTTTCTTCTTATTTTCAGTGTAGGCATCGGAGGGAGTTTCAATCTGCTCTTCAATTCGGTAAACCTCTTTAGCGACGGCTTCATATTCCGATACCAGTTTAGAAAAATGGGCACTACTGGATTTCAAGTGATGGATTTTATCTTTAAATTCTGGAAATTCAGCGGCAAGGTCTGAGTGATGATCACCAAACATAATAAGCTCCTTTGTTGTTATTGTGCGGTGGTTTTTTAAGGAGGCTCTGAAATAATCAAGCTCTTATTCAGAGCTTCCTTAAAGGATGAACCCGGGCAGACTATTTTGATAGCCATCAATGAAGTATAAATCAACAAGAGGTGACAGAGTAGCTAATGTTAACCACACAGAACCATTTTTCACCTTGGGGTGTCATGACCATCACCTCATCATCCCGCTCTTTTTTTAACAATGCTTTAGCCATGGGCGAATCCATGCTGATGTGGCCGGTTTCAGGGTTAATTTCATCGGGGCCAACAATTTGATAGCACGCACTATTTCCATCAATATCTTCAACGGTAACCCATGCACCAAAGAATATTTTATGTTGATCAGCTGGCGTTTCATAAACCACGGTGAGCGCGGGCAGTCGTTTTTGCAAATAGCGGATACGCCGATCAAGGCCGCGCAGCTCTTTTTTACGATAGATGTATTCGGCATTTTCAGAGCGATCCCCTTCGGCGGCGGCTGCAGCGAGCGCCTTGGTGACATCAGCCCGCCGCCTCCAGATAGCGGCCAGTTCATCTTGCAAGGTGCGATAGCCCGCCGGAGTAATGTAGGGGGAAGATTTTGTGACGGGTGGTCGGTATCGAGACATAGTTTGGGGGCAACTGATAACTGTTTGAACCTCATTGTATGATGGCTCCACTTAAAATAGCGAACTGAATCCTACGCATTTGATGCAGTGACGCGGCAGAGTTTAACCAATAATATTGGATCAATTATGAATTCCACAGTCAGTGTTCTGAAAAAATTGAAGCAGGATTTTATCAGTGAATTACCTGAGAAAATCGATGGTATTGAAGAGCACATTCTCGCCTGCAGTGAGGGAGACAACTATGACGAAGCCTTTCAGGAAGCGTATCGAAAAACACACTCTTTGAAAGGTATTGGCGGAACATTTGGCGTCCCCATCATCACATCAATCTGCCATCAACTGGAAGATGTTTTAAATCTTTGGGACAAAGAGGCCCTCGGCATGGCTGGCTCACACCAGAGCCGTTGTCTCGATTACATTGACCTATTGCGCCAATCTTGTGAAATTTTACAGGAGGGGGGGGAGGATTTTGAACACATTCGTGAGATACAGCATCAATTTCAGGAGGAAGATTTCAAAAATAAATTGCGTGTGTTACTGGTTGATAGCTCACGCACCACCCGTGAAATCTGCAAGCAAACCATCCAGGCTTATCACGCCGAAGTTATTGAAATGACGGATGGTTACGAAGCGCTGGGTCGGCTACTGAATGAGCGCTTTGATGTGTTAATTGCAGGTAAGGAGATCGGCCCGCTTAATGGACAGATGTTAATCTCCATCGTTTCCGAGCTTGCTCTGAACAAGCGGAACCTGAAAACCATCATGATCACCTCATCATCCCAGCAGAGTTCGCGCAAAAAACCGCATTCAGCCCCCTCGCTAGTGGTAAAAAAGGGGGTAGAGATGATAAACGAGCTGGAGGCGCAATTTGATGCGCTCTCCAGTCAAAAAAAACCCTGATTACAGATAAATCGCAAGAGCCAAGGTTAGCTTGTGATAAAACCAGCGAGTTTTAATGATCGTGCGAGCAGTCACCACTGTGAACATGCCCATGGGAGAGCTCCTCTTCAGTGGCATCACGAATATCAATCACCTTCACGTCAAAGTTAAGAGCCTTGCCTGCCAGAGGATGATTGCCATCAACCGTCACGGTCTCATCATCGATTTCAGTAACCGTTACCACCACCATCTGCCCTTCAGCCGCCTGGGCATGAAACTGCATCCCCACCGTGATCTCTTGCTCTGTTTCAAACATATCACCCGGCACCTGCTGCACCAGCTCATTAACCCGCTCACCATAAGCGTCTTCCGGCTCAATATGAACGGTCAATTCATCGCCCGCGCTCTTACCGGCAAGAGCCCGCTCCAGACCAGGAACAATGTTACTGGCACCATGCAGGTAGGTGAAGTCAGCACGGCCTTCTGAGCTATCAAGCACAGCACCTTGGTCATCGGTAAGGGTGTAGTCGAGAGTTACCACATGATTGTCTACAATTTGCATGATAGATCCTTTGGGTCTAGGTGGGTTACGCGGTGTCTGAACAGGCTGGCACGATGTACCGAGCCGTCGATGCAGACGTTTAAGCCCATTGTTGAAAAAAGTGCCCGATAAAACGATAGAGCGAGATCTCTGCTCGAAACAAATGACGGATGAATATCAGCCATCAATCAAGCGCGCTATCATAACACATCATATTTCACAATATGGCAGCAAATAACATAAACGGGTGACATGTCCTGTTTTTTGCGATATCCGCTTGGGCTAAAACAACGCTTGCAGCGCTTCAAGCTGCGCCTCAAAGTGCTGTTTATCTGCACTACAGAGATTAATATGACCAAGTTTTCGCCCACTACGGGGTGCTTTATCGTAGAGGTGCAAGTGGGCATCAGGCTGTGCCAATACCGCTTTACTGTCGGGCAGTTTACCGATCAGATTCAGCATGGCGATTTGCCCCGCTGGCCGAGTGCTACCCAGTGGAAAGTCACAAATAGCCCGCAGGTGGTTTTCAAACTGGCAACAAACCGCGCCATCCTGCGTCCAGTGACCGGAGTTGTGTACCCGGGGAGCACACTCATTGGCTAGCAGTTGATCACCCACCTGGAAGAGCTCCAGCGCCAGTACGCCCACATAGCTCATCTCGTCGAGCAGCTTATTGATATAGCGTTCTGCCAGACCTTGCAGTGGATCATCAGGGCGGACAATTGAGGTACGAAGTACCCCCTCTTGGTGTCTGTTTTCGGTAAGTGGGTAGCAGGCAATTTCACCACTGCGGCTGCGGGCGGCGATAATGGATACTTCACGATCAAAAGGGATAAGCACCTCAACAATTGAGGGGTTTTCTGCAACCGCCTGCCAACCCTTTTCAAGGTCGGTTTCACTGCGAAGTACCGCTTGCCCCTTACCGTCATAACCATCACGGCGGGTTTTGAGAACGGCGGGATAACCGAGTTCGTTGATCGCCTGCTTCAGCTCACTAAAGCTATTGACGGATTGGTGAGACGCGGTGGCAATATTCAGGCGATTGAACATCTGCTTTTCATTCAGGCGATCCTGGGCAACCGCCAATGCCTCAGCCGGTGGATAACAGGGTACTTTATCGGAGAGCAATGCCACACTGTGAGCCGGTATATTTTCAAACTCAAAGGTGACAACGTCGGCTATTTTTGCCAGTGCTAACAGCTGCGATTCGTCATCATATGCCCCTTGAATCTGCTCGGAAACAGCCGCAGAGCAGGCATCTCCGGCCGGTTCAAGGGTGACAAATGTCAGGCCAAGCGGATGCCCCGCCAGTGCCAGCATGCGTGCCAGTTGCCCACCACCGAGAATGCCCACCACCATGACCTATGCCTTGCGGGGGTCGGCACTCGCCAACACGGTTTCTGTCTGTTTAGCACGAAAGGCTTCTAATGCCTCTCGAAAATCGGGGTATTTATTACTTAAGATTGACGCCGAGAGTAAGCCTGCATTGATAGCTCCGGCAGGGCCAATCGCCAAGGTACCAACCGGAATACCACCGGGCATTTGTGCAATAGAGAGCAGTGAGTCCATACCGCTTAGCGCTTTGGATTGTACCGGCACACCCAGTACTGGCAGTGAAGTTTTTGCGGCTACCATGCCGGGAAGGTGTGCCGCCCCTCCCGCTCCGGCAATAATCACTTCAATGCCCCGGCCCATCGCCTCTTCGGCGTAACGAAACAATTTATCCGGCGTGCGGTGTGCCGAGACCACATCCACCTCGTGGGGAATATTCAGCTGCTCCAGTATATCGGCAGCATTTTTCATGGTCTCCCAGTCGGATCGTGAACCCATGATAATACCGACTAGCGGTTGAATTTCTGTTGATACCATTGCTCAGCCCTGTAAATTACAGCCATATAAAAAATGAATCCGCCATTGTACACCAGAAACCGGCCATCGTCAGGCCACTGCGAAACCCAAATCTCCAGATAGAGAATCGGCCGCCCTCAACATTTACCCCAAAGCCTATTTTTATCATCATAAGACCTATACTTTGAGGAAGCTCTGAACAAGTCTGGTTAGAATTAGGCTGAGCGGAAATTGTTCTCATTTATTTCGAAATGCGCAGTAATAGTTGCTCTATTGGTGCAATTTTCGAGATAAATGAGGGTGATTTCAGCCAGCGCAAAACAATCATGACTTATTCAGAAATCCCTTAATCAAAAGCCACAAGGGAAGTAACAACTCCTCCCAAAAGGTATCAAGAACAAGAGGAAAACATCGACTATGATTAAAAGTAGTCGGCATCAGGAGCATGGCAATGTCTCAGTCAGTAGGAAAGCTATTCAGCTATGGCTTATTCCTGTCATTACTAATCAGTAGCATCGCCGTTTCGGCACCAGCGGATCGTCGCAAGGATCAGTTTGGGCAAGACTTTGGTTATTACCTCTACCCCATCATTGGTGAAATTCCCGGCTTGGGTACGGCTTCTGGTTTTGGCACCAGCATATTGAATATTGCAGATAGCGATACCGATTTTACTGGCTATTACGTGCGCGGTGACTTTGAGGCTACGGGTGCTGCACTATTGGACTATCACCTGATACCACAACGCCTGATATTTGATTTTGGCTATAACGATTATTTGGTCGCCCCAACCGCCTATGACCGCGGTATAAACTCTGATCCCGATGATGTTATCTACCCCAAGGCAGAGGGTGCCTATCTACTGGGACAGTTAACGTTGAGCTTTGATCAACGACGCTATGAACTGTTTGCCCGCTTGCTGAGTGGGCGTGAGCGCTTACATGAGGTGCTGGACACGGATGGCCAAGCATTTGATGGAATCGATACCGATTGGGACAGCGGCAGGATGATCTCCTTAGGTGGCTCACTGGACTTGACCGATGATCGACTCGACCCACGGCGGGGTGTACGCTTTGAGTTCTCGACCCGACTACCCAGAAATAGCGAGGCTGATTACAGTGAATATTTTGTCAATGACTACAACCTCACTGGTTACTGGCCAATGCGCCGCTGGGACACCGTAGTATTCAATTTATTTCACTCCCGCGCCCACGTCACTCGCGAGGGGTTAACCGACTATGCGCTGTTGCGACAGCGCCGTGGACTCGATTGCAGCCAGCACCCACCTGGGCCTGCTTTTAATGCCTGTCAGCGAACCGAGGAGAAATTATTGACGCGCATGATAGACAACAACCGTTTTGGCACAGCATCTTCCTTGGGGGGCACCCAGCGTCTGCGCGCCTTTGATAATGGGCGCTTCTATGCCGGTCAGGCGCTGTTTTACGGGGTGGAATACCGTTGGAACCTCACCGATGAACACACCCCGTTTGATATTTTTATCGCCAAGGGGGTGCGTACTGGCATCCAGCTGGCGGCCTTTTGGGAGCGAGGTATGGTGGCCAATCACTTCGGTGACCTCTGGCAGGATGGCCGTAACAGTTATGGTATTGGCGCACGGCTGGTATTGTCCGGGGTAATCATCCGCTTTGATTTGGCTCACGGTGAGGAGGGTGTGCAATCACAATTATTTATTACCTATCCGTGGAGCATGTTTTCGGTTGACGATCCGGGCTAAGGAACGCGCATGAAATAACTTACACATTCTGTCTTGTTCTTTTGCCTTTGATCAAGTGATTTCAAATCGTTACGTAGGCCAGCTAGCGCCTGCTCTGATACAGGCAATCTATTTGACGCACTACACCAGGTTAAATATTATTCCTCTCCTTGAGATACCATGTAGTCTTTTAAACGCGCTAGCCAACCATCAACGCCCTGTTCATCAAGAAAGAAGTCGAAACCACCCACACCACGTTGCAGATTCATCAAGTCGATAAGAAAGTCGAAGACCGCATTGCTGGCAGACTCTTCGGCGACCAATGCGGCATTTTGCGCATCCAGCAGATCGAGAATAGAGACTGCACCCCGGGAGTAGGCATCCGTAACCAAGTCCAGATTTTTATTCGCAGCGGTTGCCCCATCCTTGGAGAGTTGAATGGAGGGGTATGAAGCCGCTATGCGATGCAGCATCGCCCGGATGCGCTGCTCGATAAGCTGCTGAGAGGCCTCCCGTTGCAACTGCTGTTGAGCAATGACCCGCTGACTGCCAGAGAGCCGTGCACGGCGGGCACCGCCCTCAAACAGTGGCAGCGAAACATTGAGGCCCACAAACCAGTCGGTATCACCCTCGGCACTGAAGTCCGCTGCGCGGGTCTCATGCATGACCCTGCTAACCCCACCCTGCAGGGTCACGGTTGGCGACCAATAGGCGCTTCGGTGGCTTTCGAGTTCCCGCTGGGTGGCGGCAATCAATGCCTCCAGGCCCATTAGTTCGGGGGATGCGGCAATCCCCTCTTTTACCATGAAGTCACCCATCAGTTCGAAGGCGCGGTCATTGCTCACATACTCGAATAACGCTTTACGGCTAACGATAAGGTGCGGATCATCCAGAGTGGCGGGTTCGCTAATGAATGGCGCCTTGAATGGTCGGTGCAATAGCTGGTTGATGAGATCACGGGCCTGATGAAGTTGAGCCTGGCTATCAAGTAATTCTTGTTTAGAGGTTGCCAACTCACTCTCCCAACGGTAAACCTCGGCGGGATTGGCAACCCCGATCCGCTGGCGATCACGGGCCAGTTCTAGGTTTGATCGGCTGAGATTCATATTTTCCCGGCGGATACGCAGCAGGGTTTGTGCTTTTAACATACCAAGGTAGGCCGTGGTCGCCTGCAGGATGATGTCCAACTCCAATTGGCGCTTAAGGGCGAAACGATGCGCTTGCAGATAACGCTGGATCGACAGGTTGGCGCGTGTTTGATCGGAGTAAAGCCGTTGGCTAAGCGTAATGGCCACACGGCTGGATTGTTCAGCGGCCGCGCCACTGGTTACCGCGCTACCATCGTCATTAAGCCTTACGTAATCAAAAGAGCCATTGAGCTGAGGGAGGAGCCTGGCACGCGCCTCATCCACTACCGTTTGCCCCGCCTCAAGCCCCAGGGCTGCCGCCTGCAACTGCAGGTTGGCCGTCACTGCTTCCAGTGCCACGACCGACAAAGAGAGTGACGGCCCTTGCGGCTCGGGTTCTGCGTGAAACAGCAAGGCCTGATGCAAAACATCAAAGCGTGGAAAAATGCCTAAGGCCCGCGCCGTGGCCATATTAATGGTCAGGCGTCGCTTATTTTTAAAGCTAACGGGTTGATTTTCCGCAAGTTCACCATGAATCACGGCGTGCATATTCAAGGCGTTGCGTCGTGCCAGGCGCCGCCAATCGGTGGCCGGTGCCTCTGCCATCAGTAGGCCCTGCTCAACCAGGCTGGAATCAAGCAGGCTGTAACTCGGCAGCTTTTTTTCAATCAGCGAAGTGATCAGGTGACGCATCGCTGCTGCATCAAGACGTGTCAGGTCGGTCACCACCACCGCTTCAACATCTGCTGACAACCGCGCAACCAGATCTTCGTTACGGCTGCGCTGCTGAATAAACCGCAACTCAACACCCGCCGCATTCGTCACTTCACGGGCACGACGGATCAATTGCGGCTGAGCAGCGTAATGAGCTTCATCAATTAGTACCGCGACCACCTTGCAATCTACCACGCTTTTAAAGGCCTGCAGATCACGGATAAAGTTGCTTTCTCCGCTCAGGTAATTAAGGTGACGCACGCCACTGGTATCGTTTTTTTTCGGCAATCCCTGTAAATTTGCATCCATGACAAATGGCGCAAAGGTCGGTTTGCGCAATGACCCACTCCGTGTGGCGACGGCACTGGCGGCGTAACCCAATGCCAATACCATGTCCACTTCAGGGTCATGTTGCAATTGTTTGAGTGCAACACCGATATGATCAGCCGACCAACCGCCATCGAGCTGTTTTTCAGCGGGAAAACGCACATCAAAATCAGCTTCGGTCAGCAGCCGCAATTCGTTCTTAAACAACGCAGGTGACCAGCTATTGTGCTCAATCGGGCCATCAGTGATGATGCCGATGGTCACCACCTTGGCTGCTTGAGCCAGCGGTATGAGTAGTAAAAATAGCAGGGTCGTTATACCCAGTCGTTTATAATGTTTCATTGCCCCCCCCCCTCTGGTTACTCCCACCGTTTTCAGCCTTGTAGCAGTGTCACGGTTTTGCGAAAACGCAGTAGTGCCGCTAAAAAAAACAACCCGCCGATGGCGGCGATAGCGGCAAATTGCGGCCATACCACGGCCAAACCAGCATCACGAAATAGAATGGCTTGTGCCAGGCTGACAAAGTGGGTCGACGGTACCCATTGCATGATGGCCTGTAGCTCAGTCGGCATGCTTTCCAACGGTGTATTGCCGCCGGATAATAACAACATGATCACATAAATAATCATGGTAAGCAGACCAAACTGAGGCATAGAGCGTGCCAGCGTCGCCAGGTAAATACCCAGCGAGGTGACTGAAAACAGGTAAATTATCGCCCCACTAAAATAGAGTAAAATCGAGCCGTGGATGGGCACCGCCAAGGCCCCTTGTACAACGATAAAAAGCGACAGACTGGCCGCTATGATCACCACCAGGCCATTGGCCCATACTTTGGCCAGCATGATTTCAACGGGCCGCAGCGGCATCACTAGCAGATGCTCGATGGTACCGTGCTCGCGCTCACGAATCAGCGCGGCCCCCGCAAGCAACATCGCCATCAGGGTGATGTTATTGGTGAGTGACATGACACCTTGATACCAGGTTGCCTCCATATTGGGATTAAAGCGTGCACGCGTGACGATATTGACCTCAGGAGCTGCACCCTCCCCTTGCAGAAAGGCGTGCACCTCCTGGGCAATAATGCGTTGAATATAACCTGCACCAGTGCCTGCCATGCCCATGGCCGTGGCATCAACATTGAGCTGTACTTCGGTTGGCCGACCGGCCAGAATATCGGCTTGAAAGCCCGGGGGAATATCGATTACAAAGGTGTAGCAGGCCGTTTCCATCGCTGCGTCAATCTCATCAATTGCTAATGATTCCGGCGGCTTAAAATAAGGCGGCAGTAACGCATCACTGATCCGCCGCGAGAGCTGTGAACGGTCTTCATCAACAATCGCCACGGCAGCATTTACCACCCCTACGCTGGCATTTTGCGCCTCTTCAAACACGGCAAAGGTGAACATATAGGCAATCAGGAACAACATTACCGGGTCAAAACGTAAGCTGAACAGCTCTTTGATACCCAATTGAAAAATATTTGAAAGGCATCGTTTCACGGTCAACGCTCCTGGGTTTTCAACAGGCTGAGCGCCAGTAACAGATAAATCAGCGCTAACAGCGCCAACATCCAGAAGTTGTAGGCCAGCACCTCAAAGCCCAAGGCCTTGGTAAAGGTGCCCAAGCCGATCTGCTGAAAATAACCGCTGGGAAAAAGCTGGCTGAACAGGTAGGCACCGGGGGTCAGTGAGGCCACCGGAGCGAAAAAACCTGAAAAATTAACCGCAGGCATGGTGGTGATAATAGCGGTGCCGAAAATCGCGGCAATCTGGGTCTTCATGAACGAGGACATCAGCAGACCCAGACCCGTGGTAGCGATAACATACAGTAGCCCCCCTATCAGCAAAGCCGGCAGACTGCCCTTGATCGGCACCTGAAACAGCCATACCGCCAACACGACCAGGCTGGCAAAATTCAATAGCGCAATCACCACATAGGGCGCCTGCTTTCCCAGCAAAAACTCCAGCCCGCTCACGGGTGTCGCATAGAGGTTAGTGATTGACCCCATCTCTTTTTCACGTACCACGCCGGCAGCGGTCATCATCGCGGGTATCCAGACCAATAGCATCATGATGGTGCCGGGGACAATGCTGTAGATGCTCTTGAAGTCCTGGTTGTAGCGAAAACGTGTTTCAATCGTCACTGGCGGGGGTGGATGGTATTGATCCGGCGCGGTAGACATTCGCTGTTCGAGGTAAAGCTGATGCACACCCAGAACATAATTACGGGCGGTTTCGGCACTAAAAGGGAAGGTTCCGTCAAGCCAGATAGCCACTTCCGGTTGACGGCCGCGTTTTAGCTCTTTGCCAAATCCCGCCGGAATTTCAATAACAAACGTTAGCTGACCGTTGCGTAACTGATTTTCCATATCGGAGTAATGGGTTAATGTTGAACGTTGTGCGAAGTATCGTGAGCCGGAAAAGTTCTCCAGATAGCGACGACTTTCCGGACTTTGATCCTGGTCAAGCACGGCATAAGAGATATCTTCCAAGTCAAAGGTGATGCCGTAACCAAAGGCAATCATCAATATGATCGGACCCAGCAGTGCAAAGGCGATACGAATCGGATCACGCACCAGCTCCAGACTCTCGCGGCGGGCGTAGGCCCAGGCACGGGAGGGACTGACCGGAAGGTGTTTTGACCGGGTTTGTGACGCGGTGGGTTGATGCGTATTATCTGGTGCGGTCACAGGCGAGACAACGACCGCCTCATTTCCAACGGCCTCCTCCAGGTAAGCAATAAAGGCCTGTTCCAGGTTTTTGCAGCCGCGCTCGCTGATCAGCGCGGCTGGCGTGCCTTGGGCCAGTACCCGTCCGGCATGCATCAGCGAGATGCGATCACAACGCTCGGCCTCGTTCATAAAGTGGGTGGAGATAAAGATGGTGACCCCCTCCTCTCTTGAAAGCTGAACCAGCAATTCCCAGAATTGATCGCGAGCCACCGGGTCTACGCCTGAGGTGGGTTCATCCAGAATCAACATTTCCGGCCCGTGAATCACCGCTACCGCCAGGGAGAGCCTTTGACGCACCCCCAAGGGAAGTTTATCGGCGAGTTCGTCACTCATATCACCCAGGCCGAAACGTGCGATCATCTCCGCCACCCGCGCCTCAATCTGTGCTTTGGGAAGCTGGAAGATGCGGGCATGTAACAGCAGATTCTGGCGTACCGTCAGTTCATTGTAGAGTGAGAAGGATTGAGACATGTAGCCAACCCGCTTTCTCAGGTCGATATCCCGGGCATCGACGGCACGCCCAAACAGCCGTGCCTCACCACTAGAACGGGGCAGCAATCCTGTCAGCATCTTCATGGTGGTGGTTTTACCACAGCCGTTTGAACCCAAAAAACCGAAAATCTCACCACCTTCGATACTGAAACTGACGTGATCGACCGCGATGAAATCACCAAAATTCCGCGTCAACCCCCGGGCCTCAATGACCGGTTCACAGTGCTTAACGCGGCGCGGCGGTATAATCAGCGCATGATAATCACGGCGCTTGTGCTCGGGTAGCAGTTGGATAAACGCCCTATCCAGATTTTCAGTTGCCGTGCGTACCTTCAACTCTGATGGAGTGCCACTGGCCAATATCTGGCCCTCATCCATCGCCACCAACCAATCAAAACACTCGGCCTCATCCATATAAGCCGTTGCCACAATCACACTCATACCGTTACGGCGATCGCGAATCCGATCGATAAGCTCCCAGAACTGACGTCGCGATAGAGGGTCGACGCCGGTGGTCGGTTCATCCAGAATCAACAGCTGTGGATCGTGGATCAATGCACAACACAAGCCCAGCTTCTGTTTCATGCCACCCGAGAGTTTTCCCGCCGCACGGTCAGCAAACGGTGCCAAGCCGGTACTATCAAGTAGTTCTTTGATACGCCTTAAACGTGCCTCATGGGAGAGGCCAAATAGCCGCCCAAAGAAATCGATATTCTCGAATACTGACAATGTCATGTAGAGATTGTGCCCCAGTCCTTGAGGCATGTAGGCGATGCGGGGGCAAACAGCGCGCCGAGAAAGTGGGTGAGCCATGTCGCGACCAAGCACCTGCACGCTGCCCGATTGAATCTTGCGTACCCCGGCCAGTAGCGCCAACAGGCTTGACTTACCCACACCATCCGGGCCAATTAAGCCGACCATACGACCTGCGGGCAGCTCAAGATTAATACCATCCAACGCAACAATCTGTTGGTAACGGTGAGTCAGATTATCAAGCCTCGCTAGCGGGTTCACCGCTCACCTCCTCAGTGAGGTTTATTGTAGAGACACTTCCGATGGCAAAAATGCAGGCCACACCGCATTGGCATCCAGACGAATGTAAGCGATGCCGGGAATACCTGTTTTACCTAATGCAGGGTGTTGCGCCAAAAATTCGGCATCGAGCTGAATTTTAAGGCGAAACATCAATTTTTCACGCTCGGTTCGAGTCTCGACCTCCTTAGGCGTGAACTGAGCCCGCGGGGCAACAAACGAAACGTTAGCGGGGATCGCTATCTCCTCAACACCCTCAAGCACAATGCGAGCTTCAGCACCCACCGCTACCCTGGCAGCCTGCCGGGTGGGCAGAAAGAGCGTCATATAAATATCCGTGGGATCAAGTATCGTCAGCACCTTACCGCCCGCAGGCAGTACTTCACCGGGTTCGGCCAATCGGTAGAGTACCCGGCCGTTGATGGGCGCCCTGAGAACACGGTCATCCCGCTGGGTTTTGATCAGATCAGTGTTGGCGATAGCCGCTTCGATAGCCGCTTCAGCATTAGAGAGTTGCGCGTGCGCTGCCGCCAGAGTCGCCTTGGCGGTTTCCACCGCTGTTTCATCACGCTCTAACCGCCCCAGAGAGATATTGTCATTTTCGTAAAGCCCTTTCGAGCGCTCTAAATCTTTCTTGCTAAGTGAGAGTTCACTGTTGCGCTGGGCGATCACCGCATTAGCAAAATTTCTTTCTTGTTCCGTACGGCGTACCTCAGCCTGCGCCCGGCGCAGCTGTGCATCCAGCTCTTTGCTATCGATTTCAGCAAGTACCTGGTTGAACGTGACTGCATCACCCTCTTTGCTCAATACGCTGGCAAGGCGCCCACCATACCGCGTTGTAATATCGACTTCAGTGGCTTCAATACGACCATTCCCGGCAGCAATACCATCAGGCAATGCGGGCTTCTGAGACAACAGCAACAGGTAAGCAACGCCCGATACTACAATAGCCAAAATTATGACCCTGATTATCCATTTCCTCGAATGTTGATTAGTCATTGAATACCCCGAATCTGTATCCGTTCAAGAGTGTATAGAGCCGCGCATACAGGTTATCTACAGAGGTTTCCAGGGTGACCCCATCACGCGGCGCGCTGGTGCGGCACCCCAGCCTACACATCTAGATTTTCTTGTTATACATATACTATAGACGCACAAAGAGGTTTGCCAAAGCGCTAAAACCTTGGTAAAAAGCAGGGTAAGCCAGCGTAAAGTGGCTTCATCACTACTCGACGAGGGGTCGAATATGAAACTGTTTCGTACCATCAGCCTGATTGAAGGGTGCTCTTTTTTGCTACTGCTACTGGTTGCTATGCCACTGAAATATTACTACGGCATGCCGGAAGCGGTCTCTCTGGCGGGCATGGTTCACGGTATTCTGTTTATGATTTACCTCTCACTCTCGCTTTCACTGGCACAAAAACATGGATGGCCTCTGAGTGAGTGGATAATAGTACTGGTTGCCGGCATGGTACCTTTTGGCTTCTTAATGATAGACAGTCGCCTGAAACGTGCAATGAAAACAACGCTGGCCAGTGATGCGGCGTAACGCTGCTTTGACCAGCAGCTATTTGGCATGAGCGCGCTGGATCGCAACTTTGACTCATTAGCAGGACGCTTCAAAAACAATATTTACGGCACCGACAAGGGGCGAATCCGACTCGCGGTATTGTGGCAACAACTGCTGGAAAAATTGCCCCAGCTGACCGATGGTCCACCATTGCGCATTCTCGACGCCGGCTGTGGACTCGGTGTACTTGCGCTGCGTTTAGCAGAACTTGGCCATCAACTGGTGTTGTGTGACATCTCTGCCAAACTTCTGAATCAAGCACGTGATGCCGCTGCTGAGCAGCAACAGAACAACAAAATTAAATTTCATCACACCTCTCTATTCGACATTGCCAAACAGGATGATCAACCATACGACCTGGTGCTCTGCCACGCGGTGCTGGAGTGGCTGGCGGAGCCATCACTCAGTATTTCGGCACTTCAGCCATTGGTAAAACCGGGTGGTCATCTCTCATTGATGTTTTACAACATCAACTCTCTGGTCTATCGAAATTTAATACGCGGCAATCTGCGCAAGGTTAAATCAGGTCAATTTGCGGGTGAGATCAACAGCCTCACCCCGCAGCACCCACTGAATCCGGACGATGTGTATCACTGGCTTGCCGATAGTGGATTTACCCTGCTTGATCGAGCCGGTGTGCGCGTTTTCTACGACTACATGGAGAAGCGAACCAAAGAGCGTCTACCGATTGAGGCGATTATTGAAATGGAGTTAGCCCACAGCCGAAAGGAGCCCTATCTCTCACTGGGCCGCTACGTTCATGTATTGGCCCAGCATTAACCGCCTTTTGATGGATAAAACACCACCGGCTCACTCTTGCTCTCAGTAACACCAACCTCTTCGTTATCAAAAGCGACATCACCCTCGTCAAATGGTTGATCCTGTGTTTTCAGCCCTATAAAGTCATACAGAGCCGGATCCATCAAGTGAGATGGTTTGATATTCTTCAGCGCGGTAAACATGGTCTCTATTCGGCCCGGATGGCTTTTATCCCACGCCTGCAACATCCCCTTAATCACTTGCCGCTGCAAATTGGACTGAGAACCACAAAGGTTGCAGGGAATAATCGGAAATGCCTCGATCTCTGCATAACGAATAATATCTTTCTCACGGCAATAGGCGAGCGGACGAATCACGATGTGCTGGCCATCATCACTCACCAGTTTAGGCGGCATCGCCTTTAACTTACCGCCATAAAACAGATTCAGAAACAGCGTCTCTAAAATATCATCGCGGTGATGACCCAGGGCAATTTTGGTGGCACCCAGCTCACTGGCCGTCCGGTAGAGAATGCCCCGACGCAGCCGCGAGCAGAGTGAACAGGTTGTTTTCCCTTCCGGTATTTTCTCTTTAACAATGGAGTAGGTATCCTCCTCAACAATCTTGTAATCCACACCCAGTTTTTCAAGATAATCGGGCAGAACCTCTTCTGGAAAACCCGGCTGTTTCTGGTCCAGATTTACCGCAACAATATCAAAACTGATCGGCGCTATTTTTTGAAAATAGCGTAAAATATTGAGCATCGCAAAACTGTCTTTACCACCGGAAAGGCAGACCATAATCCGGTCGCCCTCTTCAATCATATTGAAGTCAGCAATCGCATTACCCGCCTCTCGGCGCAGACGTTTTTGAAGTTTATTCGCATTGTAGCGCTGCTTGCCTGATAGTTGCGGCACGGTTTGCTCCTGGCAAAAATCTTTAGGGATGCCCTATAACCCAGACAATTCATAAATCATGCACAATCTGGCTTGTCTATTGATTCCACAGGAAGTATTTCTTCAGTCGTTCGTAGTCACTGATACGAAACTCCTTCATAACTTTCTCTGTTAAACCAATATTTTGCGCGATTTTTTGCACAAATCCACGAAATATCCGGGACAAAATAAGGGCAGCCGATAATACACCAAAATGGTGCTCTGTTTTGTAGAACTGACTAAAAGCGCAGTTCAAGTTTGATTAAATCCGGGCTGATTAAAAAATATTCTCATCTGTTTCGGAATGCACTAAAGAATCCTAACCACAGAACGTTATAAAGGGTTCTAATTAGATAGCATGAGGGAGCAGAGATCGAGATGAGTGACGACTTTGACAAACCAAAGTGGGATATCGCCCTTGAGGCACTGATAAATGAGGTATACGAAAAGCGCCAAGCGCCGTTAACCGTTGACGATTTGCAAGGACTGGCCGTCCTGCATGCCATTCGCTTTGACGATATACTCGATACCTTGATGATCATGTGTATTGATGGCGACTGGCGTTATAAAAACGCCCAAGGCGACATTCAAGCGATTAAACAAGAAGATTATGACGAATTATTTAAAAGTGGCCGAACCACCGATAAAGGGGTTGCCGGTTACGACGGCTGCTGGTTGAAGTAACCCAATCGACTCGGCGATGGAAAATCAAACTCCATCGCCCTTTTGGTCACAACAACAGCCCCATCACCGTGATGAACGGCTTGAGCCAGAACCCCAGATTTTGGCCACCGCACGATCAGTACCCAGAAAACCGATCACCAGACTCAATACTCCGATCCCGCCAAACACCACCACCGGAAAAAGATAGCTGAGATCCTCCCCCGGCGCAAACAGCGTCACCAACATCGCCAACCCCACAAACAAACTACCCAAAATCACCAAGATAGCGCGATTAAGCGGCTTATACTCAAATGATCCGCTGCCTGATTCAAACAGATTAAGCACCGGTAAAAAAAGGATTCGTAACCACTGCTTCATCATAAAATAGACTCTAATTCACTAAAGGTTTAACCGGATCGATGAATGCTGGTGATCGCGTTGCATTACCTTACTGCTGAGCAATCCCGAACATGATATGTCTTGATTCTATTAAGTCAGCTGTAATATCACAATGCAATCCCATAACGGGAGCAAAGGGGACGGGTACAATATTAGCTTTTTCGGATAATATAAAGGTTAATGTTGAGGTTCATCATAAGCGCGGCAAGTTCAACCTAGAACCCTCAGCTGGATAAACTACGGTTAACTGGAGACTCTAGGAGTCTGTCGATAGAATGAATTGGCTGCGAAAAATCAGGGCTTACTGAGGTGAAAAAACAGCTCTCCGGATAAGACTTTAACCCGCAAGGAAGCTGCTAAAAAACAGGCAGGTTCAACCCCGAAGTGCATAACCACCTAAGCTGCGATAGCAGCCATATGTTCCGCCATTAATCTTGCGGGTGTTTTGTAACCCAGCTTCTTTCTTGGCCGACCAAAAAGAAAAAATACGATTTCTAGAACCATATGAGGCTAAAAAAGCACTAATCCATAATATACGCTGCCAGGTACAATTACTGCGGCATAGTAAATAGGCACCAAAAATCAGTTCAATGAACATGCAATACTACACCCAGTTACACGATCCCAAGTATTTGTAGGATCATTTGCAGAGTTACCCCAGACTAAATATGGAGCAACATCTACTACCATATGAAGTATCGGGTTCGTGGCATAATTATAAGAAGCCGCATTTGCCGCATCCATCACCATTCCACCACTGGCATTATAAATAGCCTCTAAAGATCCATCTGAAGACAAATATTTTGAATTCCCCTCATTTCCAGTTCCCATCTTATGCCATATGGATTGGGAATCAGCCTGCCGCTCCCAGCCACTCGCTTTGGCCGCTAATTCAGTTGACGGTATATTCTCACCATTTATCCCATCATTACGAGCATAGTGCAATGCGTCTCTACCCGTCATCATCAGTCCTGCAATCACACCAGACTGAAAACCATCCTTAAACGTACCCCCGCTAGCAACACTACTCGCACCCTTAATCACCCCTGCTGTAGCAATCCGATTAATGTGAGCACCAACACTTTTTGGTTTATTACCACTAATACCCTCCATCGCAGAAGCTGTTGCGAAGGCGATAGCACCAGCTTTCACTACATCCATAGGAGAACCGCCACTAATATGCGTTAAATAGGCCGAAAATAGCGCCGTTCCAGCAGGCCCCCCCCATGCTGAGGCAACAAGGGCCCCCACCTGTTGAGCCCACTCATGTTTTAACAAAGTCCGGTTAACTTTATGCCTTACCGCCGTAGCCCCAGAATAATACTGAATAGCTTTAAATATTTTTACATGAGCACGCTTCAACTGTTTCCATTTTTTACTTATCCAACTGTACCCGGTCGGATCAACCCTCGATAACGGATTATTATCGGTATAAGAGTAACGATTCCACCCCTGGGTGCTTGCAGGGTATGCCACACGAGGGTCTGCACTCATAAAGCGCGCTAGCTCTGGGTCATAAACCCGCCCACCCATATGAATCAAGCCTACATTCGCCAAATCTTTATGCTTAGTAAAACCAAGCCCAGTAAAGGTAGAGTTCATTGCCGCCAAGAAACCATCATTCCACTCAGCGGCTCTTCGCTTACCAAACGGCTCGTAACTAAAGCGTTCAGCGACCAAGCCATTATCTTTAGTTATCGCAGAGATAGACCCTAAATGATCCGTATGAATAAATCGCTGTGTGGTGGCTGCATTACTCTTGCGAGTGTGTATCGCAATCAACTTACCGCCAGCATAGACATTGTTACGGTATTCAATACCACCGTTTGGCTGATTAACCTGCACAAACAGTTTGCCTACATAGCGGCTAGTCGTTGTCTGCCCGGCACTCACCGCGACCTGTTTATAGAGGTTACGATTTGGCCCATAACTAAACGCGCTGCTACTCGTGCCCTTACTAATCAGTAGCGGCTTATTGTATGAGGAATAGTTAATAATACGGCCTCGACCCTGGGTCATATTGCCGTTGGTATCGTAGTGCAAGTGACCACCCTGAACCTGGGTCACTGCATGGGGGCCAGCACTCCCTTGACCATAGGCATAGTGGCCTAGATCACTATTGTGGGTAACATTGCCGATGGCATCATACTGATAGCTCTTAGCCGTCACGCTATTGAGTGTACTGCTTGTCAAACGATTAAGGCTGTCGTAGTAAAAGCCTTCAGTCACTCCGGTCTGCCCTAACCATTTTTGATTGTGGTCAGTGCGTGATTCCAGATTACCAATATTATCGAAATCAAAGGATAGATTTTGTACCTGGGAATTTGATCCTGTGGTAATGGAGGTAAGCTGTCGCGTAATAGAGTCATAACCACGCAGGGCGCTCAATCCGTTGCCCAAGCTTTCCCAGGAAACATTGCCATTTGCATTAGTGCTTATGCGGGTCCAGAAGGTGTAGCCAGTCTCTGCATTTTTAACATTCATCAGATAACCAGAAAGGCTGTAGACGTTCTGCTTCTTAAAGCGCCCTTTACTCCCAGAGCTTGGGTAGGTCTCATACGCCAATCGACTATAACTATCATATTGATTGGTGGTCACATAATTCACCCCATCAATCTTTTTAGTTAATGATGAAGGCCGCCCAAGCACATCATAGCCATAGGTTTCTTGATAGCCATCACTTGAACGCGCCAAGGTATGTAGCTTCCCCTTACCTGCGCCAGTCGCTGAATCATAGCGCCAAACACTCTGACCACCGGTTAGCTCATTACGCGTTTTCAAGCGACCTAAAACATCGTAATTCATGGTGACCATTTGGCCCTTAGCGTCTTGTTGCTCAAGCAACTGGCCTAATGAATCATAACGATAGGTCCAAACACCTAAATCAGGGTCGTCAACCCAAATTTTATTGCCACGCGCATTGTAGCTATAACTAACACGATTTAGTTGGGGGTCAACGGTCTCAATCAAGCGCCCACGTCCATCATAACGGTACAGATTAGAGTTATTGTTTGCATCAACACTTCTTAACAATCTGTTCGATGAATCCTTATACTGAATAGTGCTCAGTGCCGAGGTACCATTATTACCCTTGCGATATTGAATGGTCTCTTTTTTAACCCCATAACCAGGTACGTAGCCAGAATAACGATAGACTTCATCAGGGTTATTGATGTTGGTATTACCCGGCAGCAGGACCTTGGAGGGGCGACCCAGTTCATCATAGATATATTGAGTCCAATAGGTGACTGGGCCATCAAACTCATTTCGTGACGCCTTAATCACTCGCCCGAGATTATCGTAAACCTTATATTTATGGATAAAGCCGGAGCCAGTACCTTGTGTATGGGTGCCGGTAACACGGCCAAGAGCATCATAATGCGTCAGTGACTGGGGTTTGCCTGGTGAGGTACGTTTCACATAAAATTTGTCATGGGCACCACAAAACTGCCCTACATCACAATTCAAGTATGCCCAAAGGGTGTGGTTACCATCTGCTCGATTTTCCCTAATCTTTCGACCAAAATCATCATACGTCCAGGTAGTGGTAAGGCCGTTCGGCCCGGTTTGAGAGGTCAAGTTACCCGATGCGCGATCGAACACTTTAGTTTCAGATTGTAATAGCGGGTTAGTCTTCACCGCCGTTAGCTTAGTAGCGCTATAGCTATAGCTGGCAAGATGGGTGCGTGCGGTGATACTCCCCGAATAGGTGCCGTCTTTACCTTCAATTTTGTGCGAAATTTGATTGCCGTAGTTATTATAGGCAAAGGTCGATGTTGACTCGACCTCTGTCCCTACATGGCTGGTTTTTGTCCACAGCGCACCGGTCACCGGGTAATAGGTAAAAGCTGCAATGTCATACAGCGAAGAGACCATGCCACCAGAGACTAAAGATGAAGGTGTCGCGCTAATATGAGTGCGACTCACTTGGTCAATCAACCAGTTTGTGGTGTCTGCAGCTCGGTGGGTATTGGTTTGCACACTGGTGGAACCATCACGTGTTGTGGTCACCACCGAACCCACGTTGCCGTAACCATCAATAGCGCTATTCACTACTTTTTTATCGGTTATTTTTGCACCATTACTCGGTTCATAGGTAATCGCAACTGCTTGAGAAAGATAAGGGAAAACACGCCCTTTATCGGAATTCCTGGAAGCCCAGGTATTTGTCATCCGCGCAATCAATTGACCATTTACAAAACTTTCTGATTTATGCTGTAAGCCATTTTTCCAAAAATCACTGGCGTTGGTTTGTTGGTGATAATAGGTGTCTGTTTTGATATTGCTCTGTTGATCAGTTTTGGTGATTTTTGCAAAACCAAGTAAGCCACGGCCATGTACATTTAGCTTGGCGCCTTCATAGTGGTATGAGTATGAATTTTGACCGCCAATGCCATTGCTTTTGGAATAACTGGATACAACGTGCATTGGTGCTTGGTAATCACGAATGGGGTATGTAGAACCACTGTATTTTGTATAAACGGAGCCATCCGTTATCGGCTTAAAAATAAATGAGTAGGATTTTAAGCCATCGGTCACATCTGTTAATCGATCAGGAAATACTTGGTTATTGATATACGCCCGCTGGATATTGCCATTTCCGTACCAACCATTCGATGTATAGGTCGAGTGCAGTAAGTCGGGCAATCCGTCGCCATTCAAGTCAACTACTCGCATCCCACTATCACCACCATTGACACTAAAATGGCTGTTACCCGGCACCGACCAGGTATTATCTATAGTAGAGCCCGCCTGTTTTTCACTCCATACAAAATTAGTCGAATTTACACAGAGGTTATTACTACATGAATTTATCTGAGAGATTATTGATCGCTTTCCTATCTCATCTTTTTCATATTCAACCAGCAACTCATTTATGGGAGCGCCACCAGCATAAATACTAATACCACTCAGCCTTTTGGCCATACCAAGCTTTGCACCATTCACATATTGAGAAGAGATGTCACTACGATCTCCATAACCAAACACCACCGAGGCATTACCACCCGCATAATCAATTCGACTAACGTTGTGATACCCTTCGTCAATATTTTTGGTATAGGTAAATGTCATCTCATTGCCAAAGCGATCAGAGATTTTATTGACGGGCCAGACATAAGAGTAGAGCGCGGAGGTTTGCTGATTACGGATATAAACAGGTGGGTTGCCGTACTCGGTGATTTGCCCGGAGTTGTCCCAAACTTTAAAATAGTTGGGGCCTCCGGCAGCATTGCTACCGTACGAAACAACTTTGATGAAGCTTTCCACTTCAGTCCGGTATTCAGTACCTGATGCCCCATATGCACCAGACACCGCCACCAGCTGCTGACCATTCAAACAAAAGCGGTCACTGCTATCAAATTGAATACCTGCTATCTCGTCGTTCTGTTCCAATGTTTTCCGGCAGCGGGTTATCGAGGATAAGCCACTTAGCCCCCAACCGACCCCTAACAAACCGTTACCCGCTTGGCTGTTGTAACTTAGTGCCAAGTTGGGTTGTAGGCCATTAATACCTGGCGGCACTTCAATTGGAATCGTATAGGTAGCAGCACCACCAGGGCTGACACTGAAATCACCTTGTAATACCCCATTAAACGGTGTGGTGGCATTAGCAATAGCTGATGAAAGGAGAAAAATAGTGAGGGTGAGCAGCAGGCGATAGAAGCGGTTCATGGACTCTTCCGGATGATTTTTATTATTTAGTTCCGGTATTAGATCACAAAAACACACTATTTATGTGTCAGACAAATGAACAAAAAGACGTAGGCATTAACCTACATATTTCACAATAAAAAAGGCGTATTTAGGTTGTTTTATATACACTACAGCCCTCTGCCCGCCGCTAAAAATGCAACCGGATCAACAGATGCTGGTGGGCATTTTGCATCACCTTCAATAAACAGCTTGTGCCAGATCGCAAATTGTAACAAGGCATAAATATTCTTACTCACGTCTCCCTTTTGCTTCTGGCGTTTGACCAGCACGTCAACAGCGGATGGCTGCATCCACTCCTCAATCGCAGGGCTATCCCGCAACACCGCTCCCACCCTATCCAAATAATCACTCTGCAACCAGTCAGCTACAGGCACACTGAAGCCCCGTTTTTTCTGCCAGAAATGCTCATGGGGAAGATGGCGGCTGGCCCATTTTTTCAAAAACAACTTACCCTGCTTTCCCTCTATTTTGAGGTCATCCGGTAACGAGAGGCCAAACTCAACTACCCGATGGTCAACAAATGGCAGCCGTCCCTCCAAACTCCAGCCCATCAGCATGCGATCAGCCTTTACCAACAGGTTATCAGGCAAGGCTGTGGTGAGATCGACATATTGGCGTCGCTGCAAGTCACTCCAATCTACCGGTGCAGCGCGCCATGCATCGATGATGGGCTTACGCCACTGATCTGCAAGCCGTAATAGTTTTTCTGAAAAAAGCTGTTTGGGCAGCTTGCCCCGAAAGTTGCCACCGGTACGAAAACCACCGGAACCGGGGTAGATAATGTTTTTCATCAAACGCTCAAATTTACCAGGGCGATAACGACCATAACCGGCAAACGCCTCGTCACCCCCCTCACCGGAGAAGACTACTTTAAGATCTTTCGCCGCCTCTTCTGCCAGCAATGAGGTGGGCAGGTTGGCAAAGTCACGCATCAAATCATCTGCCGCCCAGGTGCTGTATACCAAGCGGTTAAGCATCTGCTCGCCCGTTGGGCGGATAATAGTGTGCTGGCTATTGAAGTGTTTGGCAATGTGCTCCGCCGTGGAGAGTTCATCCCCCACGCTGGAGTCAGGAAATCCCAACGAAAAAGTGCGTATTGGCTCCTCTTTATAACGGCTCAACAATGCCAACAACGTGGTGGAATCCACCCCTCCGGAAAGAAACAGTCCAAACGGCACATCTGCACGCATATGCTGAGTCATCACCGTCTCCATCAGCGAGTCAAATTCAGCCTCTGCCTCGGTATAACCAATATCACGTGGCTTAACATCCAACGCCGACCAATAACGCTGGCGATCAACCACCCGCCCTTGCTCAATCACCACACACTCACCGGGCAAGAGCTGCTCAACACCGGCAAACATCGTCTCTCGGCCACTGGCATTTTGATTTTGCAGAAATTGGATTAATGCGGAGGGATTTATTGACGGTTTTTCAGCCAATGCCGGTAGCAGGGCTTTGATCTCGGAAGCAAAGCAAACGCCTTCCGCACTCTCGGCGATAAATAGTGGCTTCATGCCCAAGCGATCACGCGCCAGAATCAAGCGTTGCTTTTTTCGGTCATAGAGGGCAAAGGCAAACATTCCGCCAATATGCGGCAGAAAATCTTCACCATACACCGCATAGGCATGCAGGATGGTTTCACAATCAGAATGGGTCTGAAATTGGCGACCCTGCGCCTCCAGCTCAGCACGCAGCTCGATATGGTTATAAATTTCACCATTGGCCACCAATACCAGGCCATCCTGCTCAGATATAAAGGGTTGATCACCACCGGCTAGATCGATGATAGATAGGCGGGAATGAGCAAAGCCGAGAGTGCCCTCAACATGAATATCTGAATGGTCAGGGCCACGGTGATGAAGCGATGCTAGCATCGCCTTCAGCAACACCGCCTTATGCTGCCTCCTCTCGATTATCCCAACAATCCCACACATAACATTCCACACCTAACTACGGATCAGTGCATTATCATAATATACCTAGCGGCAACTTGGATAGCACAACCCTAACGCTCTCAAATCACTCGAAGGGTCAGAGAGTCAAGGGCATACAGAGACAATCATTCTCTGATTCACTGCTGTCCCATGAAGTAGTAAGAAGAAAGGCCTGAAATCCGGAGAGTTTTGATACAATGCGCTCACTACAATCCATTGAAAAAATAGGAAAATAGGCCTTTTCGCATCATAACACCGCATTCCCCCCGTTACTCAAATTCATTCCGAGACATGCGCTCGAATCGCTTGTGGCAAAACATCACGAGGGATGAGAGCTACGTAAAATGAGTCGTTGTACAGTTTGTTTCGCTGACTCTAGCCCAGTTAATAGGGTGAATTAGTTTGAGAAATTGTGTTGTCTGCTGAAACAGCATGACTGAGAAAAAAATACCCCCCGATAAAGCCGGGGGCAGTGTGCGTTTTTGTCTTGCCATTGTTTCACCTGTCTTTGTTTGTGATTTATCAGATCACTCAAGTTCAGGTGGTCAGGTCTAGAATGCCACTACATGGTCTGGTAATATTCGGTTCAGTATCCGTTAAAAAATACTTGGGGGAATCTTTGGGTAGGCAAACATTAATAAGAAAATTCGGCATAGAATATGTGTTAGTGGCTCTCAAATGGCTGAGTGATCGTCGCCACTTACCATTGACTGCTCAACATTGGGGACTTTATCGCATTGTACACAAGCTGTGCTTTAGACAATTGTCGCGATTCCCAAATTTGACTTCCCCAGAAGAGTATAATGACAAAATTCAATGGTTGAAAATTTTTGATCAAGATGAAGAGGTTATTAAATGCACAGATAAACTTGGTGGGAGAAAGTACGTTAAAGAAACTCTTGGAGATGGGTTTCTACCAGTGCTGTACAGCTCAGCAAATGATTTTTCTAGTATAGACCTCGATGTTTTGCCAAACTCTTTCGTCGTGAAAACAAATCATGATTCTGGCTCGGTATTTTTGATTCGAGACAAATCTCAAGCTGATTTTGTAGATATTGATCGAAAAATCCAGAGCTCTCTTAGTCGGAAATATGGAGTTAAACATGGAGAGTGGCAGTACTCACATATTAAGCCTCGTGTTTTTGCAGAGGAGTTTATTGGCCCATTGAATACGGCATGTGCTCCGCCTGATTATAAATTTCATTGCTCTGCAGGCAGAGTGAAGTGGCTGCAATATATATTCGACAGAGGCGAAGAAACGAAAGAGACCATTGTTGACATCGACGGCCAGGCACTTGATATCCATTTTGACCACTTAATGCAACACTCAATGCAGTTCACCAAGCCCGAAAACTGGCCTGAGCTTATTAAGGTCGCTGAAAAGCTCTCTAAGCCATTTAAGTATATTAGGGTTGATTTATATTTGGTCAATGAAAAAATTTATGTAGGGGAGCTTTCATTCCATCCTTTAAGAGGTTGTTATAAAGGCGGAGGGCAGAAAGTATTAGGGAATTTGTTAGACTTTGAAATGGACACTTATAAACCGTTATACGAGGATTCCCCCGAAAAATAATCGAACTTACTGCTGTCCCATAAACTTTCACGAAAATATCAGCCGAGTTTGATCGGGTGAAATATCAGGCGGCGATGGGTCACCTCGAAGTAGGGTATTCATTTTTCTGCGCTCAAACAAATTTTAAGTTGTACCCGTCTCAATATCATCTGAAGGCTACCCTTAATTTTTCTCATGAATTTGACGTAAGCCAGCAATAAATAGACACATATGGCAACCCACATCTGGGTCATCACCGTATTCTTTGATGTACCCACAAAGCTCTTAATCTTGAGGTTTTGCTTGATCCACTTGAGGAAGAGTTCGATTTGCCAGCGGGACTTATAGATGGCGGCAATGGAGGTTGCGGCGAGTTTAAGGTTGTTGGTCAGAAAATAGTATTGGTTGCCTGTCTCAGGATCTTTATAGCCAACAAATGTGTCGCTACCTCGTGATTCCTTTATTGGCATCCATGCCATAAAGTGACTCGCCTACGCGACAACTGATTCCTTTTGCCCCGACACGTCCTGCGTCCACCACGGCTCCGCACAACATCGATTCTCTCGTTGCACTACGCCATGGCTACCTCAGTGACTCTACGGAGCTTGATGGAACACAGCTCGG
>JAFLJP010000028.1 GCA_022712945.1 Gammaproteobacteria bacterium | reverse complement strand
TGCGGGAGAATTTTCGTATTATTCGTACCGGAACTACCGAAGAGGTGACTAACGTCTCTCTGAACCAGACGCTATCACGTACCATTATGACTTCGGTAACCACCCTGTTGGTGCTGTTTGCACTGTTCTTTGTGGGTGGTGAGTTGATTAATGCATTTGCCTTGGCACTGATTATCGGCGTGTTTGTCGGTACCTACTCCTCGATTTATGTTGCCAGCACAACAGCACTGGCTCTGGGTGTGAGTAAAGAAGATCTTATTCCACCAGAGCGTGAAGGGGCTGAAATCGACGATGCTCCGTAGATTAAGAGACTGGCTGGTGAGCTGAATAGTGACCTATATTTTAGGGATGCAAACGGTAAACAAGCTACCACCTAATGCACCCTCATTGCTCAGGGTGATGTAACCTTTTCTACTACCATTTCGGTGCGCCTGGGCAATGGTCTGGCTGAAGTAGAGGCCAAGGCTGCTACTGCCGGTTTTGAAGTCTACGAATCCCGATTTGTCCGGTTGTGCCTCTAAAATGGAGGGCGGGTAGCCGGGGCCATCGTCCTCAATCATGATGAATAACTGTTGGTTGCTCACCTTGGCACTTATTTTGATAGTGTGGTCGGTGTAGCGCAGCGCGTTATTGACCACGTTATTGATGACGCCACTCAGTAGGTTGGCATCAAAAATCCACTCCAACATTTCATCACATTCAATGATTCCCTCAACATTGGCATACTCTAAACTGGCCCGGTGATAGAGCAGCTGCTCTTCAAGAAAGTCATATACTGAGTTCAGATCTTTATGCAGATTGATGCTCTCCCCCTCAAATTTATAGAGTGTGAGTAGCAACATGAGGTCGTTATTAACCCGGCGGGCTTCATAGCGGAGCTGGTTAAGTGGCTTTCCTAGTGGCGAGTGATCATCTTGCTTAACGCTATCCGAGATATGGTCAACGGTAGTGATGATCATCGCCAACGAATTTTTCATGTCATGTGCCGCAGAGGCAAGCAATGTCGAAAAGTCGATGTCATTTTTTTGGTTCATGTCACTATCCTTATGGCTGTGCATACTTCTTTTCCAATAGACTGAATTTTGTCAATAACTGCTGATAGCGTTTGTCGGTAGCATCCTGCTTTTTTGCATTGTCGAGATACTTTTTGCACTGCCGCAAACTCTCATTATTTCCGCCATTTTTTTGTATATTCAATATCAGCGCTTGAGCCGCATTGAGGTTGACAACTTTATTGGAGGGGAGTTTTTTGGCCACATTAACGAAAAGCTCAATCGCCTCATCCAGTTTTCCTCGATTCGCCAATTTGGCCGCCTCGTTATTGATGTTGGCAATTTTAGTGATGGTGTTCTGCATCATTCGTTCACCTTCTTCTGCAAGGCCTGCTTGATCAAAAGCTTGTCGGGCACGACCAATCAGCTCTTCATTTTCGTGGTTATTTCCGACCACCTCAAGCATGATTTCCATGCCGGCTTCCGGATCACCGTGCCGCAGGCAAGCCTCAGCAACACCCAGCGATGCGGTGGCAGAAATCTCTTCATCCTCCCCTTTCCGTTTGAGCAGGTTCTTGGCTTTTTCCATGCTCTCAGTCGCCAAGCTTTCCCGGTTTACCGCGCGGTGAACTTCACTTTCAGATACCGTCAGCTGTAGTAGTGCACTGGTCTGTTGGGCGAAATTTTCGCGCCCTCGTTTCAGGCATTGCATCGCCTTCTGATCATGCTTTTGTTCGACTAAAATTTTGGCCAGATTGGTAAAGTCTTCGGCTCGCTTAAACGCAGAACCTTTGCTTAGTTTCACGGCAGCTTTACAGGTTCGTTCCGCAACAGCGGTATCGCCATTCGCGATTGCAATATCCGCCAAGCGTTGGCGGCGCACCAAAACATTTGGGGAAAGGTCACTTGCTTTCTGCAGGATTGATTGTGCTTGGTCGTTTTCACCCAGTGCCTGTAGAGTACGGGCCAGCCAATCGTAGGCATCCATCTGGTTGGGGGACTCTTTTAGCAGCGTGGAAAATATCTTTTTTGCTTTGCGGTACTCTTGGCATTCGAAATGTACTTTTCCGAGCCCCATGTGCGCCCAGGGGAGGCTGTGTTGTTGTAGCACGCTTTGGTAAAGTTCTGCAGCGTTTGAGTACTGTTCTGCCTGATAAAAAATATTCCCCTTTATCTTTAACAGGCTGATGGCGTTTTTGGGGTATTTTTCACTGAGAGCGTCACAGAGTGTAATGGCTTTGTTGTAGTTTTTTTCAGCCAGTGCCTCACCGACAAGATTCAATCCCTGTTTACGGTAAATGAGTCGCTGCAGGCGTTTGATCAAAACCTCTTTGGTGAAAGGCTTGGTGAGGTAGTCATCGGGTTCGTATTCCACTGCGGCCATCACCATGGCCCGGGTATTTTCACCGGTGATGACCATGAATAGCGATGAGTAATCTAATATACCTTCGTGGCGTGCCTCTTCCAGGATCTGCTGGCCATCTTTGCTTTCACTCAAGTTGTAGTCACAGAGCACAATGTCATATTTCTTACGCCGCATTTTTTCGAGGGCATCGTTACCATTGGCACAATCATCCACCGCCTCCGGGTCGTACTCCGTCAACATACGTCGACAGGCGTTACGCATTTCTGAGAAATCATCAATAATCAAAATGCTAAGATTCTCTAGGTTAAACACGGGAGAGTGGTACCTCTTGTAGTGATGTACGGATACTTTTACCTGTCAAAGGGTATCGACTACTCAATAACATCCTTTATCTTCCGTTGAATGCAATGAAATAGTCATAGCAGCAACAAATAATGAACGGCATATCTGCTCTGAAATCCTTAGGCTCCCCCGCATTACTGGAAAAAAAGAAACAGAGCGATAGAGTGAGCGGTGCTATTCGTTGTCTGATTGTGTGGACCCAATGTAGGCTGAACCTATGATGAGCGCTATCTGTAGGAAGGTCGCCATCTTGTGGTTATTCGATGCCAACTAGCGAAAGGCAAAAACAAAGCCGTGAAGCATTGACTGACGGGTGGATATATTGCTTCCACAATATTCGCATCCCACCATATTGAAGTCGGTTTAATTAAGGGATGTAGAATTTATTAAAATACCGCGCTTACTTGTCTTTTTTTCGACCCTATCTAGCCGGTATTCGTTGCGTAGCTCACTATGTGCTCAATACCGGCCTAGAGAGGGTGAACAACAATTCGGTGTAATAAACGGTACTTAACTTTTTCTACATCCCTAAACTAATTTTTTATTGAAAAGGGGTTGACGTTGGGCTAAAAAGGCGTAGAATACGCCGCTCAGTTGAGGTGAATCGCAACTGAAATTGGTTGAAAAGCAAGTGAGTCTTGTGTTTTTAATGCAGGATTGACGTTGTGGTGCTAGGCTCTTGTTTGAGCTTCTTATCTCTCCCAAACGTTTGATAAGTAAGGAAAACAAATTACTTATTGACAAAGTTTATTTGGGTTGTATAATTCGCCCCTCGAATCGAAAGACTCGAACGCTCTTTAAAAAATTGATCAAGTAATCTGTGTGGGTGCTTGCGTTAGAGATAGAACGAAAGAACTATCGATGTAAGTAGTCTCACG
>JAFLJP010000035.1 GCA_022712945.1 Gammaproteobacteria bacterium | reverse complement strand
CTTGCCAGAGGGAGTAGAAATGGTAATGCCGGGTGATAACGTTCAAATGACCGTATCATTAATCGCCCCCATTGCAATGGAAGACGGCCTGCGTTTTGCAATCCGTGAAGGTGGCCGTACTGTTGGTGCGGGTGTTGTTGCCAAAATTATTGAGTAATAGATATGACTAATCAGAGAATTCGTATTCACCTAAAATCATTTGATCATCGTTTGATTGATCAGTCTGCACGAGAGATTGTTGATACTGCAAAGCGTACAGGTGCGCATGTGCAGGGGCCAATCCCCATGCCAACCAAGAAAGAGCGTTTCACCATTCTTGTTTCGCCGCATGTAAATAAGGATGCGCGTGACCAGTATGAGATTCGTACCCATAAGCGTATGTTGGATATCGTTGATCCAACAGACAAAACTGTTGATGCGCTGATGAAGCTTGATCTTGCAGCAGGGGTAGACGTGAAGATTAAATTAGGTTAATATCCGCCCCTCATTAATGACGCCGTGCTGTCTGCGTGACAGTGCGGCGTTGTTATATTGGAGTTTTGTTGAATTAAGCGTCGGTCAATCGAAATCGATGCGTGAGGATAACGACAATGACTATTGGTGTAATTGGCCGCAAATGCGGTATGACTCGAGTCTTCACGGAGGATGGTGTTTCTTTGCCCGTCACCGTGATCGAAGTAGAGCCTAATCGGGTGAGCCAGCTTAAGGCGGTTGAGGTCGATGGTTACAATGCAGTTCAAGTAACGATCGGTACTCGCCGGGCTTCTCGTGTGAGTAAAGCGATGGCTGGACATTTTGCTAAGGCAGGTGTTGAAGCGGGTCGCGGGCTTTGGGAATTTCGTTTAGGTGCTGAGAATACGACTGAGCTTAGCGCTGGATCTGAAATTAAAGCCGATATTTTTGAGGCAGGCCAAAAGGTCGATGTCTCTGGCGTGACAATTGGTAAGGGTTTCGCTGGTACTATTAAGCGTCACCACTTTGCTGGTAAAGATGCGACGCACGGCAACTCTCTCTCTCATCGTACGCCTGGTTCTATTGGTCAGTGTCAAACCCCTGGTCGTGTATTCAAGGGTAAGAAGATGTCTGGTCAAATGGGTAACGTGCAGCGTACGGTTCAGAATCTGGAAGTGGTTCGTGTGGATGTGGAGCGCAACATTCTTTTGGTTAAAGGGGCAGTTCCTGGGGCTAAAGGTAGTGATGTTGTTATATGTCCTGCTGTCAAAGTGCGTTCGCAGGGGAGTTTGTAATGGAGTTGAATCTAGTTACAACGACAGGTAAAGAGTCTAAAAAGACTGTTGAGCTTTCAGATGATAGCTTTGCCCGTGAATTTAATGAGTCTTTGATTCACCAGGTTGTTACTGCTTATCTGGCGGGTGCTCGGCAGGGTAGCCGGGCACAAAAGAATCGCTCAGGTGTGAGTGGTGGTGGTGCAAAGCCTTGGCGGCAGAAAGGGACCGGGCGGGCGCGTGCAGGCACTATTCGTAGTCCAATATGGCGTTCTGGTGGCGTGACATTTGCCGCAGCCCCTCAGGATCATTCGCAAAAAGTAAATAAAAAAATGTATCGCGGTGCGATGCGCTCAATTGTTTCCGAGTTGCTGCGTCAAGATCGTTTGATTGTTGTTGAGAAATTTGTTCTTGAGTTGCCAAAGACGAAAGAGCTTGTTGCCAAGCTTTCTGCAATGGATTTAGATAGTGTTCTTATTGTTCCGGATGCGATTGAGGATAATCTTTATCTTGCATCGCGCAATTTGCACAAGGTTGGCCTTGTTAGTGCGGCATCAATTGACCCAGTGTCATTGGTTGGTTACGACAAGGTGTTGGTGACAGTTGATGCAATCAAGCAGATTGAGGAGTCTTTAGCATGAATCAAGAACGTTTGATGAAGGTTTTACTTGGTCCTCATATTACTGAGAAAGCATCTATATGTGCCGAGAATGACCAGCAGATCGTATTCAAAGTGGCTACTGATGCCAATAAGGCTGAAATAAAAAAGGCCGTTGAACTTCTTTTTGAAGTTGAGGTTGATTCAGTTCAGGTGGCTAATGTCAAAGGCAAGCGTAAGCGTTTTGGTGCAATCCAAGGTCGTCGCTCTGGCTACAAGAAGGCGTATGTCCAACTTAAGGCCGGTAGTGAGATTGATTTCACTAGCGCCGTCGAGTAATTCGTAGAGGATTCGTATCATGGCGATCGTAAAACTTAAACCGACATCACCTGGGCGTCGCTTTGTTGTCAGAGTGGTTACTCCAGGCCTTCATAAAGGTGAGCCTTATGCGCCCCTTTTGGAGAAGAAGAGTAAGTCTGGTGGTCGTAATAATAATGGTCGAATTACCACGCGTCATCGTGGGGGCGGCCACAAACAGCACTATCGTATAATCGACTTTAAGCGTAATAAAGACGGTATCCCCGGTGTTGTCGAGCGTTTGGAGTATGATCCAAATCGTAGTGCCAATATTGCACTTATCAAATATGCTGATGGTGAGCGTCGTTACATTATTGCTCCTAAAGGTATTGCTGCAGGCTCAGAGATTATATCTGGCCAGCTGTCGCCGATTAAGCCGGGTAATGCGATGGCGATTCGCGATATTCCTGTTGGCACGACAATTCATTGTGTTGAGCTGCGGCCAGGTAAGGGGGCGCAAATTGCGCGTTCTGCTGGAACATCTGCTCAACTGGTTGCGCGTGATAGTGAATATGCAACATTGCGTCTTCGCTCAAGCGAAATGCGTAAGATTCAAGTTAGCTGTAAAGCAACAATTGGCGAGGTAGGTAACTCCGAGCACGCTCTGCGTTCATTAGGTAAGGCTGGTGCCGCTCGTTGGGCAGGCCGCCGACCAACGGTTAGAGGTGTTGCGATGAATCCAGTGGATCATCCGCACGGTGGTGGTGAAGGGCGAACCTCTGGTGGCCGTCATCCTGTTTCTCCTTGGGGTGTTCCGACGAAGGGTTACAAGACCCGTAAAAACAAGCGTACTGATAAATTTATCGTACGTCGTCGTAGCAAGTAATTTCGTTTAACTGGAAAGAGGGCGAGCAATGCCACGTTCAGTCAAAAAAGGTCCATTCGTTGATCACCACCTAGCCAAGAAGGTTAGTGAGGCGGTCGAGGCTGGCACAAAACGACCAATTAAAACCTGGTCGCGTCGTTCAATGGTTCTCCCCGATATGCTGGGTTTGACCATTGCTATACATAATGGTCGTCAACATGTCCCTGTTTTCATTACTGAAAACATGGTCGGCTACAAGTTAGGTGAGTTTGTTCCTACTCGCACCTACCGTGGTCATGTTGCTGATAAGAAATCCAGATAAGGGGTGTGAAGATGGAAGTCATTGCCAAGCATCGTAATGCACGCATCTCTGCGCAAAAAACCCGTCTGGTAGTAGACCAGATTCGTGGTCTGTCAGTGGATAGTGCTTTGCAAATTCTGATGTTCAGCAACAAAAAAGCGGCAACTATTGTGAAAAAAGTTGTTGAGTCAGCAATTGCAAACGCAGAGCACAATGACGGCGCAGATATTGACGAATTAAAGATTGTTAAAATCTTCGTTGATGAAGCAACTACCTACAAGCGTATTCGTCCTCGTGCAAAAGGGCGGGCAAACCGCATTCTGAAACGTAATTGCCACATTACTGTGGCGGTTGCTGAAAAATAACTGAGAGGCAGGTATGGGTCAGAAAGTACATCCAACAGGTATCCGCCTTGGTATTACTAAGGATTGGACCGCTAAGTGGTATGCGAATAGCCGGGATTTTTCCAGCTATTTGTTAGCCGACTTGAAAGTGCGCGAGTTCCTGAAGAAGCGCTTATCCAAGGCATCAGTTAGCCGTATCCAGATCGAGCGTCCCGCGCGTAATGCAAAAATTACTATTCACACGGCTCGTCCTGGTGTAGTAATTGGCAAAAAGGGTGAGGACATCGAGCGTCTTCGTGTTGAGCTGGCCAAAATGATGGGTATTCCAGTCAATGTTAATATTGAGGAAATTCGCAGGCCAGAGCTTGATGCGCAGTTAGTTGCTGAAAATGTAGCTCAACAACTTGAGCGTCGTATCATGTTTCGTCGTGCAATGAAGCGCACGGTCACTAATACGATGCGGTTAGGTGCCAAGGGTATTAAAATTGCGGCTGCTGGTCGTTTGAATGGTGCAGAAATTGCGCGTACAGAGTGGTATCGCGAAGGCCGGGTGCCTCTCCATACCTTCCGTGCTGATATCGATTATGGATTTGCTGAGGCATTGACAACGTACGGTATTATCGGTGTTAAGGTCTGGATATTTAAGGGTGAGATTGTTAACTTTCATGAGCAAACCGCTGGCACATCCAAAAAGACAGCAGCAAACAACTAAAGGAGAAGCGGTATGCTCCAGCCAAAACGAACCAAATTTCGTAAAATGCAAAAAGGTCGTAATCGCGGCCTTGCACAAAGCGGAAATAAGGTAAGCTTCGGCGAGTTTGGCCTTAAGTCGACCACTCGTGGTCGATTGACTGCTCGCCAAATCGAGGCTGCCCGACGAGCCATGACACGCCACATTAAACGTGGTGGTAAGATCTGGATTCGTGTTTTCCCAGACAAGCCAATATCCAAGAAACCACTTGAGGTTCGGATGGGTAAGGGCAAGGGTAACGTTGAATATTGGGTTGCTGAAGTTCAGCCCGGTAGAATGTTGTATGAGATGGAAGGTGTTAGCGAAGAGTTAGCTCGTGAAGCCTTTGCTCTTGCTGCAGCGAAGTTACCTGTGAATACAACGTTTGTAACTCGGACGGTGATGTAATGAATGCAAGTGAGCTTAGAGAAAAATCTGTTGATGAGCTAAATGTTGAGCTTCAGAATCTTTTGCGTGAACAGTTCAACTTGCGTATGCAAAAAGGAACGGGCGAGCTTGCAAAGCCAAGTTTGGTTGCTGATGTTCGCAAGAATATCGCACGCGTTAAGACGGTTCTGAATCAAAAGACGCAGGAGTCCTAAAATGACCGAACAGGCAAAAGCTTCGCGCACAGAAACTGGGCGCGTTATCAGCAGCAAGATGGATAAAAGTATCACCGTTATGATTGAGCGTAAGGTTCGTCATCCGGTTTATGGTAAGTACGTTAAGCGTTCTACCAAATTGCATGTGCATGATGAACAGAATGCTTGCAACGAAGGTGATACGGTTACTATCAGTGAATGTCGCCCTTTGTCCAAGACAAAGTCTTGGACTCTGGTTGAGATTGTTGCACAGGCAAAATAAGATGCTACCCCCTTTGTTGGGGGTGGTTTTTGCGGTAAATTATTAAGAGTCCAGGTTGGGTTGTTTTTCGACTTGGGTTTTTTTTGTATTAGTGCTATTATGCGCGCCCTGAGTGTAGGGAGACGCAGTGTGATAGTAAAACTGGAGAAAAGCCAATGATTCAGATGCAGTCGCTCCTTGATGTAGCCGATAATAGTGGCGCCAAAAAGTTGATGTGTATCAAGGTCTTAGGTGGGTCGCATCGTCGTTATGCTGGTGTTGGTGATGTAATCAAGGTCAGTATTAAGGAAGCAATCCCCCGGGGTAAAGTTAAAAAAGGTGATGTGTATAGTGCGGTTGTTGTGCGTACACGAAAGGGTGTTCGTCGCTCTGATGGTTCCTTGATCCGCTTTGATGGTAATGCAGCGGTTCTTTTGGATGGCAAGCTAGAGCCAATTGGTACGCGTATCTTTGGGCCAGTTACCCGAGAGTTGCGTGGTGGTCGCTTTATGAAAATTGTATCACTTGCACCAGAAGTGCTCTGATTTGAGAGATAATAATTATGCGTAAGATCAGAAAAGGTGATGAAGTAGTTGTTCTCACAGGAAAGGATAAAGGCAAGCGTGGCGCGGTCAGTGTTGTGCATGCTAATGGTCGTTTGATTGTTGAGGGTGTGAGCGTTGTTAAGAAGCATGTGAAACCAAATCCGATGCGTGGTGTTGCTGGCGGAATTGTTGAACAGGAAGCATCTATCGATGGTTCAAATGTTGCGGTTTTTAATGCGGTAACAGGTAAGGCAGATCGAGTTGGTTTTCGCGTGATGGAAGACGGTAAAAAAGCTCGCTTCTTTAAGTCTAACAACGAATTAATTGATGCTTGATTAGGTAGTGAATTATGGCTAGGTTGCAGGAATTTTATCGCGACACTGTTGTTCAGCAGCTTGTGGAACAGTTTAGTTACAAGAGTGTGATGGAAGTGCCTCGCATTACCAAAGTTACCCTGAATATGGGTCTTGGTGAGGCGCTGGTAAACAAGAAAGTGCTTGAAAGTGGTCTTGGTGATATGACCAAAATTGCAGGGCAGAAGCCAATTGTTCGTAATGCGCGGAAGTCAGTTGCTGGCTTTAAAGTGCGCGAAGGGTGGCCGATCGGCTGCAAGGTAACGCTTCGCAGTTATCGCATGTATGAATTCATGGATCGATTGATCAATGTTGCTCTGCCGCGTGTTAGAGATTTTCGTGGCATGAGTGGTAAGTCATTCGATGGCCGTGGAAACTACAGTATGGGTATTAATGAGCAGATCATTTTCCCTGAAATTGATTATGACAAAATTGATGCCTTGCGTGGAATGGATATTACGATTACGACAACAGCTAAAACTGATGAAGAGGGGCGTGCATTGCTTGCAGCGTTCAGCTTCCCATTCAAAAGCTAGGGGATTTTCATATGGCTAAGGTTTCAATGATCAACCGTGAAAACAAGCGTACCAAGCTTGTTGCAAAGTATGCTGTTAAGCGCGCTGATTTGAAGAAGCGTTCTGTTGATGTGAATTTATCTCCAGAAGAACGTCGTGATGCAATGCAGGCGCTGCACGCGCTTCCACGTGATGCAAGCCCTGTTCGTCAGCAAAGTCGCTGTCAAATTACAGGTCGTCCACACGGTGTATATCGCAAATTTGGTCTCGCCCGCAATAAATTGCGTGAGGCGGCGATGCGTGGGGACATACCTGGTTTAGTTAAGTCTAGCTGGTAAGGTTGGATACTGATTAACGTTAGGAGATATTATTATGAGTATGCAAGATCCAATCGCGGATATGCTGACTCGCATTCGCAATGCGCTGGGTGCTAATAAAGCAAACGTTTCAATGCCTTATTCTGGTAAGAAAATGGCGATTGCAAATGTATTGAAAGAAGAAGGTTACATTGCTGACGCCCAGTTGCAGGGTGAAGGTGCAAAAGCACAGCTTTTTGTCGAGCTTAAATACTATTCTGGTAAGCCGGTTATTGAGCAGTTGAAACGTGTAAGCCGCCCTGGTTTACGCATATATAAGGGTAAAGACGAACTTCCTAAGGTCATGGCTGGTCTTGGTGTAAGTGTTATCTCCACATCTACTGGTGTTATGTCCGATCGGGCAGCACGCAAGGCTGGGTTTGGTGGTGAAGTTCTTTGCTTTGTTGCGTAAGGGGTAGACAATGTCACGTATAGCAAATAGTCCTGTAGAGATACCTGCTGGTGTTGAGGTTTCTGTAAAAGAGGGCCTGATGACAGTTAAGGGGCCAAAAGGCACTCTTAATCGCACGATCCATGAGTTCGTTGAGGTTTCTCAAGACGGTGGTGTGTTGACGTTTTCGGCTCGCAACAAAGCGCAAAAGGGTGCGGTTGCGATGTCTGGTACAATGCGTTCACTGGTTTTCAATATGGTGAGTGGTGTTGTTGCTGGCTTCGAGAAAAAGTTGACGCTTGTCGGTGTTGGTTATCGTGCTCAAATGCAAGGTAAAGTGCTTAATCTTACACTTGGTTTTTCCCACCCCGTTAGCTTCGAGTCACCTGAAGGTGTTTCTCTAGAGGCACCGTCTCAGACAGAGATAGTAATTAAGGGTGCAGATAAGCAGGCTGTGGGTCAAGTAGCTGCTAATATTCGAGCCTTTCGTCCGCCGGAGCCTTATAAAGGCAAGGGTGTGCGTTATGCTGATGAGCATGTTGTAATGAAAGAAGCCAAGAAGAAATAATCTAGGGGCTCTGAGATGGATAAGAAACAATCACGTTTGCGCCGCGCTCGTCGTGGTCGCGCAAAAATTAAAGAGCTGGCTGTGCCTCGCCTGTGTGTTTACCGCACGCCGCGCCATATTTATGCTCAAGTTATAGCTCCAAATGGGGCAGAAGTTGTCTGTTCAGCTTCTACTGTCGAGAGCGATGTCAAAGGCCAGGTTAAATACACTGGCAACACCGATTCAGCAGTCGCTGTTGGTAAAGTTGTTGCCGAGCGTGCCAAGAGTGCAGGTATTACCAAGGTCGCGTTTGATCGTTCCGGCTTCAAATACCATGGTCGTGTTAAGGCGTTGGCAGATGCGGCACGTGAGCATGGCTTAGAATTCTAAGGGGTTAATTGTGGCTAGATTTGATCAAAATAATTCCAACTCTGATGACTTGTTGGAAAAGCTGGTAGCGGTAAATCGTGTTGCCAAGGTGGTTAAAGGGGGTCGTATATTCGGCTTTACTGCTTTAACCGTTGTTGGTGATGGCAAAGGTAAGGTTGGTTTTGGGCGTGGTAAGGCGCGTGAAGTGCCTGCGGCGATTCAGAAGGCAATGCAAGAGGCTCGTAAGAATCTCAAAGATGTGAGCCTGACTAACGGTACTCTTCAGCATCCTATTATCGCGACTCATGGGGCGGCAAAAGTTTTCATGAAGCCAGCATCAGAAGGTACCGGTATTATTGCAGGTGGCCCAATGCGTGCGGTATTTGAGGCGGTTGGTGTGCATAACGTGCTTGCAAAATGCATTGGTTCGACTAATCCAATCAATGTGGTGCGTGCTACTGTTAAGGGCTTGGCTGAAATGACCTCACCTGAGGAAGTTGCCGCTAAGCGTGGAAAAACAGTTAACGAGATTATGGACTAAGAGATGGCTGATAATACGATTAGAGTGACTCTGGTGCGTAGTGTAAGTGGTCGGCTGGCTGCTCACAAAGCGTGTGTATCCGGTTTGGGTATTCGTCGCATTCACCAAACCATTGAAGTCCAGGATACACCTGAAAATCGAGGTATGATAAACAAGGTGTCTTACATGCTGAAAGTTGAGGATAACTAAGATGCGCTTGAATACGTTAAAGCCTGCTGAAGGTGCAAAAACTTCTGCTAAGCGCGTTGGTCGTGGCATTGGCTCAGGATTCGGTAAAACTTGTGGCCGTGGACACAAGGGTCAGAAAGCACGTTCAGGTGGTTTGCCAAAGATCGGTTTTGAAGGTGGTCAAATGCCTCTTTACCGTCGCCTGCCTAAAGTTGGCTTTCGTTCACGAAAAGCAGCGTTTACGGCAGAGATTCGTCTTAATGAAATAGAGGCGCTGGATGCTGATGTTGTTGATTTATTGGCATTAAAGAGTGCTAACGTTGTTCGTGACAACATCAAGTCTGCAAAAATCATCCTTTCTGGCTCGGTGACGAAAGCAGTGACCATTCGTGGTCTGGGGGTGACAAAGGGTGCCCGAGCTGCTATCGAAGCAGCTGGTGGGAAAATTGAAGCATAATGGCTGTTCCGGGTGTCAATGCGGGTTCATCGGCAAGCAGTGGAAATCTTGGCGAATTAAAGCGTAGGCTTCTATTTTTGCTGGGGGCGATTATTGTCTTCCGCATAGGGGCTCACATCCCTGTTCCAGGCATTAATCCAGATGCGCTTGCTGCTCTTTTTGATCAGCAACGGGGCACAATTGTTGACATGTTTAACATGTTTTCAGGTGGTGCTCTTGAGCGTCTGACCTTGTTTGCATTAGGTGTTATGCCGTACATCTCTGCTTCGATTATCATGCAGTTGATGACCGTGGTGGTGCCCAAGTTTGAGCAATTAAAGAAAGAGGGCGAGGCTGGAAGGCGTAAAATAACCCAATATACACGTTATGGCACGCTGGTTCTGGCTACGTTCCAGGCCACAGGGATATCCATTGCCTTGCAGTCGCAAAAAATTGGTTCACTCTCTGTAGTGGTTGATCCCGGTACCGGGTTTATGGTGACCACCATACTGACCTTGGTTGCCGGTACTATGTTCCTGATGTGGCTTGGGGAGCAGGTGACTGAGCGGGGTATCGGCAATGGTATCTCCATTATCATCTTCGCCTCGATTGTTTCGGGACTGCCTTCGGCGATCGGCGGTACGCTTGAGTTGGCTCGGGTTGGTGAAATATCCTCTTTGATGGTGATTGCGCTGATATTTCTCGCGCTTTCGGTCACAGCGTTCGTTGTTTTTGTAGAGCGAGGGCAGCGCAGGATAACCGTGAACTATGCGCGTCGACAGCAAGGGCGTAAGATGATGGCTGGGCAAACAACCCACTTGCCTCTAAAGCTTAATATGGCCGGTGTTATACCGCCGATATTTGCTTCGAGTATTATCTTGTTTCCAGCAACTGTTGCCGGTTGGTTTGCGCAGGGGGAAGGCATGGCGTGGTTGCAAGATATTGCTACTCTTCTCTCTCCAGGTCAGCCGTTGTATGTCACATTTTATGCGGTTGCGATTATCTTTTTCTGTTTCTTCTACACCGCGCTGGTATTTAATCCGCGTGAGACGGCAGATAACTTAAAGCGATCAGGTGCATTCATTCCCGGTGTCAGGCCGGGTGAAAATACCGCTAGGTATATCGATAAAATTATGTCACGCCTCACCTTCGTGGGGGCGGGTTACATTACATTGGTCTGCTTGTTACCTGAGTTCCTTATCCTTTATTGGAATGTGCCTTTCTACTTTGGTGGTACGTCACTGTTGATCATCGTTATCGTCATCATGGACTTTATGGCTCAAGTACAAGCTCATCTAATGTCTATGCAATATGAAGGCATGATGAAAAAGGCTAACCTCAAAGGTTATGGGCGTGCGGGTACACCCCGTTAAAGTAATAAATTAAGTTTTGTTGGAGTGTATTGATATGAAAGTACGTGCTTCTGTTAAAAAGCTATGTCGCAATTGTAAAATTGTACGTCGCAAAGGTGTGGTTCGGGTCATCTGTAAAGAGCCGCGCCATAAACAACGCCAGGGTTAATAGCGCTTGCAAGTTATTTAAGTATTGAGTATGATTGCGCGCTTTCCAGCCGCAGTGTTAATTAGGAGAATTTTAGAATGGCGCGTATTGCTGGCGTAAACATTCCAGATAATAAGCATGCTGTGATTGCCTTAACGGCAATTTATGGTGTAGGTAGCACACGTGCACGTCAAATCTGTGCGGGTGCGGGTGTTGCAACTGATGCGAAGATTCGAGACCTGGCTGAGCCGGAGCTTGAGTCTTTGCGTGCTGAAACTGCAAAGTTCAGCCTTGAAGGTGACCTTCGTCGTGAAGTTTCCATGAATATAAAGCGACTGATGGATATGGGTTGCTATCGTGGTATTCGCCATCGTCGCGGTCTTCCACTTCGTGGGCAGCGTACGCGCACTAATGCGCGCACTCGTAAAGGGCCTCGTCGCCCGATTAAAAGATAATTTTGGGATTGTAGAGAATGGCTAAGACTCCAACGCGTGCGCGAAAGCGCGTAAAACGTAATGTTGTTGATGGTATTGCCCATGTGCATGCCACGTTTAACAACACTATTATCACTATAAGTGATCGACAAGGTAATACACTTTGTTGGGCAACTTCTGGTGGTAGTGGATTCCGAGGTTCACGTAAAAGTACCCCTTTTGCTGCGCAGGTAGCAGCAGAGCATGCGGGTCAGGTTGCGCTTGATATGGGCGTAAAAAACCTCGATGTAAATGTAAAGGGCCCAGGCCCTGGCCGCGAATCAGCTGTGCGTTCATTGAACTCACTTGGTTTTAAAATTGGTACAATCTCAGATGTGACGCCTATTCCGCATAACGGATGTCGTCCACCTAAGAAGCGTCGAGTTTAATAGGAGACAGGTTTTGGCTAGGTATATTGGTCCCAAATGTCGTCAATGTCGCCGCGAAGGCGAAAAGCTCTTTTTGAAGGGCGAAAAATGTTACACCGCGAAATGTCCTATTGAAAATCGTGCATATGCACCCGGACAGCATGGGCAAAAAGGCGCACGCCTTTCTAACTACGGTGTTCAGTTGCGTGCGAAGCAAAAGTTACGTCGTATCTACGGTATTCTTGAAGGTCAGTTCCGCCTCTACTATAAGGAAGCGGATCGTATTAAAGGGGCTACAGGTGAAAATCTGCTGCGTCTATTGGAATGTCGTCTTGATAATGTGGTTTATCGCATGGGCTTTGCCGCTTCTCGTACAGAGGCGCGTCAGTTAGTTCGTCACAATGGCGTGAGTGTTAATGGTCAACGTGTGAATATCCCTTCTTACTCCGTATCACCGAGTGACGTTGTGGCTGTGCGTGAAGGTGCAAAGGCGCAGTTGCGAGTTCAGGGAGCCCTTGAATCCGCACAGCAACGTGGTTTTGCTGAATGGGTTGATGTTGATGCGAAGAAGATGGAAGGTGTATTTAAATCTGCGCCCGAACGTTCTGAGTTGCCCTCAGATATCAATGAAAACCTGGTGGTCGAACTCTACTCTAAGTAAGTAATCTGTTCGATACTTTAGTGGTAACAATGTTGCGAGGAAAATTATGCAGGTAATAACAGATTTGTTGAAACCGCGTTTGGTTAATGTTCAACAGGTTAGCCATAATTTGGCGCGAGTTACACTGGAGCCGCTAGAACGTGGATTTGGTCATACCTTAGGTAATGCGCTTCGCCGCATATTGCTTTCATCAATGCCTGGTGCGGCAGTGGTTGAAGCCGAAATTGATGGTGTGCTTCACGAATACAGTGCGCTTGAGGGTGTTCAAGAGGACGTGATTGAAATCCTTCTTAACCTGAAAGGACTCGCAGTCATCATGCATGAAGGCGAAGCCGCTGAGATCACGATTTCAAAGAAAGGTGAAGGTCCTGTTACTGCCGCTGATCTTAAGCTTCCGCATAATGTTGAAGTGGTTAATCCCGAGCATCTCATCGCGACATTGTCTAAAAAGGGATCGCTTGAAATGCGTTTGAAGGTAGAGTCAGGTCGTGGTTATCAACCATCAACCCAGCGTCAATCTGGCGATGAGGCCGAGCGTGCAATTGGCCACCTTCTTTTGGATGCCTCTTTCAGTCCGGTCAGTCGGGTCTCATATAATGTTGAGGCTGCTCGAGTTGAGCAGCGAACCAATCTTGATAAGTTGGTCCTTGAGCTTGAGACAAATGGCACAATTGACCCAGAAGATGCGATTCGCAAGGCGGCAACAATTCTTCAAGACCAGCTAACCTCTTTTGTTGATTTGAAAGCTATTGAGGCGGCGAAACCCGAAGAGAAAGAGCCGGAAATTGATCCTATTTTATTGCGTCCGGTTGATGATCTTGAGCTGACAGTCAGATCTGCAAACTGCTTGAAGGCAGAGCAAATTTATTACATTGGCGACTTGGTTCAGCGTACTGAAGTTGAGTTGCTAAAAACACCTAATCTAGGTAAAAAGTCCCTTACTGAGATCAAGACTGTGCTTGCTCAAAGAGGGTTGTCGCTTGGTCTTACTCTAGAGAGCTGGCCTCCAGCCGGAGTTGAAAGCAAGGCATCTGCCTAGGTTTAACATATTAAGCTGTATTTAAGGATTTCACTATGCGTCACCGTAATATTGGGCGGCAGTTAAGCCGAAATAGCAGTCATCGTAAAGCCATGTTGCGTAATATGTCGGCTTCATTGCTGCACCATGAGTTGATAAAAACAACTGTGCCAAAGGCTAAAGAGGTTCGTCGCGTTATTGAGCCTCTTTTGACCATGGCGAAAAAAGACAGTGTGGCTAATCGACGCCGTGCGTTTTCTGTCTTGCGCGACAAAGATTTGGTTCGTAAATTATTTGATGTGCTGGGTCCTCGCTATGTGGGTCGCCCAGGTGGTTATCTGCGGATCATGAAATGTGGTTTTCGTGCAGGTGACACAGCGCCAATGGCTTACCTTGAGATGGTAGATCGTCCTGTTAGTGATCATGATGAAAATGATTCAGAGGTTGATGATAGCTAGTTGTAGCTGCTCTTTTCCAGGTGTGGGTATGAGATGCACATGCCTGGATAATAAGTATTGAGTTTTTAGCAAGATAGCGTACTATACCCACCCATTATATGGGCCGTTAGCTCAGTTGGTAGAGCAGTGGACTTTTAATCCATTGGTCCTGCGTTCGAGTCGCAGACGGCCCACCATATTTAGAGCGGTTTTTTAGTAAACCTTGAGATTAGAAGTTTATGGGCCGTTAGCTCAGTTGGTAGAGCAGTGGACTTTTAATCCATTGGTCCTGCGTTCGAGTCGCAGACGGCCCACCATATTTAAGTCAGCTTATTAAGCTGGCTTTTTTATTGTAAAATGAGTTGACAGTGTTTGTGTGCGGTGTAGAATACGCCGCTCTTAACAAGGATTCGAGTTAAGAGTTGTGTTGTCAGTTTGTTGTTTTGAAGTGCATTTTCGTGAAGATGTATTTAAGTTGATAAAGCGGTTGACAGCCAGGCAGAACACTGTAGAATTCGCCACTTGTTGGGTCTTCGGTCCCATGCAAGCGATTGATAAGTAAGAAAAATAAATTACTTGTTGACAAAGTTTATTTGGGTTGTATAATTCG
>JAFLJP010000020.1 GCA_022712945.1 Gammaproteobacteria bacterium | reverse complement strand
CTGTCGGACTTAGGAAGAATCGACTGCGAAAAATCCATTTTGGCCCATTTTTCTGATCCTTTTCGTTGAATATGCTCAATATTCGCCCCAAATGATCAAATAAATGGACTCAAAATGGCTTTCTCTCGCTACGACTCCCCAAGCTCCTAGAGGTTCCCTCTTCGTTAAAGCAGAAGGGCCGTTCACACGGCCCCTCAAAAATTTATTCGTAAGAGAAGACGTTCCAGCCGCGCTCGTCAATCATCTCCAGGGCTTTACCACCACCACGGGCAACGCAGGTGAGCGGGTCATCGGCAACAATAACCGGTAAGCCGGTCTCTTCTGAGAGCAGCCGGGAGATGTCACGTAACAAAGCCCCGCCTCCAGTTAACACCATGCCGCGCTCGGCAACATCGGAACCCAGTTCAGGAGGGGTCTGTTCCAGTGCTGCTTTTACTCCACCGACGATGGCGAAGAGCGGCTCTTGCAATGCTTCCAGAATTTCGTTGCTGTTGAGGGTGAAGCAGCGGGGAATGCCTTCAGCCAGATTACGGCCACGTACTTCAATTTCACGAACCTCTTCACCTGGGAAGCCGGAACCGATCTCATGTTTGATCCGCTCTGCGGTGGCTTCACCAATCAGCGTGCCGTAGTTGCGGCGCACATAGTTGATAATCGCATCATCAAAGCGGTCACCACCCACACGAATAGATGATGAGTAGACAATGCCCGACAGTGAGATAACCGCCACTTCGGTGGTGCCACCACCAATATCGACCACCATGCAGCCCCGGGCTTCGTTAACCGGCATGCCGGCACCGATTGCGGCGGCCATCGGCTCTTCAATCAGGTAAACCTCACGGGCACCCGCGCCCATGGCAGACTCTTTAATCGCGCGGCGTTCAACCTGGGTCGAGCCACAGGGCACACAGATCAACACCCGGGGGCTGGGGCGAAGGAATTTAAACTTCTCTTCGTGTACTTTATGAATGAAGTGCTGCAACATTTTTTCAGTCACAGTGAAATCGGCAATTACCCCATCTTTCAACGGGCGAATAGCGACGATGTTCGCCGGGGTGCGCCCTAGCATCTGTTTGGCTTCAAGGCCCACTGCTTCAATTGATTTAGGGCCACCGGCACCGCGATCCTGGCGGATTGCCACCACCGAAGGCTCATTCAGAATAATCCCCTGGCCTTTGACGTAAATCAGGGTATTTGCTGTCCCCAAATCGATGGAGAGATCATTCGAAAACATGCCGCGCAGAGAACCAAACATAAGCTTTATTTATCGCCAATTCTATTGATAGGAAGAAATCTGACCTAGTGTATCCGCGCTAAGGGCTTTGGGCAAGGTGCCAACTGTGATAACTTTAGCGTTTTTAGAATAATTCCCCTTCTGGAGTTGGATAATGTCATTAGAAAAAGCGGACGTTGAAAAGATCGCCCATCTGGCACGGCTGCAAATTAGTGAGCAGGATGTTCCTGAATACGCCCGTGACCTCAGCTCGATTTTAGCACTGGTAGAGCAGATGGGTGCGGTGGATACCACCGGTATTACACCGATGGCTCACCCGCTGGATATTGCCCAGCGCCTGCGGGCAGATGAGGTGACAGAAGAGAACCAGCGTGAAAAATTTCAAGCAATCGCCCCGGCAACTGAAAATCATCTGTTTTTAGTTCCCAAGGTGATTGAGTAACCGCTCACCATGCTCGTGATAGCTCCCCATTAAAACCGGTACAAAAAATCGAAGCGACTATGCACAACAAAACTATTTCTGAACTGGCGCAGGGCCTGCGTGACAAGGCATTTTCCAGTGTTGAGTTGACCCAGCACTATCTGGATCGTATTCAACAATTTGATGGCGATTTGAACAGCTTTATTACTGTCACCCCCGAATTGGCGCTGGCACAGGCCAGGGCGGCTGATGAACAGTTAGCCGCTGGCAATGCTACGGCACTAACCGGTATTCCGTTGGCGCAGAAGGATATTTTCTGTACCGATGGGGTGCGCACCAGCTGTGGCTCCAAAATGTTGGATAACTTCATCGCCCCCTACAGTGCGACGGTGATTGAAAAATTCAATAGTGCGGGTAGCGTGATGCTAGGCAAAACCAATATGGATGAGTTTGCCATGGGCTCATCGAATGAGACCAGCTTTTACGGTGCGGTAAAAAACCCGTGGGATCTGGATGCGGTACCCGGTGGCTCCTCCGGTGGCTCCGCCGCCTGTGTAGCGGCTCGCATGGCCCCGGCCTCAACCGGCACCGACACCGGTGGCTCGATTCGCCAACCGGCGGCACTTTGTGGCATCACCGGCCTGAAACCGACCTATGGCCGTATCTCCCGCTACGGCATGATCGCCTTCGCTTCAAGTCTGGATCAAGCCGGGCCGATGACCCGGGACGCCAAGGATGCTGCCATCATGCTGAACACCATGGCCGGTTTTGATGCCCGGGACTCCACCTGTTTGGACAAGCCAGTCCCCGACTACACCGCTAACCTGGATAACAGCTTGCAAGGTCTTAAAATTGGTTTGCCAAAAGAGTATTTTGGTGAGGGGCTGGATAGCGGGGTGGCGACAGCGATTGAAGCGGCCATCAAAGAGTACGAAAAACTGGGGGCAACGGTAAAAGAGATCAGCCTGCCCAATACCAGCCTTGCGGTACCCACTTATTACGTGATCGCTCCTGCCGAGTGCTCTTCCAACCTGTCGCGTATGGATGGCGTTCGTTTTGGTTATCGCTGTGAAAACCCCGTTGACCTTGAAGATCTCTACAAACGTTCACGGGGAGAGGGTTTTGGTGATGAGGTGAAACGGCGCATTATGGTGGGAACCTACGCCTTATCTGCCGGTTACTACGATGCGTACTATCTTAAAGCACAGCAAATTCGCCAGCTTATTTCTGATGACTTCAAAAAAGCCTTCGAAGAGGTTGATGTAATTATGGGGCCGACCACCCCAGAGCCCGCATTCAACTTTGGTGAAAAGGGCGAAGACCCGGTCAGCATGTACTTGTCCGACATCTACACCATCGCGGTCAATCTGGCCGGTCTGCCAGGCATCTCGGTACCTGCCGGTGTGGTCAATGGCCGCCCTGCTGGCCTACAGATTATCGGCAACTATTTTGATGAAGCGCGCCTGCTCAATGTCGCCCACCAGTACCAACAGGTGACAGAGTGGCACCAGCAAGGCCCCGCGCGCTATCTGTAGCGAACAAACGCTGAGAGTGAAATTAACATCAGGGCAATCCCTGCTTAGAAACAACGAGGTTAACAATATGCAGTGGGAAACGGTTATCGGGTTGGAAATTCACGCCCAGCTAGCAACCAAGAGCAAAATTTTTTCCGGTGCCAGTACCGCCTATGGTGCTGAGCCAAACACCCAGGCCTGTGCGGTTGATCTGGGTCTGCCCGGCGTGTTGCCGGTGCTGAACAAAGAGGTGGTGCGTATGGCGGTGAAGTTTGGCCTAGCCATTGATGCCGAGATCACGCCGCGTTCGGTATTTGCCCGCAAAAACTACTTTTATCCTGATCTACCAAAGGGTTACCAAACCAGCCAGATGGATCACCCCATTGTGGGCGTGGGGCGTCTTGATATTGTGCTGGAGGATGGCACCACCAAACGTATCGGCGTAACCCGTGCCCACCTGGAAGAAGATGCCGGAAAATCACTGCATGAAGACTTTCAGGGCATGACCGGTATCGACCTGAATCGCGCCGGTACCCCGCTGCTGGAAATCGTCTCCGAACCAGAGCTGAGTTCAGCTTATGAAGCGGTGGCCTACATGAAAAAACTGCACACCCTGGTTCGTTACCTAGAGATCTGTGACGGCAATATGCAGGAGGGGTCGTTCCGTTGTGATGCCAATGTTTCGGTGCGCCCGGTGGGGCAACAGGCGTTAGGCACCCGTGCCGAGGTTAAAAACCTCAATTCATTCCGCTTTATCGAACGGGCAATTAATCACGAAGTTGAACGCCAAATCGACATTCTGGAGGGGGGGGGCAACATTATTCAAGAGACCCGCCTCTACGATTCAGATAAAGACGAAACCCGCTCCATGCGCTCCAAGGAAGAGGCCAACGACTACCGCTACTTCCCCTGCCCGGATCTACTGCCGGTGGTGGTTGAGCCATCCTATCTGGATGAGGTGGCGAAAACATTGCCGGAACTGCCGGATATCAAAAAGGCCCGTTTCATCGATGATATTGGCTTAAAAACCGATGCAGCCGATGTGCTAGTCAGCAGTCGCGAACTGGCTGATTACTTCGAGGTGGTGCTGAAAACCTCCGGGGCAGAGGCTAAAATCTGCGCAAACTGGGTCATTGTTGAGCTGTCTGGCGCATTGAACAAAAATAGCCAGAACATCACCAGCAGCCCGGTATCTGCCGAGCTGTTGGGCGGGTTGGTAAAACGCATTGCCGATAACACCATTTCCGGCAAGATTGCCAAACAGGTGTTTGCTGCGATGTGGGATGGTGAAGGTGATGCGGACAGCATTATTGAAGCCAAAGATCTCAAGCAGAACACCGACAGTGGCGCAATCGAAGCGGTAATTGATGAGATTATCGCCAACAATCCAAATCAGGCAGAGGAGTTGCGTGGTGGCAAAGATAAGATGATGGGTTTCTTTGTGGGGCAGGTGATGAAGGCGACCCAAGGCAAGGCGAACCCGGCCCAAGTTAATCAGATGTTGAAAAATAAAATTTTCGGGTAGGGCTATGACGCAAATCTCATCCGCTGAGCAGGATACCCTGCAACGCTTTATCTTTGAAAATGCACCAATCCGTGGCGAACTGGTACATCTTGATAGCAGCTGGCGAACCGCGCTCTCCCATCACGACTACCCCGCACCGGTGCAAAAACTGCTGGGTGAGATGATGGCGGCCAGCGCACTGTTGGTTTCAACCCTGAAGTTTGAAGGCACCCTAACCATTCAGTTTCAGGGCAGCGGCCCGATCAGCCTGATGGTGATGGAAGCCAATAATGAGCGTGCCATTCGGGGTATTGCACACTGGCAGGGTGAGATTGTCGATGGCAGCCTCAAAACCCTGCTGGGTAACGGCACCCTGGCCATCACCATTGACCCGACAAAACAGGGTGAGCGTTACCAGGGCATCGTTGAAATTACCGGTGAGACTCTGGCTGAGTCTCTGGAACACTACCTCACCCACTCAGAGCAGCTCGATACCCATATCTGGCTCGCGGCTGATGACCAGCAGGCCAGCGGCATGATGTTACAGCGAATGCCCGGTGATATGAGTGATGAAAACCGGGAAGATTGGGATAGAGCCATTGCCCTGGCGACAACCATTCGCACTCAGGAGCTACTGGAGCTGCCGGTGAAAGAGTTACTGTATTGCCTGTTCCATGAAGAGGAGCTACGGCTGTTTGATGCTGAACCGATCTGTTTTCGTTGCAGTTGCTCCCGCGAGCGGGTGGGCGGCATGCTGAAGAGCCTCGGTATCGACCAAATACACGCCATCATTGATGACGAAGGGAGCATTGAAGTGGGCTGTGAGTTTTGTAATCAGAAATACAGCTTCGACAAGGTGGATGCCGAAGAGCTGTTTGCCGCTGAGATCAAAATTCAACCCCCCAAACAGACGCAATAATTAATCCATAAACCTCAATCAATACCACCGCGCCGATCTGGGAATGAACGTTGGTTTACAGGCCCATTATTTCGAAAATTATCCCTGATATAGCTGGCAGATTCCACTCCTAAGTGCATAACCACCTAAGCTGCGATAGCAGCCATATGTTCCGCCATTAATCTTGCGGGTGTTTTGTAACCCAGCGTCTTTCTTGGCCGGTCATTGAGATTAATGATAACGGCCGTGACATCATTTGCCGAGATCTTTTTTAAGTCTGTACTTTTGGGCCAGTATTGCCGCAACAGCCCATTAGTATTTTCATTCAGGCCTCTTTCCCATGAACGATAAGGTCTGGAAAAATAGCTATTCACATCAATCGCTTGGGAAATTTTATCGTGAAAGGCAAACTCCTTGCCGTTATCAAATGTGATAGTATGCAGGTCATCCTGATAAGGGGTGAGCATTTCAATTATCGCCTGCGTCACCACCTCTGCATGCTTGGGTGGAACCTGTGCAATCAGGTTTAGTTTGCTGACCCGCTCAGAGAGCGTTACCAAGACACCTTTGTGCCCTTTGCCTAGGACTGTATCAGCCCCCCAGTCACCGATGCGTTTTTTCTCGTCAACAATGCCCGGGCGTGCCTCGATACGGCAGCGAACCTGCCCTCGGGGATCTGGTTTTCCGGTTTGTAATCGACCCTGTATTTGCCCAGGCCCCCATTCTAACGCCAACTGCTCTCTGATGTATTGCTGCATCTCTGCAGTCATTTTGATCACCCTGGGCTTTAGCTGGTACCGTTCCACCGAAAAGCGCTGGACGGTAGCCCTTTAACCCCATATTACGTTGAAGCTCTCTTTTGATAGTGCTCACATTGTGTTTTAGTCGACCAGTGAGTGTACTCACTGACCCACTTTCTACAATGTGGCGCACTTATGACTAAAACCCGCGTAATAAGTCAACATCACCTATACCGACCTTTTGATCTCTCGACTTATTTGGCATAAACTTTGCGAAGATAGTAAAAAACACCATAAATTGAGAGAGAGAAATGCAAATAGGTGGTGCTACACACACAATTATGGCAACGCATGCGAATAAAACCGGCAATGAATTGCCGCCAGCTAAAACTCAAGAGGCGCAGCAACCACAAGATAAGTCCCCTATTCGGGAGCTTGCTACATCAATCGACCCTAAAAATATGAGCTGGCGAGAATCACTGGACTTAGCTAATGCCTTAATGAAAGCCGGTGAAGGTGAATTAAGCACTGCTTTTTTACCTCTGCCACCTTTAAAATTGAATGATGATGGAAGTATGACCGACCTAAGAGGAACTCCCGAAGGTGATGCCATAATGAGTGCTAAATTCAACATGTTTGACTCACTAAAGGATAGAATCGAATATAAGACACAAAATAATCAGCCTACGAAAATTCTTGATGATGCCCTCGTTTTTCTTGAGAAACTGCAAATTGCAAAAACAACTCCAAGCATTAATTTTTACACATAACAATGACATTTAATTTTTTTGGATTACCAGCGTGCCTGGAAACGTAACGTTGTGCGCTCCAAGAAAACTTATTCTAGAAGCCATTTGGAAAATTATGACAACCTTCGAATTGCCACCGGACTTCAATGTTAAATAGTGGTCGATGATTTTGTCACCATATGTCCCATAGCATTTTTTTTAATGATCTGTACCGTATTTCTCGATATTTTCGAACATAATTCTTGCTTGATCGTGAGCCGTTCTAGCCGTGCTGGTAATCGTAACCTGCATCACACCAGAGACCTTCATTATATCTTCGAGGATTTTTCCACTATACGCAGAGACTTTGTGATTATCACGTACAGGGTTTAAGAAATTAATAATTGGAATTTAAAGCATTCCTCATTACCGACAACGAAAAGTAGAACAAATACGTTCAAACAATATTTTTGTAATCAATCTCGAAGAGGTTTAATCGCTTGCTGTATGGCACGCTCCCGCGCCTGCTGCATCGCCTCTTTTATCGCCACACCCTGTAGCCCTTGGGCAACAAAGGGTTGGGCATTTACCGACTGGGCAGCGCTCAATGCGGCTTTTAAAATGGCGATTTGTGGGTACACATTATCCTCAAAGCCGGGACGACCTCTTGAGTCTGCTTCACAGACCAGCAGAAACTCCTCAAAGCGCTGGGGGCGGCGCAGCGCATCACAATCATCAAGCAGTTGCCGTAATGTGCTGGGGCGCATCTCACCTGCGCGGTGGTACTTGCCGTGGTAGCGGGTTGCCATTAGCGCCAGCGCCCTATACTCATTGGGTACCTTAAAACGCTCACACAGTGCGTTGACCAGTGGCACCCCGCGCTGCTCATGGGCATGATGTTTTGGCCACAATTCAGGGTCGGTATCGCCCTTGCCAAGATCATGCACCAGCGCGGCAAAGCGCATCGCACGGCTGCTGCTCAGGTGCACTGCCTGTTGAAGCACCAGCATGGTGTGAACCCCGCTATCAATCTCAGGGTGATGTTTCGGCGGCTGGGGCACGCCAAACAGATGATCTATCTCTGGGAACAGCCGTGCCAGTGCCCCACACTCACGCAGTACCTCAAAAAAACGGCTAGGGCTCTGTTCACCCAGCGCCTTATCCAGCTCTGCCCACACCCGCTCGGCAACCAGTGCATCCACTTCACCGCTCTCTACCATCTCACGCATCAGCATCATGGTCTCTTCGGCGATGGTAAAACCCAGATGAGCAAAGCGGGCGGCAAAGCGGGCCAGGCGTAATATGCGTACCGGATCTTCCGAAAAAGCCGGGGAAACATGGCGCAATACACGATCTTTAATATCCTGTTGGCCATTAAATGGGTCAACCAGCGTGCCGTCATGTTGCTCTGCCATCGCATTGATGGTGAGGTCACGGCGCAGAAGATCCTCTTCTAAAGTGACATCCGGCGTGGCGTGTACATTAAAACCATAATAGCCCGGTGCCATTTTACGCTCGGTGCGGGCGAGGGCGTACTCCTCATGGCTCTCAGGGTGAAGAAAGACCGGGAAATCCTTGCCCACCTGACGATACCCCAGGGATAACATCGCCTCGGGCGTTGCACCGACCACCACCCAGTCACGCTCGTGAAATGGGCGCTTGAGCAGCTTGTCGCGCACGGCACCGCCGACTAGGTATATCTGCATAAATGACTCCAAAGCAATGGCTGTTGTTGGGCTACCCATCCATAGGCTCACACCTGTATAGTGGATATTGTTTGGCGATTCTAGCAGGATTGCAGGGCGAAGCCCCTACTCGGTCTGATTTTTGGAGGTCACCATGACATTTCAGGTCATTAGCCCACTTGATGGGCAGTTGTTAAAAGAGATCCCGCGTTGGGATAATGTTCAAGTTGAGAATGCACTACAGAAGAGCGCTGAAGCCGCCCCGCGTTGGGCTTCACTGTCGGTTGTTGAACGGGCGAACTATCTACGCAAGCTCGGTACGCTTATCCGAAAACGTAAACCGATGCTGGCGACCTTGATCACCCAGGAGATGGGCAAGCTGTACAGAGAGTCGCTGGCAGAGGTGGATAAGTGTGCTGCTATCTGCGACTACTACGCTGACAATACAGCCGCTTTTTTAGCCGATGAGGTGATCGAATCAGATGCGGGGCGCAGCCTAGTCACCTACCAACCGCTGGGTACCATCTTAGCGGTCATGCCGTGGAATTTTCCGCTGTGGCAGGTGATGCGCTTTGCGGTGCCGGTGCTGATGGCGGGTAACAGTGCGCTGTTAAAACACGCCTCAAATGTGCCGCAATGTGCGCTGGTACTTCAGCAGTTGATGGTTGATGCCGGGTTGCCGGAAGGGGTTTTTATCAGCGTGATGATTGCCGCACCACAGGTTAAAGCGGTGATTGAAGATGAGAGAGTGCATGCCATTTCACTGACCGGTAGCACCCCGGCGGGTCGACAGGTGGCGGCGGTGGCAGGGTCGGTGCTGAAGAAATGTGTATTGGAGCTGGGGGGATCAGACCCCTTTATTGTGCTGGCTGATGCCAATATTGAACAGGCGGTGCACGCGGCACGGGCCTCCCGTTATCTCAATGCCGGACAGAGCTGTATCGCCGCCAAGCGTTTTATTGTGGTTGATGCGGTTGCTGAGCAGTTTGTCGCGCAGTTCAAAGCGGCTGTTGAGCAGCTCAAGGTGGGTGATCCGATGAATGAGGCCACCTCGCTGGCACCGCTGGCGCGGGTTGATCTGCGTAATGAGCTTCACCAACAGGTACTTACCTCAATCGCGCAAGGGGCCGAAGCATTAACCGGTTGCCAGCTTGTTGAGGGAGCAGGTGCCTTCTATCAACCCTCTATTTTGGACCATGTTAAACCGGGCATGCTGGCCTACAGTGAAGAGCTGTTTGGCCCGGTGGCGATTGTGATTAGAGCCAAAGATGAACAGGAAGCGATAGCAATTGCCAACGACTCAATTTTTGGCCTTGGCGGTAGCATCTGGACAGAGGACGCGATTCACGGCGAGCAGTTGGCACGACAGATAGAGGCAGGCGCTGTTTTTGTTAATGGCATGGTGAAGAGCGATGCCCGTCTACCGTTCGGCGGGATTAAACAGTCGGGTTATGGGCGCGAACTGAGCCTGCTGGGGATTCGTGAATTTGTTAATGCAAAAACCATCTGGGTGCGCTGATCGTGATGTGGATTGACTGGCGATGGCATGGGTGAGTTGCTGTTAATCTATGTTGCGGTGGGCGTGGTGGCGGGCACTACGGCAGGACTGTTGGGGCTGGGCGGTGGGGTGATTATTGTGCCTGTCCTGTATGTGGTGTTCACTGCGCAGGGCATGCCTGCTGACGTGGTGATGCACATGGCGGTGGGTACCTCGTTAGCAACCATTGTATTTACTTCAACCACATCAATTTATACCCATCATCAGCAGGGTGCGGTGCAGTGGTCTTTAGTGCGACAGCTTTTGCCAGGGGTTGTGTTGGGTGTTATTGCCGGTAGTTTTATAGCAAATCAACTTAATAGCACTGTATTGCGAATATTGTTCGGGATTTTTGAGCTATTTGTTGCCGCGCAAATGTTATTTTCACTGATTCCAAAATCTCAGTGCATATACCAAAACCACTTGGTTTATTCGATTGTGGGTGGTGTAACGGGGGGTGTTTCAGCGCTGCTAGGGATTGGCGGCGGTAGTGTGATGGTGCCATTTCTGATTTGGTGCGGTGCGAATATGCGTCTCGCCGTTGCTACTTCGGCAGCGTGTGGCTTTCCCATAGCGCTATTCGGTAGTGCCAGCTTTATGTTGCTGGGGGCAGATAATAATGCAGCTATTAGCAACTCGCTCGGTTACATCTATCTACCGGCGCTACTGGGTATCTTAATGACCAGTATGTTATTTTCTCGCCTAAGTGCCCAGCTTGTCCACCGCCTGCCAGCATTACTGTTAAAAAGAGTCTTTGCCATGGTGTTGTTGCTGATGGGTATAAAGATGGTGGTTGGCTAAGGCATGGTAGGTTGAGCAGTTATTGTAGGAGCCACCTTTAGGTGGCGAAAAGGTTGGGGCGTTTATCGCAGGCTAAAGCCTGCTCCTACCGATTGGGCTGTTTTTTTGTAGGAGCGATAGCCTTACACACAAAAGATAATCAAGGAGGATTATTATGGAAAATCAAGCGCCACATGGCGCCGATTTGCGTAAAGGACGTTTTTCGGAACCGAACCGAATCTATCACATCACCACGGTTAGCCATCATCGCCAACCGCTCTTTACTGATTTCGAAATAGCACAACGTGTTATCTGTGCGCTACGGATGTCAGATGCCATACAGCAAACCGATACCCTTGCTTATGTATTGATGCCAGATCACCTCCACTGGTTATTCCAGCTACAAACAGGTGATTTAAGCAGTGTGATGCAACGAGTTAAATCCAAAAGTGCCTTTGAGGTTAATCGATGTTGTGGCGGTCGCGGGCAGGTATGGCAGCGAGGTTTTCATGATCATGCCTTGCGCAGAGATGAGGATGTGAAACAGGTAGCAAGATATATTGTTGCCAATCCGTTACGAGCCGGGCTGGTCGAATCGATAGGTGATTACCCATTTTGGGATGCGGTATGGCTGTAGAGCCAGTCAATAACTGTCAATAACTGTCAATCACTGTAGGAGCAAGCTTTAGCTTGCGAAGGCAAAGGCAAAGCCGATGTTGGGGTTTGATCGCAACATTGTCATATCGCCATATCGCCATATCGCCATATCGCAAGCTAAAGCTTGCTCCTACGGGTGTGCGTATATGGGGTTGGGTGGTGGATTGCTGCGAGGTATTTTGGGTGATGGCTGAAACGGCTGGGGTGTTTATCGCAGGCTAAAGCCTGCTCCTACACCCCGTCAAAAACAGGGTGGGTTTTCAGGCAAAAAAAGAGCCAGGTAAAAACCCGGCTCAATTATGTAGCAGTTACTTTTTTAGTTCTTAAAGCTTAGAACTTGGCCAAGAACTCGATAACTACCTGCTCGTCATCACTGCCGTTGCCATTAGTATTGATATTGTAACCGCCACCAATAGTCAGGTTGTCAGAAAGATCATGCCAAGCAATCAGGTTGATTTGCTCTTCTATTCCAGCAGTATTTTCATTGTTGCTATCATTTTCATAGCGAAGACCAACCTGAGTGCCTTCCATTACGTCATAATAACCACCGAAGCCGTACAGCATGTCATCCCATGCATCGACGTCCAGAATTTCAGCTGTAACGGTAATAGGGCCGGTATTGAAGGAGACATTGATATCCAGCGCACTGTCGCCCAGAGCTGCATTGTCCATTGTTACATAGCCCAGCTCAAGATCAAGCCCTTCAACTGGTGAGGCATTAACAACCAACGCGATGGAGTTGTCAGAGCCATTATTAGAATTGCCAGTTAAAAATTCACTTACATTACCCTCACCGTAAATTTCGTTAAGAACACCAACAGTAACGGTAGCAACACCTGCATTATAGGCAACCGCTAGGCCCGACACGTTATTACCTACATGTAGACTAGTAGCTGCATCTAGGGCGCCATAAATCAAGCCAGCTTGTGTGGTTGGCTGGTTAAGCGCATCATCAGCATCCAAACCGATGGGGTTGTTGAACAGACCTGCGATCACAGTTACGTTTTCAACGGCATTCCAAGCAAAGAAAGCTTGCTCAAGATTAATTTCATCAGTACCCAGCGCAGTGCCTGCAGTTCCCCCTAGTAGTATATCAACATCGACACCAACTGTTACGTCACCTACGGTGTTGCGAAAGTCAATTTCGGCGGCAGCAGTAAAAGCGTTGTTACTATTGTCATGGATCCATAAAATATCTGCGTAACCACTAATAGAAGCGCCTTCAGCAGCAGCAATTGCAGGAACCATAGTGGCCGCAACGGCCAGTGCGATTAAATTCTTTTTCATGTAAATATCCCTCCAACGGAATGGTTTGTATTTAGTACGCTGCCTATAGGAACATGAGATGACAAATGAAAGCAACACTTTGTTGTAAATTTGTAACTTTGGTTGATTAGTGTTTGTGGTTGATTGTTATCATACGCCTGTAACCACTTGTTATTTAAGTTTATACTGTGGTTATTTTCGATTGTTGTTTTTTTGCCAATGCCTTCTTAAGGCATGTAGGCATCCTTTTATGCCGCATGTGGTGCCTTAATGTCGAGTTGAGTGGTGGTTGTATTACGCTGGTTGTGTCGCTATATATAATGGTGCCTTTGCGCGAAACGGTGTGTGAAGGTCTCGTGTTAACTATTTTATACTTATTTCAAGGGAGTGGCTCTATGCAAATTGGTTTGCTGGAGGATGATGTTCACATGGCGGAGTTGGCTCGACTGTGGTTGGTTGATGCGGGTTATCAGGTGGCGGTGTTTGCCACGGGGGAGGCTTTGATAGAGGCTATTCCCGCTAGTCGCTTTGATCTGCTGATTATCGATTGGATCCTGCCGGATATCCAGGGAGATGAGGTGTTGTGCTGGGTGCGTAAAAACCTGGATTGGCCGGTTCCGATTCTGTTTATGACCCGTAGGGATAGTGAAGAGGATGTGGTGCATGCGCTGGAGCTGGGTGCGGATGACTACATGGCCAAGCCGGTGAGTCAGCGGATTTTGCTGGCACGGGTCAAGGCGCTGTTGCGGCGGTCGAGGCAGTGTAAAAAACAGCGTTATGGGGTTGTGGGGTGTCCGCCTTACGAGGTTGATGTGACTCGCCATCGGATTTTAAATAATGGTACACCTGTTGAGTTAACTCAAAAGGAGTATGAGCTGGCGGTGTTTTTGTTTAACAATCTGGGGCATGTGGTTTCACGGAGCCAGATTCTTGAACGTGTTTGGGGCCTTTCGTCCGATGTGAATACCCGCACCGTGGATACGCATGTGAGTCGTCTGCGCAGCAAGCTGGGGTTCTCTGCTGATAGTGGTGTGAAATTGAGTGCTATCTATCAGCACGGTTATCGCCTGGAGCTGTTAGATGCAGATTAAAGCTTAGCCGCTGCTGCATCCATTAACTGCTGTGCTGTGACACTGTGCGCATTGGCAAAGCCACCCACATAGCGAATTTTATCAGCCACAAATTCATAGAGTTTAAAGTCTGCAAATGAGAATAACATTTCGGCCTCAGGAAGCTTTTCCAGATAACGCTGTTTGAGTTGCGGGTAGCGTGGGTCATCTTGTTCGATGGCCTGAATAAGGCCGTTAAGGGTGGCTCGTGCGAGGGTTTGAGGGTCTTTTAATCGCTGGTCTGTCTCACTGATGGCGAGGGATATTCGAGGGTTTTTGAGTAGGCGCTGGGTGTGGGGTGCCAGAGTGCTGAGGTGCAGGGTGAAGCTAGAGAGATCCTCAGCAGCTACATAGGCGACCATGCTGCAGTATGGCTCCCCATTTCGTATCGTCGCCAGAGCGGCCCAGCGTTGTTGGTGCAGCAGTGTGCAAAGTGGTTGCAGGTCATTTTTGCTCATGGGTCACTATCCTTCCAATTAACTATTTGTATTTTATCACGATTATCTTTAAGGGGCCTTTACACTATATATAGTCGGCATTTAACGCTAAAATAGCGCCTCTCTGTGGATTCAACTATTGATCAACTAAAGGAAATACCCATGTCTAAACTGGTTAGCCCCCATGGCTCTGATGAGCTGAAAACGTTACTGCTTGAAGGCGATGCACTGGTCGCAGAGAAGGCGCGTGCTGAGACACTGCCGAAAGTGATGATCAGCTCTCGTGAGTCGGGTGATGTCATCATGATGGGAATTGGTGGTTTTACCCCTTTAGATGGTTTTATGACCCACGCTGACTGGCAGGGTGTTTGTGACGGTATGAAAATGGCAAATGGTCTGTTCTGGCCGATTCCGATTACCTTGTCTACCGATACTTCGGTTGCTGATAATTTGAGCCTTGGTCAGGATGTAGCGCTGGTTGATGCTGAAAGCAATGAGATCATGGCAACCATGACCGTGACTGAAAAGTATAGCGTGGATAAAGCACATGAGTGCATGATGGTGTTCAAAACCACGGATATTGAACATCCCGGTGTGAAGATGGTGATGGCGCAGGGTGATGTTAATCTTGCCGGTCCGGTCAAGGTGCTGTCACAAGGCCGTTTCCCCACTGATTTCTCCGATGTCTACATGACGCCGGCCGAAACCCGGGCACTGTTTAAGAAGAAAGGCTGGAAGTCGGTGGTTGCTTTCCAGACACGCAATCCACTGCACCGCTCACATGAATACCTAGTAAAAATTGCTATCGAAATCTGTGACGGGGTGATGATCCACTCGCTGTTAGGTAAGTTGAAGCCCGGCGACATTCCATCTGAAGTCCGGGTTAATGCAATCAATGCGTTGGTTGAAAATCACTTTGTTGAAGATACGGTTATTCAGTCCGGTTACCCGCTGGATATGCGTTATGCTGGCCCACGTGAGGCGTTGTTGCACGCACTGTTTCGTCAAAACTACGGTTGTTCTCACCTGATTGTTGGGCGTGATCACGCGGGTGTGGGCGACTACTATGGCCCATTTGATGCGCACCATATCTTTGATGAGATTCCCGAGGGAGCGCTGGAGACACAGCCGCTGAAGATCGACTGGACCTTCTTCTGCTACAAGTGTGGTGGCATGGCATCGATGAAAACCTGCCCACACGAAGCTTCGGATCGCCTACTGCTTTCAGGCTCCAAGCTGCGTAAACTGCTCTCAGAAGGTGATGATGTGCCTGCCGAGTTTTCACGCCCAGAGGTGTTGAAGATCCTGCGTGCGTACTACAGCACAATTGCCGAAGAAGATAAGGTTGAGGTTAAGCTTTCGGGGCATTCGGCACGTTAAAGCGGGCTAGATTCTGTTCCTGGGGCGGGATTGTGGCGGGGGCTGCAATCCCGTTTTTTGTTTGGGTTTTAGTTTTCAGTCTGGTAACTACTCAGCGTATTCATCTTTTGCCTCAACTCTTGGTTATTTTCGTACTCAATCGGTCACATATACCCATATGCTCCCTCTTTCCGTGCAAAAATGCCTCGATTTGAGGCAAAATCTAAACACGCTGAATAGTTA
>JAFLJP010000101.1 GCA_022712945.1 Gammaproteobacteria bacterium | reverse complement strand
ACATCAGTTATGAACAAGCCAAAGCCCACTATGATGGGCGAAAAGAGCAGTACAGCAGAGCCCCGTTCATTCGTATCAAAAGCCACAGCTCCGACAAACGGTATCGTTTAATAATTGCTCGTGTTGATGCAGACAGCGGTGCCCAAATAGACGATGGATTTAGTACTTATGGTCTAAGTGCTAGATCTGCCGTTCCTGTTTTTTAGTTTAATCAAGGGAGGCTTCATTAGAACCAAAGTTTAGACCAATATTTTTTCCTGCGATTTAATTCATTTAAAATCAATGTGTTATGAGTTGTCCTTTTTTGAAGGTAAAATACCTGATAAACGTGTTAGCTCTTTGTTTTATTAGATTTTTTTTGCTTTTTAATCGTTGTTCACTGCCGAGCAGGCAGCTTAGAAAGCCTCTATCTGTAGAGATTCCCTTTGCTGCTGGTTCACTGCCGAGCAGGCAGCTTAGAAACAAAGGGAGCATGTCTGTGGTGATTTCTTGGAGTTCACTGCCGAGCAGGCAGCTTAGAAACTGACACGATCCAATAGTCCAGCGCCAAAACCGTTCACTGCCGAGCAGGCAGCTTAGAAATAGCAAAACCGCTATATGCTCTGCCTTAACCGGTTCACTGCCGAGCAGGCAGCTTAGAAATGTAATGTATGCCAGCTGAACTGGCCATGTTTGTTCACTGCCGAGCAGGCAGCTTAGAAAAAGAGAGAGTGGGCAGAATTGATGGCACTGGAGAGTTCACTGCCGAGCAGGCAGCTTAGAAAAGCTACAGATAGAGGGTTTGCATCGATTTCAGGTTCACTGCCGAGCAGGCAGCTTAGAAAACTATAAATATTGGAGCATATTTAAATAGCTCGTTCACTGCCGAGCAGGCAGCTTAGAAAGTCATAAATAATTAACCGCTGCGTGTCTGGTAGTTCACTGCCGAGCAGGCAGCTTAGAAATATTGGAGTGGGTCGCTGCATGTACTGCCCGGGTTCACTGCCGAGCAGGCAGCTTAGAAAGTCGCTGCATGTACTGCCCGGCAAACGTATATGTTCACTGCCGAGCAGGCAGCTTAGAAAATAGCAAGTAGGGTTAATAGCCCAGATACGCCGTTCACTGCCGAGCAGGCAGCTTAGAAAATTCCTATTCCCGTGTGAATCATCTGCCTATTTGTTCACTGCCGAGCAGGCAGCTTAGAAAATTCAGCGGTATTTGGATTTATGTATAATGACGTTCACTGCCGAGCAGGCAGCTTAGAAAGACCCACGTAGTGGTCTCTCCTTCGAAGTCTCGTTCACTGCCGAGCAGGCAGCTTAGAAATATCCACTGTTGAGATAGGCCGCGATAAATTAGTTCACTGCCGAGCAGGCAGCTTAGAAAGAGTCCATTGAGTCATATTCTGACCTGGTGATGTTCACTGCCGAGCAGGCAGCTTAGAAACACTGGTGAGAGCGTGAGCTTTTATTTAAAAAGTTCACTGCCGAGCAGGCAGCTTAGAAATAACGATGGTGATCAGGTGATTGGGTCTCAAAGTTCACTGCCGAGCAGGCAGCTTAGAAATGTGACCATCGCTAGTCGACGCAACGTTATTTGTTCACTGCCGAGCAGGCAGCTTAGAAAAATATCCCGACCGCCTTTCTCGGCTATTTTATGTTCACTGCCGAGCAGGCAGCTTAGAAATTTAAGCCTCGCCTAATACCTGGAACGGGAATGTTCACTGCCGAGCAGGCAGCTTAGAAATATGTGAAAAGGTGTAACGGGTCAATCCCGAAGTTCACTGCCGAGCAGGCAGCTTAGAAATTGTTGAGAGTATAAATTCTGTACGGTACCGCGTTCACTGCCGAGCAGGCAGCTTAGAAAGTCACCGATCGATATTGTGCGCTCAGCGTAAGATTCACTGCCGAGCAGGCAGCTTAGAAAAACATCAGAAACCCATAACGACTTACCTGTATGTTCACTGCCGAGCAGGCAGCTTAGAAAGCCTTGCGTCGTATCTACATAGATGCTGGAAAGTTCACTGCCGAGCAGGCAGCTTAGAAAAAGTGGTGCCATCGTTGCTGTTACCCGCCTGAGTTCACTGCCGAGCAGGCAGCTTAGAAAACCGGGGCTGACGCGGTGCTGGTAGAGAATATGTTCACTGCCGAGCAGGCAGCTTAGAAATCCCACTCAAAAAACTCAATCAAAGCTTCGCAGTTCACTGCCGAGCAGGCAGCTTAGAAAGCAAGTTTTGACGCAGGCACGCGAGGGTGGATGTTCACTGCCGAGCAGGCAGCTTAGAAAATTCCAAGAACTTGCGGGTCTGGGCGAAAATGCGTTCACTGCCGAGCAGGCAGCTTAGAAATTAACCGCTTTAACACCCCAGGCAATTCCTACGTTCACTGCCGAGCAGGCAGCTTAGAAACAGCACGGTGGTTACCCTGAACCTGGACTATTGTTCACTGCCGAGCAGGCAGCTTAGAAAGGCACGCGGGGCAGAACTGCATCCGCAATCATGTTCACTGCCGAGCAGGCAACTTAGCTTGATTTTTTCTTCGGCGCATAGAGATCAGTACAGGTACCTTCGGCCATCTCTGCGGCGAGGTTGATGGTTTCTGAGAGGGTGGGATGTGGGTGTATCGTCAGGGCGATATCTTCCACATCGGCTCCCATCTCCAGTGCCAGTACTGTTTCTGCAATCAGCTCACCGGCATTGGTTCCAACGATGGCGGCACCAATGATTTTATGCTGTTCATCAAACAGTACCTTGGTCATCCCTTCATCACGACCAATGGAGAGTGAGCGACCGGATGCTGCCCAGGGGAAGGCTCCTTTGGTGTATTTAATGCCCTCTTTTTTGCACTCCTCTTCGGTTTTTCCCATCCAGGCAATTTCTGGATCGGTGTAGGCTACCGAAGGGATGGTTTTGGCATCAAAGAATGATTTTTCACCGGCGATGTTTTGTGCCGCCACTTTGCCTTCGTGGGTTGCTTTGTGGGCCAGCATCGGCTGGCCGACAATGTCACCGATGGCGAAGATATGACCGACATTAGTACACTGCTGTTTATCCACTTCGATAAAGCCCCAGTCATTCACCGCAACACCGGCTTTTTCGGCATCAATCAGCTTGCCGTTGGGGCTGCGGCCAATGGAGACCAGTACCTGGTCGAAGGTATCTGACTCTGGTGCGCCTTTGCCTTCAAAGCGGCAAACCAGACCGGCATCCGTTGGCTCAATTGCGGTGACCTTGGTATTGGTGTAGATGTTTTCATACTTCTTTTTGATACGCCGCTCCAGCGGACGCACGATGTCGCGGTCAACGTCAGGAATCAGCCCTGGCGAGAGCTCAACCACGGTGACGCTGGCACCCAACGCATCATAGACGGTGGCCATTTCTAAACCGATAATACCGCCGCCCACCACCAGCAGGCGCTTGGGAATCTCTTTGATCTCCAGCGCATCGGTGGAGTCCATCACCCGAGGATCATCCCACGGGATAAAGGGTAGTTTGGTAACACGGGAACCGGCGGCAATAATGCAGTTTTGGAAGCCAATACTTTTTTTGCTGCCATCTGCCGCTTCCACTTCAAGGGTGTTGGCGGAGGTGAATTTTCCATAGCCGTGAACAATTTTCACTTTGCGCTGTTTGGCGAGCCCTTTCAGGCCTCCGGTCAGCTTGCCGACCACCGACTCTTTGTAACTACGTAGCGCATCAAGATCAATTTTTGGCTTATTAAATTTAACTCCGATATGCTCGAACTCTTCCGCTTCGTTGATCACTTGTGCAGTATGCAACAGTGCCTTTGACGGGATACAGCCGACATTCAAGCAAACGCCACCAATGCTCTCATAACGTTCGATTAGTACCACCTGTTTGCCCAGGTCAGCGGCGCGGAAGGCGGCGGTATAACCACCGGGGCCGGAGCCGAGAACCACCACTTCGGTACTGATATCCACATCACCTGAAAAACTGGCAGCCACTGGGGCGGGAGTTAGTGCGGCGGCGGGTTTGGCTTCTGGCTTTTTCTCTGGCTTGCTATCAGCTTGGGCACCCGCTTCCAGCATAATTACCGCACTGCCTTCAGAGATGTTATCACCCAGGTTAACCAAAATTTCTTTGACTACGCCTGCTTGTGGCGAGGGGATCTCCATCGAGGCTTTATCCGACTCCACTGAGACCAGTGAATCTTCTTCGGCGATACTATCGCCTACATTCACCAGAATCTCGATCACTTCAACCGCGTCAAAATCACCAATATCCGGGACTTTTACTTCAATTAGATTACTCATCAATTTACTCTCATCACAACAACAAGCGGCGCGTATCAGACAATACACGGCTAAGGAAGGTGGTAAAACGCGCACCATCCGCGCCATCAATCACCCGATGGTCATAAGAGAGCGACATCGGCAGCATCAAACGTGGTTCAAACTCTTTTCCATTCCAGACCGGCTGCATCTTGGAGCGTGAAACACCCAAAATGGCAACCTCTGGCGCGTTAACAATCGGCGTAAACTGAGTACCGCCGATGCCACCAAGGCTGGAGATGGTGATTGAGCCACCCTGCATATCTGCTGGCTTGAGCTTTTTATCCCGCGCTTTGACGCTGATTTCACCCAGCTCCACCGCCAGCTCAACAATACTTTTACGGTCCACATCACGCACCACCGGTACCACTAACCCACCGGGTGTATCGATGGCGATACCGATATTAAAGTAACTTTTCATAATCAGCTTTTCGCCGCTGACATCCAGTGATGAGTTAAAGCGAGGATACTCTTTGAGTGCCGAGACCAGCGCCTTCATCATGAACACCAACGGTGTAATACGAATACCTTTTTCTTTATAGTCTGCCGCCAAGCCTTTACGGAAGATCTCCATATCGGTGATGTCGGCCTCGTCGAACTGGGTCACGTGGGGAATGGTGACCCAGTTGCGGTGCAGGAACTGCCCGGTCAGCTTGTTGATTTTGGAGAGCGGCTGCGACTCAACCTCGCCCCACTGGCTAAAGTCGATCTCGGGCATCGGTGCCACACCCAAACCACCACCGGCAGGCTGGCTCATGGCGCGTTTAACAAACCCTTGCACATTTTCTTTGGTGATGCGCCCTTTACGACCAGAACCCTCCACTTTGCCCAGATCAACACCCAGTTCACGGGCGAACTTGCGTACCGAAGGGGTCGCATAGGCTTTCGAGAAGCTGGCTTCATCAATTTTTGCCGTCGGCGATGGGCGTGCCGGTGCTGCTTTAGGTGCCGGTGTTGCAGCAACTGGAGCTACCACTGGTGTTGGAGCTAGCTCAACTTTGGGTGTCTCAACCGCCGTTGTCGTAACATCGGCTGGCTCTAAAACAATCACCAGACTGCCTTCGGCAATCCGATCACCGATTGCCACCTTAATCTCTTTGACCACACCGGCTTCGGGGCTGGGAATCTCCATCGAGGCTTTGTCAGACTCTACCGAGATCAGTGAATCTTCAGCCTGTATGCTGTCACCCTCTGAGACCAGAATTTCAATAACCTCAACATCTGCGAAGTCACCAATATCAGGAACAAGAATCTCTTTACTCATAATCTTCTTCTCTCCGCCTTGACAGCATTCTAGTTATACAGAGGATTGGGCTTTTCTGAATCCAGGCCGTATTTCTCAATCGCTTCCGCCACTTTTTTGGCCGGGATTTTACCCTCATCTGCCAGTGCTTTCAGTGATGCCAACACGACACTGAAGCTATCCACTTCAAAGTGACGACGCAGGTTGGCGCGAATATCTGAGCGACCAAAACCATCGGTACCTAGTACCACATATTGACCGGGCACCCACTTGCGGATCTGGTCTGAGTAGTTGCGAATATAATCGGTGGCGGCGATAAACGGCCCATCACGACCCGCCAGACACTGAGCAACATACGGTACACGCTGCTCTTTGCCGGGGTTAAGACGATTCCAGCGCTCACAATCTTCACCTTCACGGGCCAACTCGTTGAAGCTGGTGGCACTCAAAATATCGGATTCAACGCCCCAATCTTCTTTCAGCATCTCAGATGCTTTAATCACTTCGCGGAAGATAGTGCCAGAGCCCATCAATTGCACCTTGAGCTTCTTCTTACCGCCTTTACGGAACGCATACATCCCTTTGACGATACCCTCTTCAACACCGTTAGGCATTGCTGGCATCACATAGTTTTCATTCATGGTGGTGACGTAGTAGAAGACATTCTCCTGCTCTCCGTACATGCGACGCAAACCATCATGAATAATCACCGCCAGCTCATAACCGAAGGTAGGGTCATAACTGACACAATTAGGAATGGTACCGGCCTGAACTAGACCATGACCATCCTGATGTTGCAGACCTTCACCGGATAGCGTAGTACGACCGGCAGTGGCACCAATCAGGAAGCCACGTGCCTGCATATCGCCTGCCGCCCAAGCCAGATCACCAATACGTTGAAAACCGAACATAGAATAGTAGATGTAGAACGGCACCATGTTGACATTGTGGTTAGCATACGAGGTGGCAGCGGCAATCCAGGATGACATCGCACCCGCTTCGTTGATCCCCTCTTCCAGAATCTGACCCGATTTGTCCTCTTTATAGAACATGATCTCGTCTTTATCCTGCGGGGTGTAGAGCTGGCCCACCGAGGAGTAGATGCCCAACTGGCGAAACATCCCTTCCATACCGAAAGTGCGCGCTTCATCCGGCACAATCGGCACCACATTTTTACCCATTTTTTTATCACGGCACAGCAGCGTCAACAGACGCACGTAAACCATGGTGGTAGACATCTCTTTTTCGCCTGAACCCTTCAACAGTACATTGAAAGTATCCAGTGGCGGCACTTCTAGTGGTGCTGCGGTCTGATTGCGCTGCGGCAGATAGCCACCCAGCTCTTTGCGCCGCGCATGCATGTACTGCATCTCTGGGCTATCAGCGTCAGGTACATAGTATTTACCGGCAGCGGCCTCTTCATCATTTAGCGGAATATTAAAGCGATCACGAACGTAGATCATCTCATCGCCCGCCAGCTTCTTCTGTGAGTGAGTACGATTCTGCGCCTCACCCGCTGCACCCATGCCGTAACCCTTAACAGTCTGTGCCAGTATAACCGTTGGCTGACCCGTGGTATTCATGGCGTTGTGATAGGCGGCATACACTTTGTGGGGATCGTGTCCACCACGGTTTAAACGCCAAATATCATCATCCGACATTTTAGAGACCATCTCCAGCAACTCAGGGTATTTGCCAAAGAAGTGCTCACGTACATAGGCACCGTCTTTCGCCTTGTAATTTTGCAGGTCACCATCCACACACTCCATCATGCGCTTCTGCAACAGACCATTTTTATCTTTAGCCAGCAGCGGATCCCAATAGGAGCCCCACAACACTTTGATCACGTTCCAGCCAGCACCCCGGAACATCGCTTCCAGCTCCTGAACAATCTTGCCGTTACCGCGCACCGGGCCATCAAGACGTTGTAGATTACAGTTGATCACCCAAGCCAGGTTATCCAGATTTTCCCGCGAGGCCAGCGAAATCGCCCCCAGCGACTCCGGCTCATCACACTCACCATCACCCAGAAAAGCCCATACTTTACGCTCTTGGGTGTTGGCGATACCACGATCCTGCAGGTACTTCATGAAACGCGCCTGGTAGATCGACATAATCGGGCCTAAACCCATGGATACGGTCGGGAACTGCCAGAAGTCTGGCATCAAATAGGGGTGGGGATAGGAGGGTAGACCTTTGCCATCCACCTCCTGACGGAAGTGGTCCAACTGCTCTTCAGTCAAGCGCCCTTCCAGGAAAGCTCGTGCGTAGGTACCCGGTGAAGTGTGGCCCTGAGAGTAGATCAAATCACCGCCATGTTCATGACTGGGTGCCCGCCAGAAGTGGTTAAAACCCACATCATACAGAACCGCCGAAGAGGCGAAAGAGGCAATATGGCCGCCCAGCTCTGAGGCTTTACGATTGGCCTTTACCACCATCGCAATTGCATTCCAGCGAATGAAGGAGCGAATACGATCCTCAATCGCCTGATCACCCGGAATCGGTGTTTCCATATGCGGTGGAATGGTATTAACGTAAGCGGTATTTGCTGAATAGGGTAAATTGGCACCTGAGCGGCGCGCCTTATCAATCATTTGCTCCAACAGGAAGTGAGCTCGCTCTACCCCTTCGGCCTCAATAACCGCCTCCAGGGCTTCTAGCCACTCCTGGGTTTCAACTGCATCGATATCGGGGATCTGTGATTGCTGAGACATAAGCTCCAACCTCTCGTTGTTGATTCAGACCGTTGCCGCCGAGCCTAGGAGGCTGTCCGAGAATGAAAAGCCTCCTAAGGAGGCAACGGCTGCATAGCGGGCCAACACCCATTCAATAGATAGGGTGTAAAAGTGCGCTATGATCAAGGTTTTCCGCCCTCAGGTCAAGCATACTGCGCTGTGCCCCACCAGCAAAAACTATCATATTTCCTTAATTTACAACAATCTACAAAGGCAACCCACCACTTCAATTCTTCTTTTCCTCATCCGATATTTCGTAAAAATCAAGAGATAAAACAACGCACCCGGATCTTTCACTCGCCATCCCTCCCTAGCAGGCTGTCGGACTTAGGAAGAATCTACTGCGAAAAATAGCCACTCATCGTGACAGGAGTCGTTCCCTGAATAAGTTCGGTTGGAATTGAGCTGAACGGGAATTGTTCTCATTTGCTTCTGCATCCCTAAGTAATAGTCGCTCTATTGGTGAAATTTTCGGGATAAATGAGGGCGATTTCAGCCAGTATAAAATATATTATGACTTGTTCAGAGATTCCTAAAGAAGCCATCAATTTCGCCGATCTATTTTACGAACTAAAAACCCGTTATCGGCAAGAAGAAAGGGCCCCGACTTGATAACGATTCTTGAGACGAAAACCGCAGGCGTTCAACAGCATGATGCAAATCGAACAAATCCGACCTGGAATGACGCTACACAGTGATATTCACGATACCAGCGGCCGCCTGCTGACCAAAGCTGACACAGTATTGACCGAAAAGCATATCAAAACCCTCAAAACCTGGGGCGTCACCCAGGCCAGAATAAAAGATGATAACGATCAAGACGCAGCGCAGCTCCCGGATCAAAGCCCCCCGTCAGATGCAGATATCGAGCAGGCCGAAGAGATTGCCAACCACCTGTTCAGCCAGACTAACCGTGACCACCCGGTAATGCAGCAGCTACTCAGCATCAGCGTACAACAGATCGTGGCCCGTCTCGGAATGGAGCGGAGGTAGATGATGGCGTACGATATCGACTCACTCATTTCACGAACCACCGCGTTGGCAACGCCACCCACCATCTATCACCAACTGAACAGTGCGATTAATAACCCCAATACCAGTCTGAAAGATATTGGTAACATCATCAATCAAGATCCTTCGCTCACCGCACAGCTACTGCGTATTTCAAACAGTCTGTTTTTCAGCTTTCCCACACACATCACCACGGTAGAGCAGGCCATCACCATTGTCGGCATACAACAGTTAAGAGAGCTTACTCTGGCCTGCACCGTGCTCACTACTTTTCCATCCATTCCCGACGACCAGATCGATATTAACCAGTTTTGGCAGCACAGCCTGGGCGTGGGCGTCGCCTCGCGTGTACTGGCAAGCGTCCGCAAGGAGTCAAATGTTGAGCGCTACTATGTACTGGGGCTACTGCATGACCTCGGGCGTGTCATTATCTGCTTGGGTGACCCTGCGACCACTCGAGAACTACTGCAACAGGCGCGTCAATCCAAACGGCTGCTGTATCAACTGGAGCTTGAACGCTGGCAGGTTGATCACGGTGAGATTGGTGCTGTTTTTCTAAAAAACTGGAATCTCCCAGCCTCTATTTACCAACCCATTTGCCACCACCACTGCCCCGAAAAAGCGAAAGACTACCCGAATGAGTGCGCGATCATTCACGTAGCCGACATTATCGTTCATGCACTGGAGTTAGGCGGAAGCGGCGAAAAACATATTGCCCCTCTCTCCGATAAAGCTTGGCAACGGCTCGGAATCAACCCTGAGCAACTGCCTGAGATTGTCGAAAAGATCCAGGCCCAGTACAGTGAATCGATTGAGCTATTTAAGAGCAACCTGCACTAATGAAATCATCAATACCCACACCCTGCGACCAAGTGCAAGCCTGGCATGAGCTGACACTCGACCTACTCACCGCCATGGGCGACATGCACGGCTCACCCAGCCAGTGCCGAGATATCAGCTCGATACTCTCAACCAGCCTGAACTACATCAAACGCACCATCAATTTTGAAACCCTGGCCATTTTCACCGTTGATGAAAAAGATGCCTCTTTCAAACTCACCAACTGGCAACCGGCGAATGATCGGGCGTACCTCCAACATCAGGTTGATCTACTGATCGACAGTGGAAAATTTGCCTGGGCCATTAAACAAAACCGCCCAGTCACCATCGAATCTGCAAACAGTGACAAGCCGATTATCATGCACGTACTCACCACCAAAACCCGTGTACGGGGCATGTTTATTGGTGTCAGCACAATACCGTTTGAGCAGCTCTCCACCACCCGTTTAAACCTGCTCTCGGTGGTTTTACACAACTGCGCTCACGCACTTGAAAGTGCAACACTTTACGACCTTATTCAGCAACAGAACCGTTCGCTTTCAGATGTTGTGAACCGACGAAACCAGGAGCTTGAATACCAATTGGGCCACGACACCTTGACCGGTTTGCCAAACAGAATGCTATTTCAAGATCGAATTGAGCAGGCGATCAGCAGCGCTCGACGCCACAAAACAAAGCTAGCGGTGCTGCTACTCGATATCGACCTATTCAGCCGAATCAACGAAAGCATGGGGCACGACACGGGGGATGGACTGTTAAAAGCGATCGCCAACCGACTCAGCAACATCCTTCGAAACAGCGACACGGTCGGTCGCCCAGCAAATAAGATGGATAATGTGACCATCTCCCGCCTGGGCGGTGACGAATTCAGCATACTGATCACCGACCTTGAGGATGTTGATAATATCATCAGCGTGGTACGGCGTATTTTTGAGGTGATGTCGAGCCCGTTTTCTCTTCAAGGGCAAGAGGTGTGCATCACCCTGAGTATCGGCATATCTCTCTTCCCCACCGACAGCGAAGAGACCGGTTCTCTACTGCAAAAGTCTGATGTTGCCATGCACCACGCCAAAGAGGAGGGGCGCAACAACTACCAGTTCTACTCTGAAGGTATCAGCACCATCAGCTACCAGCATTTAATGATTGAGAGCCAACTGCGCCACGCGGTGGAAAACCAGGAGTTCACCCTCTATTATCAACCTAAAATTGACGTTCAGACGCAATCCATCATCGGCGCAGAGGCGTTGATTCGCTGGATTAAAAGTGATGGCTCCATTATCCCGCCATTTGAGTTTATCCCCATCGCAGAACATTCAGGACAGATCGTTCAAATTGGTGACTGGGTACTTCAAGATGCGTGTAAACAAGCGAAAGTGTGGCTCGACATGGGAATTGAACAGAAGATTGCCGTTAACCTGTCTGCACAGCAATTCAAAGACAAGCAACTGCTAAGCAAAATAGAAAATGCCCTCAGCCAGAGCCAATTACCGCCATCACTACTTGAACTGGAGATCACAGAGAGCACCATTATGCAAAATAGTGATCGCACCATCAGCACCCTTCAAGCAATCCACAATCTGGGGGTTTCGCTCTCAATTGATGACTTTGGCACCGGCTACTCATCTCTGAGTTACCTCAAACGTTTCCCCATCGACACGCTGAAAATTGACCGCTCTTTCGTAAAAGATATAGAACATGACCCGAACGATGCCGCCATTGTCACCGCCATCATCGCCCTCGCCCACAGCCTGCATCTCAACGTTGTTGCCGAAGGGGTGGAAGAGGTGGTGCAGGTCGCCTTTTTGCGCAAACTCAACTGTGAAATGATCCAGGGATTTCTCTACAGCAAGCCGTTACCTGCCAACGAATACCTTGCTCTGTTAAAGAGACCCATTGAAAAGTATTAGTACATCGTTAACCCGGGCATTTCGTAAATTTGTGCAAAAATCGCGTAGCGGATTGGTTTCACAGGGAAATTCATGAGGAAGCCCCGTACCTGTGATGACGGGTGACTGAATAAATATTTCCTGTGGGATCAAGGGACAAGCGAGATTGCACATGATTTATGATTTATCCGGGTTAAATCCATTATCGAATGACACGACAGCACCATCACCGCCAATTCCGACCAAGCAAGCACCGGCTTCAGATCAGCCTGTCGGAGAGCAGCAATCGACATTCGAATTGGCACAAGGGACAGACTGGTAGCTCTCTAGGAGCCTGTCCGAGAATAGATAGGTCTACTGCGAAAGCGTGTTTTTTGCTCATTTTCCCGCCAATTTTCGTTAAAGGGAACAACCATTCGCCTCAAATTGTCGAAAAAATGAACTAAAAATCACACTCTCTCGCTAC
>JAFLJP010000117.1 GCA_022712945.1 Gammaproteobacteria bacterium | reverse complement strand
CGTAAGCGTTGTCCCGTACCCACCTTACGCTTGAGGTAGCGATCTGCGATTCAGTTCTTTCCTGTAGTTTGGAAAGGAGTTTCTCCATGGAGTACTCAGCGGAGTTTATCAGTGAGATTGATGTGATCGTTGGCCCTCGGGGTCAGCGGCGTTGGCCGGATGATTTGAAGGGCCAGATTGTAGCGGAGACATTGATCGAGGGTGCGACCGTGAACGCTGTTGCGCGGCGGTATGATCTACGCCCCAATCATTTATCGGAATGGCGGCGTCAGGCGCGGGAAGGCAAGTTGATTTTGCCTGCAGTCCCCGAGGATGTGGAATTTGCGCCTCTGGTTTTGCACGAAGAAAGCTGTGGTGATGCGCCGGTTGGTGGCGGCACGCTGGATGTGATCCGGGGTGACGTGACGGTGCGTCTGGATGTGGCAACGCCTTGTGCGCGGCTTGCCGAGATTGTTCGTGCTCTGAATGTTCCCGCATGATCTTTCCTTCCAATCGTGTGCGGATATTTGTGGCGACTGATCCTGTGGACTTTCGCAAGGGCCATAACGGGTTGGCGGCTCTGGTGCAGAACCATTTGCACAAGGACCCTTTCACTGGAACGGTTTATGTGTTCCGCTCGAAACGTGCCGATCGGCTGAAGTTGTTGTATTGGGACGGGTCCGGCTTGGTGATGGCCTATAAGCGGCTGGAGGATCATGTGTTTAAATGGCCTGCCATTTCCAATGGTATGATACGGCTGAACCATGCGCAGTTCGAGGCGCTTTTTGCGGGTTTGGACTGGCGCAAAGTCCACGCTTTGGAGGTGCGCCCACCGGCTGTGGCAGAGTGAATCATAACGGCGTTTAGGCGGGTATTTACGGGCTAAATTTGGTAATAACCGGGCATGATAAACCCCGCTGATCTTCCTGATGATATTGATGCGCTGAAGGCACTACTCCTTGCATCCGAAGGGCGTAATCTGCGTAAGCAGGATCGAATTGACCGGCTGGAAAAGCTGCTCACCGACTTCAAGCGGGCCTTGTTCGGGGCTAAATCTGAAAAGGTCAATCCAGAGCAATACGAGCTGGCACTGGAAGATATCGAAACGGCTATGGCCACAATCCATGCCGAGGATGAGGCGATTGATCCGCCTAAATCAAAACCCGCACCGCGTAAATCCAATCGGGGCCATCTGCCCAAACATTTGCCGCGCGTTGAGGAAATAATCGAGCCTGAAGACACCCAATGCAGCTGCGGCGCGATGCGTCACATCATCGGCGAAGACACCTCCGAGCGGCTCGACATTATTCCCGCCCAATTCCGCGTGATTGTGACCCGTCGCCCTAAGTATGCCTGCCGTTCTTGCGAAGCGGGTATTGTGCAAGCTCCAGCCAAGCTCCGCCTGATCGAGGGTGGCATGCCGACCGAGGCAACCGTGGCCAGCGTGATCGTCAGCAAATACGCCGACCATCTGCCGCTGTATCGTCAAAGTCAGATTTACGCACGACAGGGCGTCGATCTGGATCGCTCTACATTGGCATCCTGGGTCGGAAAAGCCGCATACGAACTGCGGCCCGTATATGACTGTCTGCTTGCCAACCTCAAACAGTCCTCCAAGCTGTTCATGGACGAAACCACCGCTCCGGTGCTGGAGCCGGGGCGAGGGAAAACGAAGACGGGCTACTTCTGGGCACTGGCCCGCGATGATCGCCCATGGTTGGGGGATGCGCCACCCGGTGTGGCATTTACCTATGCACCCGGGCGCGGCGGCAAATACGCTGACGATATTTTGCAGGGCTTCAGCGGCATCCTCCAGGTCGATGGATATGCCGGTTACAACCGCTTGCTAAAGCGGGCTGCTCAGGACGTGCAACTAGCCTATTGCTGGGCGCATGCGCGGCGCAAACTCTATGACGTGGCCAAGGCCAGTGCTGCCCCCATCGCGCAGGAAGGTCTGAAGCAGATAGCAGCTCTCTACCGGATCGAGGCCGATATCAAAGGCCAGTCTTCCGACGCCCGTCTTGCTGCCCGCATTGAGCGCACAAAGCCAAAGTTGAAAATCTTCGAGAGCTGGCTAGCCCAAAGCCGCACCCGGGTCTCGGCCAAATCCCCGACCGGCGAGGCCCTCAAATACATCGACAAATACTGGAACGGCTTGAATCTCTTCCTCACCGATGGCCGCGTCGAGATCGATAACAACCCCGTCGAGCGCACCATCCGCCCCATCGCTCTAAGCCGTAAAAACGCCCTGTTCGCAGGTCACGAAGCTGGAGCCCAAAACTGGGCCATGCTCGCCTCCCTGATCGAAACCTGCAAACTGAATGCCGTGGAACCGCACGGATACATCTCCGGGATCCTCACCGCCATCGTCAACGGCCACAAACAAAGTGACATTGAAGACCTGCTGCCGTGGGGTTTTAAGGCCTAGGTGGGAGCGGGGCAACGCTTACCCTCAATGCTTGGCAAATACCACAGGAAACTTCGGTCGAGCATTGGTTCTATTTGAACCCTCACGCTTTAAACCCAGTCTCAAGGCTTTCTCGAGATAGATTGTTAGTGGGCTTGGAGAATATGTCATTCGACGACTTCAATCACGATATATACTGACTTTCCGCCGACGGATGAATAGCTGGTTCGGGTCAGAATGACTTCATCCGGTAACCCTACCCGTGGCATTTCTTGTACTTTTTGCCCGACCCGCACGGGCACTTCTCATTTCGCCCAATTTTCCGAGAAGCAGCGCGAAGTGGCATTGCGGATGTTTCGGCGTTATTGCCGAACTCTAGAGCAATACTCTTGAGTAAATCAGCTGGTGGGATCCATTTGGGAGGTGGACCTAGCCTACGCAGGTCTGCGATCAAGTTTTGCTGGTCCTCAAGCTCTCTTTGCGCCAGCGACTGAAGACCAGATTTGTAGGGGCTGAGGCGATCCATCTCCGCTTCAGCATCTGAATGTCGCCCGCAGTAGGCTAGAACTACAGCATACTGGGAGCGTACAGAAACAAGATAATCTGCTAACTTCCATTGTCGGAGTAGTGGCAAGACAATGGTTTCCATCATATTCAGTGCGCCATCGAAATCATGTTTGCCAATAAATTGATCGATGAGGTCTTGCCCAACCCGGAACAAGGAATCTGGAGCGCGTGCTAGGTCGTAGAACTTCAGAGCATGGATGCGGGCTATTGGAGAGAATTTACTTTCGGCATCCGAAGCCTTGGCAAGCACATCGAGTGAATCGGCAAGGTGTTTGATGTCATCTACGTCCGACCCTGCCTTCAGCATTGGAGCAAGGTCTGGCGCATTTTTGCCCATCACTAGCTTGGGCGTCAGACCGATCAAATCATAGTATTTTTCAATCAGAGGCTCGATCAGTTTAATCGTAGCTGCCGCATCATTAAGTGACAGATGGGCACATGCAACATTGTAAGAAAAAACTCGCTGATGACCGGGAGACAATCTCTTTACGACTGGCTCTAGGTTCGCAATCAAGATCTCAGCACCTTTGCGATCTCCATTGCCAGCGAGGAAATTCATGCGCTTCATGCCAACGCGGAGCCGCTCCTCGGAGCCAAGATTGTGCTCCATAATCAGTGCATCCATTTGATCGAGCCATGAACCCGTGCGGTCGGACCCAGCCTTCATAGACGCGAAAGCCAGTGCGTCTAGGGCTTTGAGACGTTGGTCAGGAGGAACGGTTCCGTCCTGAGCGCCTTGTTCAAGGTATGCTTCGACCTCGGGCCACGCTCCCATCTCGTGAAAGAGCTCCTCCGTTGCTATTTCGACCAGCACGTCGAGGCGACCGACCTCACCGGAAAGCCGTGCGAACATCGTTAGCTTCGCTGGGTGCCAACTCTCTAAAAGGCTCCGGTATATGACATTTCTCAGCGCTTCTTGACGGGCCTTCACTTCGGTTTCGCCAAGAAGCGCAAGACGTCCGCTGCCGACAACTCGTACAGCGTCGTGCAGCTTAATTTTTTTGTCGGCGAAAGTCAGTAATAGACCTTGGCTTTGCAGTAGGCGAAGCGACCGAAAAAATATCTGCTGCTTAGGCCCGCCAGCAGCGAGAATATATGAGGCCGCTTCCTCGCGAGTAAGTGGCGCATCACAAAGGCTGAGGAGGTCTGCGACTTCGGCAACTGTATCTGGAAGATGTTCAATAGCACGGCTGAGAATGAGTTCCTGCGCCATCTCTTTAGTGTGTGCCGACCGTGCAATGTCAGAGCACAGGTGTTTCAATGAACCCTCGTAATCTGAACCTGCAACCGAGATAGCGCTCAGTACAAATAGTGGCAGTCCACCAGTCAAATCGATCAATTTCTGGCAATCCGCTGGGTCACTGTGACAGTGCGCCGCGTACGCGGCGGCTGCAACCGTATCAGGTGACCATCCGTGAAGATTTTCACGTGTGACACCGACAACAGCTTCGATTGTGGCAATCTCACCTTCCGGGCGACAGAGAAGCACGAAGTGGATATCTCTGCCTGCTTGAATCAAACCAATCAGATCGTCGGCGGGTAGCTTGTGGACATTATCCAGAGCGACCGTGAGAATCTCACCGCGCTCATTCAAGCGACGCGATATATGTTGAAGGATTTCTCTACCTGAGGCACCTGGTAGCAATAATTCACCCAGCTTGTGTCCGTCTCCGTACAAACGTCCAGCGACCTCTCTTGCAACAGTACTGGCAAGGGCCGCCCCTGGGGTGTCGGCGACGTCGAGATAGACCAACGGACTTGGAGCGTGTTGCGCTACTTGTGCAAGCCATGAGGTTTTACCAGCACCAGAATAGCCAACGATCATGCGGACCCGCTCCCCAGTATAAAGGTCGGGTTCATCCTGCTGAACCCTGTAAGGAACAGGCGGCAAAGGCAAGTCTTGTAACTGCATCACCAGTTGTTCAAAGAGGCTAGGAAGGTCTATGGCATGGAATGCGTGATTAAGGGCCTCACTCTCTCCGGTAGCTGCGAGTTGTACGACTCCTGCGAGCTTCCATACAAGTGTTTCGGGTGCCAAAGTTGCGAAGGGTAATCTCTCTGCCAGTCGGCAGGTCTCTTGGATTGCCTCCATTAAGTTTGCTTGTGGCGCAGGAAGAATCCTTCTGGTTGGCTCGGACTCGGGCCACTCTAAGGTAACGTCGACAGGCCAGTCATCAGCTTCATACTTTTTTAACAGAGGGCCGTTCGGAGCTGAATTGCTGATGACAATGAACTGCGCAGCACCTTGCCTCTCTTTGCGATTGTGCGAGTGGCGTAGATCGTCAAACCGTGCCATGGTACTATCTATATCACCCCATGACAGGGTGGTTTTACGATACTTTACCTGAACATAGATACGTGTGCCGTCGAGCTGGATTTCGAAGTCTTCGTCAGTTTCGATAAATACCGTTTGCGCCGATAGCGTCGCCGCAGACAACAGGCATTGAACCGCGCAAAGGTGCTGGAAAAGATAACCACGGTGCACGGCCTCGATACGAACCAATTGTGCGGGGTCCAAGACACTTTCTGCTGGTGCGAGTGATTGTGTCAAACTTGGGCGTCCTTCTGGTTCATGGCGTCTTCGACGTAGTATTGGGCTTCAAAGCGAAGGCAGAAACGGTGTAAGTACATTGCCCATACCCCTTCGAAATTCGATGCACTCATTGCACAGTCGCAAAGACGGGACACCTGGCATCGTCTCCGCCCCATTCACCAATCGATAATCGGTGACAGGTTCATCTCCACATGATGAGCAGATGTTTTTGTTACCTTCTACGCTGATAGCATGACGAGACAACGCCGCCAGATTTGGCTCGACACGGTCAATTATTGAAAACCAATAGGCACTATGGGGCTCTAATTGCTCCATGTTTTGTTTCAAGTCGTTTGGATAGTTTTTCCATAGCCAAGCATAGGCAGTTTCCCTCCGCATCTGGTCGTTTCGAACGAGAGTTTCATACAACTCCACCTCAAGGCGGAAAGACTCGCGGGGATATTGGCTGTAGAGCGCCCGCAACTGAATGAGGTTGATTGAGAAACGGAGGCCACCGCTATAGGCTTCTCTAACCGTATCAACGCAATAATCTCGCAATGCCTCTGGTGAAGCTTGCATCGCATCAATAAGAGAGGAATTATATCGCCAAGGATGCGCATCTACCTCTATTTTCCATAGATCGAGATAGCCGCTGTCGCGAAATGCAATTGCTATTTTCGGGTCCGCTTCGGGGTTCTTGACAAGTAAAGCATACAGGTCATCAAAACGCTCAATCGTTGTCTCAATGGAGCGTGCTACATTAAGAATAGCATTCTGAGCTTCGTGTGTCTTACGAACTGGATTGGTGTTGGTTCGCCACCAGAGTTGCTCTTCTTCAGATATCACTTCGGTTTTTATGGGGATCTCAATTAATAGGGGGCTGCGCTTCAAATCCTCTGGAGAACAATAGTCAGCATCGGGTACGAGGTCCACACCTGCATCTCTGAAGGCGCGTGCTATCAGCCGAGAACAAAACTGACGGTTCGATCTTGGCTTTCGTACGCTGCCGACCGAACGCATGGCTTCAGTTATGGAATAACGCGCACCTATCTCGCCCCGTGCAAAATCTAGGACCTTCGACATGAGCTCGCGGCTAAGCGGTTCCCTCAAGCGAAAGTGAAACACTTGCTCATCGCTTTCAAACAGTTCGCGTTGAAGGTTGCTTGCTTGCACACCATCGGTCGTGGAGTCGATAAATGAGCCGCGCTGTACACAAATCATCGCGTGAGACACAGTTCCACCTGTCGTAACGCGGATCGCTCTACTAAGCTTCCCTGGGCGAGAGGTGAATAGAATATCTCCGGGTTCAACAGAGCTAATTTTGATGCGCTTCAAAGCCATAACGTTTCTATCCGATCCTCACTACTTTTGGCTGTTTGTTTAAATTTCACTAAACTATAGCATGCATGTCATCATTAAGTAATTGATGGTGTGAACTTGTTAAAGTAGTATTTTTTGGGCGGTTTTCCCGATGAAACGTAAGCGTTGTCCCGTACCCACCTTACGCTTGAGGTAGCGATCTGCGATTCAGTTCTTTCCTGTAGTTTGGAAAGGAGTTTCTCCATGGAGTACTCAGCGGAGTTTATCAGTGAGATTGATGTGATCGTTGGCCCTCGGG
>JAFLJP010000113.1 GCA_022712945.1 Gammaproteobacteria bacterium | reverse complement strand
ACATGGGGAAGGACTTGACGGAAGTACGAAGCCCGCAAAGGACACTCATGCCCGACATAGAAGAATGGGAACGACATGAGCTCACCTCACTGCGGGGAATAGCCTACAAAGCAAAGACGCAAGCCGATTACCGGTTTCGAGACCTCTCGCGAGAAATCAATCAACCCCTACTGGATCACAGCTTTCGCAAGTTAAACAAGAAAGCCGCCGCCGGGGTCGATCGGGTCAGCTACTACGGCTACAAAGAACACTATGTAGCCAACACCGCGAACCTGATAGATCGACTCAAACGTGGAGCGTATCGAGCCAGACGGGTAAAACGCAAGCACATCCCCAAAGGCGCAGGCAAGACCCGAGCACTGGGGCTACCCGTACTCGAAGACAAATAAAGGGGTGTGCGGCCGAGCAAGGTCGATATTTCCAGCGGGTGAAAATCCCGTCCCAGCAAGGTAGGTCAGCCACTGGGTAGCAAGCATCGGGTAGGCGGAGGTAACTCCAAATATTAAGCACGATGTGCGCAAGGCAACAGGCCGTAAGCATTAGCTGAAGTGATTTAGCCTCGTAAGTTTTTTTATCCAAGCAGGACGACAGGGTACCCCTCCTGGAAGTCACCATGGTGTAGTGCGTTAGACAAGTGTTACAGAGCTGCTTCGGGGTTGTAAAGCATGGCATGTTGACCATTATGAAATATCGGTAACTCGGGAGATCCTGAGCTGTCTTTCAAGAAGAAAGTAGGTTGAACAAGTGATAATAAAACGAGAACAACTGATGCGGTTCAGGAAGTCGGATGATGGAATAATACCGGTGAAGGCCTGTAATGGTGCTGGAGGGAAGGCTATCACGACAACAACTGCGTTGTGGGGAAACACGTATCGTGCACAGTAACGAAGAATGCGTGGAAACGAAACTGCAACGCATAGCGAAGAAAGCCAGTGATGACAAGCGGTGTCAATTTACCAGCCTATTTCACTTGATGAATAAGGCGTTATTACTGGAATGCTTTACGCAGCTAAAAGGAAAAGCCGCGTCAGGCATAGACCATGTTACCAAGGAAGTTTATGGCAGAGAATTAGATGCTAATCTGAATGATTTGATAAAGCGTTTACATGATATGTCATATCGTCCACAGCCAGCCCTAAGGGTCTATATTCCGAAGGCAGGTAGTGCGAAAGGGCGACCACTGGGCATACCGGTGCTAGAAGATAAATTAGTCCAAGCGGGTCTCGTTAAGATCCTTCAGGCTATTTATGAGCAAGATTTCATTGACGACTCTTATGGTTTCCGACCTGAGCGCAATTGCCATGATGCGCTGCGTGCATTAAGCAAAGCGGTTGAAGGCAATCCCGTCCACTATATCGTAGAGGCCGATATAAAAGGCTTCTTCGATAATGTCGATCAAGCATAATTAGAGCCTACTCGGAAATCATAACCTGCTGATATATATGTATTAACCTCATAATTTCGTTATAATAGTGCACGAAAACAAGCCCTTTACTCACAAAAGCCGTGCACTATGATCCGCTCCCATAGCCAAAAACAACTCTCGCTAGCTGAATTCGACTGGCCTTTTCAGACTGCAATGGATCAAAATAATCGCTGGGTCGTGATGAGCCAAAGCATCCCTTGGGATGCCTTGGCTGATGGTTATCATCAGCGTCTTTCGGCTAAGAAGGGGCGTCCCGCTAAAGACGCTCGCCTTGTGATTGGTGCGGTGATCATCAAACATAAACTTTGCCTCTCGGATGAAGAGACCGTGGCGCAGATTCAAGAGAATCCCTACCTTCAATATTTTGTAGGGCTGGCAGGGTATCAAGGCAAGCAGCCCTTTGCGCCATCACTGTTTGTTGAGATCCGCAAACGGATGGGTTTTGACGTTTTTGAGGCTTTTCATCAAGCGGTTATCAATAGTGTCGAGCATGAAAAAAAGAAGCAAATTTCAGCCTCTAAAAAACCGCCCTCAAATGATGATGAACCGCCGACATCTACAGAAGCGATTGAGAGCGAGACCCCAGTCGCTAAGGTTGAAACGGCGGTAAAATATCGCGGAAAATTGATACTCGATGCCACGGTTGCACCACAAGCCATTTGCTATCCGACGGATTTGAATTTATTGAATGAGGCGCGTGAAATCAGTGAGCAAATCATCGATAAACTCTACCCAGAAACCCCGCTAAATCTGAAACCCCGCACCTATCGCCAACAAGCCCGTAAAGCCTATCTTTCCCTCGTCAAACAGCGGCGTCCTCGAGCAAACGTGCGACGCCGAGGCATCAAAAAACAGCTTCAATACTTGCGTCGGAACCTCGGCCACATTCAGTCATTACTGCCACACTTTCCGATGGGAGAACGCTTGCCACTGTCGAATGGGTTGCTGTATCGCTACTGGGTGATACAGCACCTTTACGCACAACAACAAGGGATGCATCAGAATAACACCAAGCGTTGTGATGATCGTATTGTCAGTATTAGCCAGCCTTATGTGAGACCGATCATTCGAGGAAAACTGAATAAGCCCGTTGAGTTTGGTGCAAAGCTCAGTGTTAGCCTCACCGGTGATGGAATCGCCCATGTCGACCATCTTCGCTGGAATGCCTTTAATGAAGGCCAAGACCTCCCTTCTCAAGTAGAAGCCTACTATCAGCGATATGGGGTCTATCCAGAAGCCGTATTGGCCGACCCTGTCTACGGCACACGCGCCAACCGGGCTTACCTCAAGCAATGTGGCATTCGTTACTCAGGCAAGCCCCTTGGTCGCCCCAAAAAAGAGACCGAAACCAATAAGGCAGAGCTGAAAAAACAAAAAGCACAGCGACGAGAAGATTATCGTCAACGCATCCCGATTGAAGGTAAGTTCGGGCAAGGAAAAGGGGGTTACGATCTCGGTTATATTAAAGCTAAGCGAGCCGATACCTCAGCGGCTTACATCAGCAGTATTTTCTTGGTGATGAACCTTCAGGTCTTACTGAAGATCTTTTTTGTCTCGCAAAAAGTACTGTTTGGCGTATTGATAAGAGGACTACTTCAGCATCCCTTGTTACTGAGCTTTAAAGCAAGGCCAGTGTTGTCATTCGTGTCTGTCAATTCAGGCAATTGACCCGAAATTAACTCTGACTTTTTGAGGGGGCTCTACTTAAGGCGGATCCATTTAGCCCCCTTTCGCTATTGAAATAGAAATTGAAGACAAGCGATGCCCTAACACAACTGTTTCAATGTGTTTTTTGTTGAAATCATAAAATAGCGGTGGTGCTTATTCTATGACTTTCATTAATTGATCTACCGTGAGAGCGACGATCCCAAACATTAAATGCGCCATTACCTTGGCATGACCCCGCACTCGAACCATACGTGCTCCGAATTCATCTTTGATTCGCCCATTGACC
>JAFLJP010000100.1 GCA_022712945.1 Gammaproteobacteria bacterium | reverse complement strand
CCGTCACCACCAAACACCCCTGCATGACCCGCACCTTAAGCGGTGTATCAATCTCAAAGCCCGCCTGTTGCAGCCAATAGCCCTTAAGCTGAATCCACGGAATGGGTCGGCCAGCGCCCATGGGGTCGTCTTTAAGCTTGTTCATATAGTAGGTGTGGTTCACCTTTAATTTGCGTTCATGGCCGGTTTTATTTTGAGTCAGACGTGCCCCTGACGTACACTTTCGCTTAGTCATTACTGATACTCCTGGTATCGGTGGTGATTAGCTGGGTCATTGGGTTACTGCCCTTTGGCCCAGCGCCTTTTCTTTTACCTTTTGGCGGCTGACTGTCTCCTAGAATCCCAGCGGCGGGATTGATATTTAATAATCAAACTCTCCAGCACTTCCCGTACTACCATCTGTTCATCGTTTGGCATTTCAGCTACGGCCTCGAATTGCAAAGCTAAGTCATCCTGAGGGACACGCTCATGTCCTTCAAACAGCAAGAAGTCAGTACTTACATGAAGTGCTAGGGCAATCTTCTTCAATATATCCAAAGAAGGCTGGGCTTGCCCCGTCTCATACTTCTTCAGGCTATTCACATGAATACCAATGGTATCCGCCATTTGCTGCTGGGTTAGGCCCTGGTCTTTACGCAGGTCAATTAGTCTTTCTCGTAGGCTCATCATGAAAATCGCATTTATTGATGTTGCCATAATCCTAACCCCTGGTTTATAACCCTGTTGTCCGAAAGAACATATATGTGTACTATAATAATCCATAGGTGTGGTCTTGACAAGGTTTTGGAGGATTCAGGGTATGGCGCGTATACCAGAACAGGAAATTGAACGACTAAAGCAAGAAGTTTCTTTGGAAAGGCTAGTGGAATCCCAAGGCATCAAACTCAAGCGCACCGGCAAGGACTTAATCGGCAGCTGTCCATTTCATAACGATAAAACCCCTTCTTTAGTGGTCACGCCATCAAAGAACCTGTGGCATTGCTTGGGTGCCTGTCAAACCGGTGGCAGCGTGATTGATTGGGTCATGAAGAAAGAGGGCATTAGTTTTAAACATGCGGTGGCGTTATTGCGTGATGGTGTTGTTCCCGATGCGGTGGTGAATACTCAGCCGGTTAAACGCTCAACCACCACCAAACTACCGGCCACGCTAGAATCCAATACCGAAGACCAAGCCTTACTGACTCGGGTTGTCGAGTTCTACCACAACACCCTCAAGCAAACCCCCGAAGCCCTAAGCTACTTGGAAAACCGAGGCATCAACAGTGAAGCGATAGACCACTTCAAACTCGGCTTTGCTAATCGAACCTTGGCTTATCGCTTACCGGAAAAGAACCGGAAAGAGGGCGCAGCGATCCGTGGCCAACTGCAAAAGGTCGGTATCTTGCGGGAATCTGGCCATGAGCATTTTAACGGTTCAGTGGTGATCCCCGTGGTGAATCAGGGGCAAGTACTAGAAATCTATGGTCGTAAAATCGGGGAGCGTTTGCGCAAAGGCACCCCCAAACATCTCTACCTTCCAGGGCCTCACCAGGGTGTGTTTAACCAAGAGGCACTGAGTAACTCCAAAGAAATCATCCTCTGTGAATCATTGATAGATGCCTTAACTTTCTGGTGTGCTGGTTTCCGAAATGTCACCACAAGTTACGGGATTGAAGGCTTTACCGATGAGCTAATGGAAGCTTTTAAAACCCATAGTGTTGAGCGTGTATTGATTGCTTATGATCGAGATGCCGCCGGTGAAAAGGCCGTTTCTTCTTTAGCCGCTAAGCTCTTGCCTGAAGGGATCGACTGCTATCGAATCAACTTCCCCAAAGGGATGGATGCTAACGAATACGCCCTACAAGTGACACCCGCCAATAAGTCTTTAGGTACCGCCATACGTGGCGCGGTATGGCTGGGTAGTGGGAAGGCTCCAGAAACAAAAATAAAAATTCCTGTACCAGATGAAAAACCGGCCGCAGATGTCGCACCCCAGACAAAAGCCAAAAGCGTTCAGCAGGAGGGGAGAGAAGTTGAACCACTTCCCGCCGCTGTCATCCCCGAGCCGCCCAGCCCTGATATACAAGCAGAGATTAAAGAGGATGAGGTGATTATCTCTTTCACTGCCAGGCGCTACCGTATCCGAGGCCTAAAAAATAGCACCAGTCCAAACCAGTTGAAGATAAATCTACTCGTAAGCCAAGGCGATCTACTCCATGTGGACACCTTCGATCTATACACCGCCAAAGCCCGTTACAGCTTCATCAAACAAGCCGCCATCGAGCTAGGTATCACCGAAGAGGTGATCAAGAAAGACCTGGGTAAAGTCCTGCTAAAGTGCGAAGCCCTGCAAGAGGATAATATCGAAAAGACCCTGGAGCCAAAGGACAAAACCAAGGCCTTGGGTGACTCGGAAAGAGAGCAGGCCCTTGAGCTGCTAAAAGATAAGCACCTGCTTGGCCGCATACTGGAAGACTTCCACACCGCTGGTGTGGTGGGTGAAGAGACCAACAAACTAGTGGGATACTTAGCGGCTGTTTCAAGGAAGTTAGATAAACCCCTCGCCATCATTGTTCAATCAACCAGCGCAGCAGGCAAAAGCAGTCTTATGGATGCCGTGCTCAATATGATGCCGGAAGAGGAGAGAGTGCAATACTCCGCCATGACCGGCCAAAGCCTGTTCTACATGGGTGAAACCAACCTCAAAAATAAGATCCTAGCGATTGCCGAAGAGGAGGGGGCAGCGAATGCCAGTTATGCCTTAAAACTGTTACAGAGTGAAGGTGAACTGACCATTGCCAGCACCGGCAAGGATGACAACACCGGCACCCTGGTGACTAAGGAATACCACGTGGAAGGCCCTGTGATGTTGTTTCTCACCACCACGGCTATTGATATCGATGAAGAGTTGATGAACCGTTGTGTGGTTCTCACTGTTAACGAAAGCAGAGAGCAAACCCAAGCGATTCACACAATGCAAAGGAAGATGCAGACCTTAGAAGGCTTGCTTCAGGTCGAAGATAAAAAGCAGATCATCCAGTTACACCGAAATGCCCAGCGCCTATTACGTCCTCTTTTAGTCGCCAATCCTTTTGCTGAACAGCTCACCTTTATTGATGATAAAACCCGAACTCGACGGGACCATATGAAGTACCTCACCCTAATTAAAAGCGTGGCTTTGCTGCATCAGTATCAGCGGGAAGTGAAAACCATAAATCACAATGGTCAGCCGCTGGAATATATCGAAGTGATTCCACAGGATATCGAAACCGCCAACCGGCTAGCCCATGACGTACTGGGTCGATCACTGGATGAGCTGCCGCCTCAGACTCACACGTTGCTAAAACACATCAAGCAGATGGTCACAGAAGCTTGTGGAGCTCAGGGCATGGATCAATCAGATTATCGTTTTAGTCGTCGTGATATCCGCGAATACAGCCAATGGGGAAACACACAAATCCGTGTTCACTTGGATCGTTTAATGGAAATGGAATATCTGTTGGCCCATCGAGGAAGGCAGGGGCAATCCTTTGTTTACGAGCTGTTATATGACGGTGACTTGGCTAACCGAAAACATCTTATGGGCCTTATCGATGTGGATTGTTTGGAAAAAAATGAAGGTATGACGGAAACTTCGCGGGGTAGAAATGCTAACTTAGCGGGGTGTTCACGGCCCATTAACGGCCATAAAACGGGGGGGTGTCGGGGTGAAAAAAGTAGCCCTCAGCCCAGTCTTGATAAGGCTTTAAACGGCACCAAGCCAGAAAATACCCCAGAAAGGTATATAGAGGTTAATTCCCCCGCGTCGTGTCGTACTTCCTCTTTAGCGGCTCAAGGGGGTTAACCCATGGCCTTACGCAGAAAACTACACAGTCACCGGCAAAGTAAAAAGCTAGAAATCAGCCACACAGCGTTTCATGGTTACTTACAACATTATGTGGAGTATCTGGGGATTCAAGGATATTCAATCCGAACCATCGAATCCTACGATAGCCGTGTTAGGCATTTTGCTTTGTGGTGTGAAGAAAGGACGTTGGAGCCAAGCCACATAACTAAACCGATCCTAGAACGCTATCAAAAACACCTCTTTCACCACCGCCAAAAGAACGGTGAACCACTCTCGTTTCGAGCGCAATCCATTGCCCTGCAAGCCCTGAAAAACTTCTTTAAATGGATGGCCCAGAAAAACCACATGCTCTACAACCCCGCCTCAGAGATCCAGCTACCCAAGATCCCAAGAAAGCTTCCTCGTGAGATCCTCACACCAGAACAAGTCAGCGAGATTTTGAATCAGCCTGATATTAATACCCCGGACGGTATCCGAGATAGAACCATCATGGAACTGTTTTACGGCTGTGGATTAAGGCGCTCCGAGCTAACCAACCTGAAGCTTTGTGACATTCATTTGCCCCGTAGCGTATTGATTGTGAGAGAGGGCAAAGGCGGCCAAGATCGCTATCTTCCCCTTGGCGAAACGGTTCAGGCCTGGCTAGAAAAATACCTCAACGAAACCCGAGATCAACTGATCGGCCCCGCCAGTGAAGACCAGCTATTCCTCACCGATTACGGCGAGTCTTACCGTAGTTTCAGCATGGGTGCCATGGTCAAGCGTTACATCGTCCAGACAGGTATCGAGGTAAAAGGTGCCTGTCATCTATTCCGCCATGCCATGGCCACCCACATGTTAGAGAACGGGGCGGACATTCGTTTTATCCAAGTGATGCTGGGCCATCGCGACCTGAGCACCACCCAGATCTATACCCAAGTCTCGGTAGAGAAGCTAAGAGAGATCCACAAAGCGACCCATCCCAGCACACGCAAACGACCGTTAGAACCCGACACCTAACGCAGGGTTTCCGCCCGTCATATGCCTTGCAATACGGGTTAACCGGAGAAGGTGAGCAAGCCACCTGCCGGGCTGCTTCATGGGTAAACCGAAACGGTGTCATTAAAGGTGCTCGGCTTGCCAACAACGCAAACCAAGCCCAATTGTTCTAACCGCCAGCCACATCAAGGGGCAAACACCGCCCCTTCATGCACCTGGCTATCTACCCCCATTCCCCCCTCAAGGGGGCTTTGTGGCAGGGCCAAGTAACATAATGCGGCATTATGCGAAATGGCCACACGGTCGTTCCTCCCTTGTGATGTGGCCACAACGCATAACGCGCACATTATGTGTAAATGGCCCTGGTGGTATCCCCCCAACCCCCGCCGGGGGCCGTTCGTAGCTTCGCGCTTTATCTGGAAACAAGCCGGTTTGTGTGGCTGCGCCACGTTGCTTTGAATCTATGCCCACCCACCGGCTTGTCTCGGCTGGCCAGCTCCAGCCACGCAAAACCCCGCGTGTCTTCCGTCCTGGCCACCCAAGCCAAGCCCCCTCATGGCGCAATGCGCCAAAAGAGCCGTAGCCCCGACGTTCGGCGGTTCTGGGCTAGTCAGGCAGGCTGAAAGAAATAGCAACTGGTCCCGTCTTTGGCAAGGGTAAATAAACGGCACAAAAAGACGTGCCGCCCTTGCCAAAGCCGTGCCCAGTCGCTGAGCGGTCGCCATGCCCGACAAGCCCTAGGAGGCTGTCCGAGAATAGGAGTCGTTGCGAGGGGACGCTGGTTTGAGTCAGATTTTTTCATTATTTGAGGCGAATGTTGGACATATTTAACGAAAATAATGGAGAAATCTGGCCAAATCCAGCTTCTCCTCGGTAGGTTCTCTATTCTCGGACAGCCTCCTAGATGGGTTTGTGAACAAACCACCATTGACTAACCAAGGAGAAACACCGATGACTAAATTACCTCATCCTATCCCCGACATTATCAACGCGGCGCGGGTACTTCATGCCACAGGCAGAACCGGTGCCAGTACTGGCGAAATCATCGCAGCGGCGTTTGTGCTCAACCGTCAAGACTACTTTCCAAGGGGTTACGAAGATATGGTAGAGGCATGGGATCGCCTAGATGATCGCTGGCAAATGGCCGTTCGGATTATCAAACGAGACTATATGTACTTACTCGACTAAATTCACAACCACGAACCCCAACCAGGGCTACCGCCCTGGTTGGGGTTCCCCCTTTCTCTCGGGCTCTCATACCCCCGGTCTATTGTTGGCCAAAACCCTCTTTACAGCCAAAAAAGTGCATTGGGGCCAAAAAATGGCTATAGTGTTTTACATTGGAAAAAATGCTCTTTAACTTCTTGACCCCTTTGGGGAAAACCACCTTCGGCTACGATTATCGTGTTGGGTTAACCGCATGATGG
>JAFLJP010000046.1 GCA_022712945.1 Gammaproteobacteria bacterium | reverse complement strand
GTCGATGATGGAGTGCCAATCCGATGCATGAAAGTGAAATGGTTAATTTAAAACAGTGGTTGGAGGTGTTACGCCTCGAACACCGCGACCTGGATGATGTGATTGATAGCATGGCTCATGAGCGAAGCCAGAATCAGCTACTGTTGTGTCGAATGAAAAAACGTAAACTGGCGATTAAAGACCAGATCTCCCGGCTTGAGAGCCGCCTTATCCCCGATCTTGATGCGTAGCTTCCAACCCTTGGATGGTGTGACAAAGGGGCCTGTTTTGCCACTTGAATGACATATTTAAAATTAAGGTTTTATCTTTTTTCGGGGAGTGTTTAGATGACTTCTTTGTATTTAACCTCTTATTTTTAATGTTGAAAATTTTTAGAGACAGAAGGTTTTTATAGGGATATTGCCACTTGAATAATCCAGTTTATCGACAGATTTTGATCATCATCTGCTTGATGTTTTGCATGGTGCCCGCGCTGTTGTACGGTGCGCCGCCGAATGCAACTCAATCAGTCAGTGAGGCGAGTGGCTCATCTGCCCCCTTGGTTATTTCGATAGATAGCAATTACTATCCACTGACATTTGTTGATGAGCAGGGCAAAGCAGCTGGCCTGCTTGTTGATATTTGGCATCTTTGGGCAGAAAAAGTCGGGAAAAAAATCATCTTTCGCCCCTCCACGTGGGGTGACACTTTAAACGCTCTGCGTGCGGGTGATGCGGATATCCACTCCGGTCTGTTTGAGAGTGAACAGCGTGCCACCTGGATCGATTTTTCTTCATCATTTTATGGTATCGGCTCTGCACTTTTTTATGCGTCTGGAGAGTCACCATACCAGAGGTTAGTAGACCTCAAAGGTCAATCCGTTGGGGCGGTGAATGGTGCATTTCAGGCAAATTATTTACGTCAACAAGGTACTTCGAATGTTGTTTTATTTGATACCCGGCGTGAAATGATCAATGCACTGCGTGATGGACATATACAGGCTTTTCTTTCGGAGGTACCAACCACACAGGCTTTGCTGGATCGATTGGGCCGAGCGGGTGGTGTTGAAAGTAGTGCAAAAATGCTTTTTAGCAAACGCATTTATGCGGGCATTGCACAAGGTAATTCGAGGTTGCTTCAACTGGTTAACTCAGGTTTTGCAGCCATCTCTGGTGATGAGCTTGCCGCTTTGGAGCGACGCTGGATTGCCTATCCTGGGTTTCGTTATTTTAAACCAGAAGTTCCCTTGTTATTACAAAGCCTGAGCGAGGAGGAGCGCTGGTGGTTGACAGAAAACCCGATTATTCGTATGGGAGGGGAGTCTGACTGGCCACCGTTTGATTTTGTTGAAAATGGAGTTTATCAAGGACTGACGGCGGATTACCTCGGGTTGTTGAGTGAACGGCTGGGGGTTAAGTTTGAAATGGTGGTAGACAATCCGTGGGCTGTTACTCTGGCTATGCTGGAAGAGAGGGAAATTGATGCGATTGCTGCTATTTGGGAAACCCCAAAACGTGAAAAAATTGTACTGTTTACCCCGGCCTATGAAGAATTTTCAGTGGTGGTTTTTACCCGTACCGAGAATTCAGCCATTGAGGGTATTGATGATCTAGGTGGTGCCACGGTGGCAGTGGTGCGTGGTTATGCGACTCAAAATTTACTCACGACGGATTATCCTGCTATCGATCAACTGGTGGTTGATAGCACACTCGCCGGATTGGAGGCGTTGTCACAAGGGCGAGCTGATGCTTATATTGGTACCTTGGCGGTGGCAGCCTATTTATTAGAAAAGCATTTTATCAGCAACATTAAGGTAGCCGGTAAAACCCCTTTAGAGGTGGGGGGGGTCAGTATGGGTATTCGCAATGACTGGCCGATACTGGCTTCAATCTTGGAGAAGGGGTTGAACTCCATCACCACCATCGAGAAGATTGAAATACGCCGCCGCTGGATCTCTCCGCCATCATCAAAATCAAATTCACAAATTGAATTAACAGCTTCTGAATCAGCCTGGCTGGCAGAGCATCCCGTGGTACGCATTGGCGGTGACGCATATTGGCCGCCAATAGAATTTTTGAGTGAAGATGGTGCCTATCAAGGGCTAAGTGCTGATTATCTTGCGCTGTTAAGTCAGCGATTAGGGATTGAGTTTGAGGTGGTGGTTTACAGTGATTGGCCCGCTACCCTAGAGATGCTTAAAAATAAAGAGTTGGATGCACTGAGTGGTGTGATACGCACGGATGAGCGGGAGCGATTTGCACTGTTTACCCACCCTTATAATGAAATTTCAGCGGTCATCTATACGCGCCAGCGACATTCACCGGTTAATAGTATTTTCGATTTATCTGGCCATACAATCGCAATTGAAAACGGTTATGCCAGTCACGATGCATTGCGTCGGGACTACCCTGATCTCTCTCTGTTGGTGGTTGACACCTCTCTGCAGGCCCTTGAAGCGGTATCACAAGGACGAGCCGATGCCTATATCGGCACCTTGGCCGTGGGCGGACATCTTGTGGAAAAACATTTCATCACCAACCTCAAAGTAGCGGCTAATTCACCCTTTGAGATGGAAGCGTTAAGCATTGGCGTACGAAATGACTGGCCCGAGCTGATCTCTATTTTAAATAAAGGATTGAACTCGATTACGGCCACCGATCATATTGATATTCGCCGTCGTTGGATCCTAGCTGACCTCCCTCAACCGGAGTCCGGGCGCAAGGCGATTGATATCACACCCCGAGAGCGCGCCTGGTTGCGGGAACACCCCGTGGTACGTTTCACGGGTGATCCTAATTGGTTGCCTTTTGAAGCCTTTACCGAACAAGGTGAATTCATCGGTATCATCTCTGATCTGCTCAACAACCTGGAGCACCGCACCGGTGTCACGTTCGAGCGCCTACCCAGCGATACTTGGCTCGATGCCCAGGCGATGTCCAGGAATGGTGAAGTCGATATTATCTCTGATGATGTGGATGCCGAGGGTATAGAGCACACCCACACTTTCACCAAGCCTTACCTGGAACGGCCGCTGGCCATCGTTATGCGTAGCGAACAGATGGAGGTTATTCTGGATCTTAATGATATTGCTGACAAGCGTATTGCGGTGATCGATGGCTACGGTTACGTCGGGAAACTATCGCAGCGTTATCCAGATATCGATTTTATTAAAGTAGAGAATATCCAGGACGGCCTGATTGGTCTCTCCAGTGGCCGTTTTGATGCCTTTGTGGCCACGTTTACCTTAAGCAGTTATCACATCAACCAGATGGGCATGTCCAATCTGCGCATTGTGGGCGGCCTGCCGGTTGTTATGAGGCTGGGGCTGGCGGTGCGCAAAGACTGGCCCGAATTGTTGAGCATTCTCAATAAAGCGATTGATCTGATTACGCCCGCTGAAAAGCATGAGATCGTCAATCGGTGGATGCAGGAAAAGTATATCAAACGTATTGATTATGACCTCATCAAGCAGGTGGTTTTGATCGCCGCAGTGGTACTATTGCTGATGTTACTCTGGAACTATTCGGTACAGCGACAAAAGGCGCGGTTGCGGCTCAGTGAGGAGCGTTTTCAGTTGGCGATGGCGGCTGCTTCAGATGGTATTTGGGATTGGAATATTATTACCGGTGAGACCTACTACAGTCCCGCTTACATGAATATGCTGGGTTATTTGCCAGATGAGTTGCCGGAGTATAATGATACCTGGCAAATGCTGCTGCATCCTGATGATAAAAACAGTGCTCTGGCGGTGGTGGAAGCGGCTATCCAGAATAATGCTTCACGCTATGAGCATGAATTCCGCTTGCAGGCCAAAGATGGCTCGTACCGTGATATTTTATCCAAGGGCAGCGTGGTCAGCCGGGATCAACAGGGTAATGCATTGCGAGCAGTGGGCACCCAGGCTGACATCACTGAACGAAAGCAGGCACAAGAGTCACTGCGTAAACTGTCGTTGGCGGTAGAGCAAAGCCCCTCCATGGTGATGATTACCGACCGATACGGGGTGATTGAGTACGTTAATCCCAAGTTTACCGAAGTGACTGGCTTTACCGCAGAGGAGGCGTTGGGGCAGACCCCGGCACTGTTAAAATCAGGTTTGACACAGCCCGCAACCTATCAGGAGATGTGGCAGACCATTACCGCCGGTCAAGAGTGGTACGGTGATCTGCAAAATCGCAAAAAAAATGGAGAAATCTACTGGGAGCGTGAGACGATCTCCCCGTTAGTGGGTGACGATGGTGCCATCGAACACTATGTGGCACTGAAAGACGATATCACCAAGCGTAAAGCGGTGGAAGAAGATCTACAGGTGTTTCAGCGCTTTGCGGAAACATCCGGCCAAGGGTTTGGTATTACCACACTGGATGGCGAAATCACCTATGTGAACCACACCCTGTGTCAGATGATGAAAGAGGCATCGGTGGACGCGGTTTGTGGTCATGATTTTTCCCGTTACTACTCCGCAGAAACCAGCAGGTACTTTCAGCAAGAAATCATGCCACTTCTTAAAGAGAACAACCAATGGACCGGTGAATTGCCTCTGCTGACGGCCACCGGCGAGACGATTCCTACACTGGAAAACCTGTTTGTGATTCGTGATGAACAGGGTAAAGCGCGCTTTTTTGGCAATGTCATTACCGATATCACACTGCAAAAAAAGACCGAACAAATACTGCAAGAGGCCAAAAGCCAGGCGGAACAGGCCAATCAATCCAAGAGTGAGTTTTTAGCCAATATGAGCCATGAAATTCGCAGTCCATTGAATGCGGTGACCGGAATGACTTATCTTCTCCAGAAAACGCAGCTCACTACTCGTCAGCAGGATTACCTGAATATTATTCTCTCTTCATCAAGCACCTTGCTGGGCGTTATTAACGATATTCTTGATTTTTCTAAAATTGAAGCAGGGCACCTGGAAATTGAACAGACCCGCTTTCTTCTTGAAGATGTTTTCAAAAATCTCTCCAGCCTTGAGTCATTGCGGGCATCACAAAAAGAGCTGGAGATTGTCTTCTCTATTGATAAAAATACTCCCCAGGCGGTGGTGGGTGATCCGCTTCGTTTAGGACAGATTTTGATCAACCTCACCAGTAATGCGATTAAATTCACCGAGCAAGGGCAAATTGTGGTCTCTGTTGTGCCGGTAAGCGGGCAGGGTGGTCGAATTAAACTGTGTTTTTCTGTGCAGGATACCGGCATTGGTATTGAACAAAATAAAGCGGCACAGTTGTTTGAACCGTTTACCCAGGCGGATGGTTCGACTACGCGTCAGTATGGTGGTACCGGTTTAGGCCTGGCAATTTGCAAACAGTTGGTTGAGTTAATGGGTGGCTCCATTGGGGTGGAGAGTGAGATTGGACACGGCAGTCGATTCTATTTTGATATTGAATTTACCCGTGCTGATGATGAAACCGAGCTGCCACTGCAACCCCCCCCCGACCTGAGTGGCATGCGTGTTCTGGTGGTGGATGATAATGCGGTGGCGAGAGAGACACTGCAATCGATGTTGGAATCATTCTCTTTTGATGTGTCGGTCGTCTCCTCAGGTGCTGCGGCACTGGTGGAGTTAGAGCGTGCCTGTGGTGCGGATTCAGATGGCCGCTATGATCTGGTTTTAATGGATTGGAAAATGCCGGGAATGGATGGTGTGGAGGCAAGCCGCCTGATCCAGCAAAGCGATTGGTTACCGCAGTTGCCCACCGTCATCATGGTCACAGCTTATAGTCGGGATGAGGTGATGAAAGAGGCGCACAAGGTGGGTATCGACGGCTTCCTGGTTAAGCCAGTGAATGCCTCTACACTTTTCAATGCGATTGTTGAAGCACTTACTTTGTCGGACGATGGCGAAGCATTGCCGGTGCCAGTATCGATGCCGACAATCAATCTGAGTGGTGCCAGAGTATTAGTGGTGGAAGATAACCGTATCAACCAGCGCATCGCACGGGAGATTTTACAGGGGGTGGGTGTTGAAGTTGAAATTGCGGCGAATGGTGCGATTGCGGTTCAGGTGGTGCGGGACCACTCATTTGATTTAGTATTAATGGACTTGCAAATGCCTGAGATGGATGGTTATCAAGCGACCCGAATGATTCGTAAAGATAAACAGTTTGATGCCTTACCCATTGTTGCAATGACCGCCCATGCCATGGCGGGTGATCGTGAAAAATGTCTGGACGCGGGGATGAACGATCACCTGGCTAAGCCGATCGATCCCAATCATCTTTTTGCAGTGCTTCAGCGCTGGATTGATATTGTTGACCCAACTGGGCGCAATATGCCCCCTGATGGTACTGAAGAGCCTTGTACTGGCTTGCCACTGGGTAATTTGCTGGGTATTGATTTGTCCAAAGGGTTGGCAAGAATTGGTGGCAACCAAATGTTATTTCTCTCACTGTTGCAGGAGTTTGTTGACGACCACCAGGCTGATAGCATCACGCTTGATGACGCGTTGAATGTAGGGGATATGATATCGGCTCGCCGGTTAATTCATACTTTGCGGAGCGTCGCCGGCAGTATTGGTGCAGAAGCGCTGGAAGAGAGCGCCGCCACGTTAGAACACGCACTGGCTAGTGATGAGCTTTATCCGGAGGCCCATGCGGCATTTTTGACCGAATTTAATCAGGTGATGAGTAGTCTTGTTGATGCGCTGGATAATGTGGCGGCCCCGGCGGTGGAAAAAACGGCAGAGTGTGGGGTGCTCGTGAACTGGGACGGTATTCACACCCTGAGCGTGCTATTGTTCGAAGGCAATGCCAGTGCGAAAGCCTGTTTTCAGCAGTGCAAGAGTGGCCTTGCTCAATTTGCAGAGGAGGAAGAAATTTGCTTGCTCGAAGGGCAAATTGCCGATTATGATTTTACAGAAGCGCATGGTACGTTGCTTCGTATTGTGGCTAGGAGTGATCGGCCCACTTATCTTCAAGGATCCATTTGAGGAATGACATGAGAAGAATTTTAATAGTTGATGATGAACGCTTCCATTTGAATGTGATGGCGGATCTGCTCGGTGAAAATCATAATATTTTGGTCGCTAAAAATGGCTTGCGAGCTCTGGAAGTGGCAGCGGCCAGTCCGGTGCCTGACCTCATTCTGTTAGATGTTTTAATGCCAGATATGGATGGTTATGAGGTATGCCGACGCTTAAAAAGTGATGAAAAAACACGGCATATACCGGTTATCTTTTTGACGGTTAAATCGGATGTGGAAGATGAGGCGTACGGATTTGACCTGGGTGCGGTGGATTACATAACAAAACCTTACAGCGCACCGATTGTTAAGGCGCGTGTGATGACTCACCTGGCGTTAAGCCGGGCCCTGTGTGAGTTGGAACAGCAGAATGAACGGCTGGAGAAACGGGTCAGCGAGCGCACTCAGGAGATTGTGCAGGCCCACGAAACACAGGAAAAATTGCAGCTCTGTTTGCAACGGGCGCATAAAATGGAGTCGATTGGTCTGCTTGCTGGGGGCATAGCGCACGACTTTAATAATATTCTGACGGCGGTGGAGGGTTTTAGCTCGATTGCCCAGTATGATCTTCAAGCGGGTGAGTATGAGAGCGCGGCGCAAAATATAGACGATATTGTGATGGCAAGTGGCCGCGCTTCAGAACTGGTTCAGCAGCTATTGGCCTTTAGCCGTGGTGTGCCCAGTAAACCACAGGTTTTTCAGCCAGCTGATATTATTTCTGAAGCGATCACCCTGTTACGACCGGTACTGTCCGCACTGATTAATTTTGATGTTTCACTGGATGAAAAAGTGCCTGATATCCTATTTGATAAGGTACAGATGCATCAGGTGGTGATGAATCTCTGTATTAATGCCCGGGATGCGATGAATGGGCAGGGTCATCTAGCAATCTCTTTAACCTATCAACTGGGTGTCAAGGGGGAATGCAGTGCCTGCCAACGTGATTTTGACGGTGATTTTGTGGTGCTTAGTGTCACGGATGATGGCTCGGGTTTGAGCGAAGAGCAGATTAAAAATATTTTTGATCCATTTTTCACCACCAAGGCAGAGGGTAAAGGGACCGGCATGGGATTGTCGGTGGTGAATGATATTGTTCACAAACATCAAGGCCATATTCAGCTAGAGACCGCGTTGGGCGAAGGATCTACATTTAAGTTGTTATTTCCCCTCGCTCCCGTGGCAACGGATGATACCTCTCCACAGGCCATCACCTATCTTCCCGATCCGGACAAAAATATTTTACTGGTCAGTGATGATATGGGTGTCTCCATGTTATGGAAAGAGCTGCTGGATGTGAGTGGTTACCAGGTCTCGATTCGGAATACCGGTCAGGAGGCGCTGGAGCTGATCAAGTTACCCGCCAGTGACATCGATCTGGTGATTGCCGACCAAAGTATGAAAGGGATGAGTGGCGAAGAACTTGCCGCAGCCGTGGTGGCGGAAGAGTTACAGTTGCCAGTCATTGTTTGTGAAAATAATGGTGGTGTTGAAGTGGTGGATCATAACTCGATGGGGGTCTCTACCATTTTGCGTAAACCGATTCAGAGTGAGGTGTTGATGGGTGAGATTTCCTCTTTATTATCAACGGAAAACTGATGAGGACGACGATCCTATAGAGGAAGTGATGAATGAATAACCCGGCTCGAATTTTAGTTGTTGATGATGAACGATTTCACCTTAATGTCATTGTTGGCCTGCTCAGTGATGATTACAAAGTGCTGATTGCAAAGAGCGGTATGCGGGCGCTCGAAATCGCCGCAGCTGATCCAACCCCCGATCTGATTTTGCTGGATATATTCATGCCGGAAATGGATGGCTATGAAGTGTGCCAGCGCCTGAAGGGTGATGAGAAAACCCGTCATATTCCAGTGATTTATCTCACCGCTAAAAGTGATGTTGAGGGTGAAACCCATGGTTTTTCATTGGGTGCGGTGGACTACCTTTCCAAGCCGATCAGCCCGCCGATTGTCAAAGCGAGAGTGAAAAATCATCTGGCTTATGCCCAGGCCTTATGGGATCTGGAGCAGCAAAATGAGCAGTTGGAGTGTAAAATTCAGGAGCGTGTACTGGAGATTTCTCGCACTCAGGATGTCGCTATTCACTGCCTGGCCTCTCTGGCGGAAACGCGAGATAACGAAACAGGTAACCACATTCGCCGGACTCAGCACTATATAAAACTACTGGCTGAACATCTGGAGAGTCACCCGCGTTTTTGTGATCTACTGGATGCCGATATTATTAAATTGATGTTCAAGTCGGCCCCACTGCACGATATTGGCAAGGTGGGTGTGCCAGATCGCATTTTGCTCAAGCCGGGGGCGCTAAATCAGGAGGAGTGGGTGGAGATGAAAAAACATGCTGCCCACGCCTATGATGCGATCTGTCGGGCGGAACAGGCATTGGGAAGTAGCTCTTTCCTTCACTCTGCCCGAGAGATTGCTTATACCCACCATGAAAAATGGGACGGCACCGGTTATCCCCGTGGCTTGAAAGGGGATGATATTCCACTCTCAGGTCGCTTGATGTCACTTGCCGATGTTTATGATGCTTTAATCAGTAAGCGTGTGTACAAGCCCGCTTATTCACACGAAAAGGCCAGAGGGATTATTCTCGAAGGCAGAGAGAGCTACTTTGATCCGGATATTGTGGATGCTTTTATTTCGATAGAGGATCAGTTTATTGCTGTCGCCAAGCAGTTTGAGGATGATGGCTGAAGCGGTATTTTAATAAACGCTACATCCCTTTAATAGTGTGGCGGGGGTGTCTCTTCGTTTTGTGCAGCAATATTAGTGGGTGCCATATTTTTGATCACCTGGCGCAGTTCGTACGCTTCGCGTAATAATCGATCAACGGTCTGTGACTGTTCGGCAACAATATCATTCAATTCATGCAATAGATCATCCTGAAATGCCTGTTTAGTCTCCAGCTCAATAATACGTGCTTCCAGCTTATCTTCTCGACTCATCACGCTGTCCCTTTATGGGTGATACGCCAGCAGTTATGGATTTTTTGGTTGCGTTTGAAATCTTCAGGAATCGTTTGACCGGTGATGTCGGTAATCTCCAGAGTGGGCAGTGCTTGGTGATCCATTTTGAACTTTCGGTTGTTGTTTGAAAATATCAGAATGCCGTCATCACTTAATAGCTGACTCACCTCATTGAGTAGGGCAGCGTGGTCACGCAATACATCGAAGGTTTGTTCCATCCGTTTGGAGTTGGAGAATGAGGGCGGATCGAGGAAGATCAGATCATATTTTGTAGCTTGCTTGATCTCCTGTTTTATCCACTCAAGGCAATTGGCTTGAATGAGCTGATGTTGTTTGTCGGTGAATCCGTTGAGTGCCATGTTGCGTTTCGCCCACTCAGTATAGGTGTTGGACATGTCGATAGTGAGGGTTTCGCTGGCCCCACCGGCGGCGGCATGTAGTGTGGCAACGCCGGTATAGGCAAACAGGTTGAGAAAGCGTTTACCCCGGCTCATCTCGCCAATCATTTTTCGGGTCAGACGGTGATCCAAAAACAGTCCGCTATCCAGATAATCACTCAGATTGACCAGACATTTAACCGGTTCTTCCACCACGGTATGAAACTGTTCTTTTTGATCATAACGCTCATATTGGGCGCTCCCCTTCTGTTTGCGACGCTGCTTGAGGAACAGTTGGCTATTTTCAATTTCAAGCACCGCCTTGATGCTGTGCAGTGCATCCCGCAGACGTTGTGCTGCTTTGGCTGGATCAATGGAGGCGGGTGCCTGGTATTCTTGAACATTCACCCACAGCTTATCGCCTTGGTAGAGGTCAATGGCGAGTGCGTACTCGGGCAGGTCGGCATCGTAGAGTCGATAGCAGCTGATCTTTTCACGGCGTATCCAGCTTGCCAGGTGGCGGCGATTTTTCTTTAAACGGTTGGCCAGCATCGGTGCGCCTTCGCTCTCCCCCTCCAGTGCTTCGCTTAATGCGCTACGCCTTGCGCCATAACAGAGCAGGGTACATTGCAGAGTGCCGTTAAACAGTGTCTGTTTTGCTTCAGGATAGAGGCCGGTGTAGCTGGCCATTTTAGGCAGGCCGGTGAAGATGGCGCTACGCCAGTCAGAAAAAGCCTTGTTGAGTGTATTGCCGAGCTGGCGGTAGAGTAGAGCTAGATCTTTGCTGCCACCCAGGCGCTCACCGTAGGGCGGGTTGCTCACCACCAGGCCCGGGGTGAGTTCCCCCGGTGTCGCCTGACTGATGTCACTGGCGCTGATGTTAATGTGCTCTTCAAGTCCAGCGCGCTCGATGTTGGCCCGGGCGATGCTGATCATCTTACCGTCAATATCAAAGCCTTGGATGGCGGAAAGTTTGGCGAGGCCGGCATCGCGACGCTGTTCGGCTTCGGTCAGCAGCGAAGCCCACAAAATGCAGTCATGCTGTTTCCAGAATTTGAAGCCAAAATGCTGGCGCAGCAGACCGGGAGCAATATCGGCTGCGATCATCGCCCCTTCGACCAACAGAGTGCCGGAGCCACACATCGGATCAACCAGTGAGCCTCCTTGTGCTGCAATTTCCGGCCATCCCGCCAGCGTTAAAATAGCCGCCGCCAGATTTTCTTTGAGTGGCGCACCACCACCCTCTAGTCGGTAGCCACGGCGGTGCAGGCTGTCACCGGAGAGGTCAATGCTGAGGCGGCAGATATTTTTTGCCAGGTAGCAGTTGATACGCAGATCAGGGTATTCGGTATCAACTGAGGGACGCAGGTCATATTTATCACGGAACTGGTCAACCACCGCATCTTTTACTTTAAGAGCCGCATAGTGGCTGTGGTTGATTTTGGAGCGGCTGATGTTAAAGTCCACCGCCATGGTTCCTTCCGGTGACATATGTTGAGACCAGTCGGTTTTCTGAATGCCTTCATATAGCGTTTCAGGTGTTTTGGCCTCAAAGCTGGGGAGTGGCAGTAGCACCCGATTGGCGATGCGAGACCAGAGGCAGAGCTTATAAGCCGTTTCAAGGGTGCCGGTGAACTCGACCCCTGCCCGTACCGGGTTCATGTGGAAGCCGCCAAACTGCTTGATCTCATCAGCAAGCAGTTGCTCCATCCCCTTTGGGGTGGATGCAAACAGTTTCAGGGCATCTGGCATGGTGGTTGTCCGCTCAAAAGAGGGGATTTTAACATGGCAGCACCAGGCTCACAGCAAGTTTTGCCCGGTATCTGTCTACCGGGGATCAGGGGGTGTTGTACTCAGGGGGATAATATGGGTATAAGAGTCTGCAGCATCAGCCTTTAAGATTTCCAAGAGAAGTAATCGTTTATGACCTTGCAGCATCTTCCCCCGTGGTGTGGTAATTTCTCAAAGAGTTCACCCATGTTTGAACCGATGGCTTTATTGTTGGCGCATTTTAGCCATTTTTCTGAGTGGCCGGGGCTGGATGATTTTCAGGCTTTTTTGGATGACTGGCCAAAACCGATTCAAACACTGGCCGGAAAACCGCTCTCGATTGTCGAGCAGGCGGGAAAGCCCGCTAGTTTTGAAGAGCACTATGCACCACGCCTCTACACTACTGGCGAAATTCAAACCCGCCGTGAAAATTGGCATGACTTTTTTCAATATCTGACCTGGTTTATGTTTCCCGAAACGAAAGCACAGATTAACGCCATTCATATTCCCCATGCTCGGGCGCGGATCGCCTCTGGTCAGGCGTTGGGGCGGCGAACAGCGATAGAGAATACCCTCTCACTGTTTGACGAAGGGGGTGCTCTGTTGGTTTCCAGCGATGAAAAACTGCTGGATATGGTGAGAGCTTTTCAGTGGAAAACGTTGTTTTGGGATAATAGAGCGCTGCTTGCGGAGCGTTTTGAGTGCATCACCTTTGGTCATGCAATGTACGAAAAAGGTTTGGTGCCTTATGTGGGAATGACCGCCAATACCATTCTTCTCCATTGCCCGGCATCATTCCACGGTCAATCCTGGGAGGATAAGTGGCACTGGCTGGATCAACAGTTGGCGGCGATTTTTGCTGAAGGTAAGCGGTTTCAGCAACCGAAAGATCTACAGCCGTTTCCTATTCTTGGCATGCCGGGTTGGGACCAAAAGAACCGTGATGAGACCTATTATGATAATCAACACTATTTTCGCCCCGGTCGGGGTGGTAACAGGTGACTTACAATTACGGTATGTCGATAACCGGATTCGGTACGCTCACCAAAAAAACACTATTTTTGTTGAGGTCTGGAGGTAAAGCGCTATAAGCGGGTGAATTTATTCGTCTGTTTGGCGTACAATGCGCACATCTATTGGTTAACTGTTTTCGATCTGGAGTTTTAATGTCTGATATTAACAAGGTTGTATTGGCCTATTCGGGTGGCCTGGATACATCTATTATTCTCAAGTGGTTGCAAGATGAATACCAATGCGAGGTGGTTACTTTTACCGCCGATATTGGGCAGGGTGAAGAGGTGGAGCCTGCCCGTGCCAAGGCCGAAGCGTTGGGTATTAAGGAGATCTATATCGATGATCTGCGCGAAGAGTATGCCCAGGACTTTGTTTTTCCGATGTTTCGTGCCAATGCGATCTACGAAGGGGAATACCTGCTGGGTACCTCGATTGCCCGTCCGCTAATATCAAAGCGCCAAATCGAAATTGCGAATGAGACTGGTGCCGATGCGGTCTCCCACGGTGCAACAGGTAAAGGTAATGATCAGATACGTTTTGAATTGGGCTATTATGGCTTGAAGCCGGATGTGCATGTGATTGCACCGTGGCGTGAGTGGGATCTTAACTCCCGTGAGAAGCTGTTGGCTTATGCGGAGCAGCATGGTATTGCAGTCGAAAACAAGAAAGGTAATAAATCACCCTATTCAATGGACGCCAACCTGCTGCATATCTCCTACGAGGGCGGTATTCTGGAAGATCCCTGGGCAGAGCCAGAAGAGGATATGTGGCGCTGGAGTGTCTCTCCTGAACAGGCACCTGATGTGGCCACTTATATTGAGTTGACTTACTTGCATGGCGATATTATCGCCATCGATAATCTGGCGATGAGTCCGGCGCGGGTGATGGAGTATTTGAATAAGTTGGGTGGTGATAACGGTATTGGTCGTCTGGATATTGTTGAAAACCGCTATGTGGGCATGAAGTCCCGGGGTTGTTACGAAACCCCGGCCGGTACCATTATGCTGAAAGGGCATCGGGCGATTGAGTCGATCACCCTGGATCGCGAAGTGGCACACCTGAAAGATGAGCTGATGCCGCGTTACGCCAAGTTGATCTATAACGGCTACTGGTGGGCACCTGAGCGTCAAATGATGCAGGAGATGATCGATGCCTCACAGATTACGGTGAATGGTAAGGTACGTCTGAAGCTCTACAAAGGTAACGTCATCGTGGTGGGTCGGGAGTCAAATAGCGATAGTCTGTTTGATGCCAATATTGCCACTTTTGAGGACGATGAAGGGGCATACAATCAGGCCGATGCGGAAGGATTTATTAAATTGAACGCGTTGCGTTTGCGGATTGCGGGCAAGAAAAAACAGTAGTTGATGGCAGGTTTCTACTGGCGCAGTAGCTCTTGCAGCTGTGCGAGATAGGCCTGTTCGTCAGGTAGCACGTTGTAGCGCTGTGAGCGCCACATCTCCTCCGCCAAATGATCCATCATCAGGTGCTCCACATCGTGGGGCTCTTTCTGTTTTGCCAGCAGCTGGCGAGCCACTTCCCGTATGCCGGTAGGGCGATCGGTTGATATCTGTTCGTGCAGTGCAATGTGCATGGCCATATGCAGAAACGGGTTGGTTTCGCCCTGTTCGGGCAGGTAGTCACGTGTCGCAGATTGTGCCCTGTTCTCTATCAGCTTCTGATATTCGGGGTGCATTTTGATCACGCCGGTAATGATCTCTTCCAGCGGGGTCAGTGTTTGACGCTGTTGGAGTTTATGCCAAGCATCAAAAAAACCGTCACGAAGCTGGTTGCGGTCTTGGGGAAAAAACATCGTTTAGGTCTCCGTTTTATCTTTGTATTCGCATAAATCTTCAATGAGGCAAGAGCCACAGCGTGGTTTGCGGGCTATACAGGTGTAGCGGCCATGTAGAATTAGCCAGTGGTGTGCATCAATCAGAAACTCTTTGGGGATGGACTTTATCAGCTTCTTCTCCACGGCTAATACATCTTTTCCAGTTGCGATTCGACTGCGATTGGATACACGAAAAATATGTGTATCCACGGCCATTACTGGGTGACCAAAGGCAGTATTAAGAACCACATTAGCGGTTTTTCTGCCGACCCCAGGTAGAGCCTCCAGTGCTTCACGGTTTTCGGGTATCTCACCCTGATGCCGATCCAGCAGCATGCGGCAGGTTTTGATAATGTTAGCGCCTTTGGTGTTATAGAGGCCGATACTTTTGATGTACTGTTTCAGCCCCGTTTCACCCAGATCAAAGATAGCCTGCGGGGTGTGGGCGGCGGGAAACAACTTATCTGTTGCTCTATTTACCCCTTTATCCGTCGCCTGGGCAGAGAGAATAACAGCGATCAGCAGCTCAAATGGGCTGGTGTAGTTGAGTTCGGTGACCGGACTAGGGTTCTCTTCACGCAAACGTGAAAAAATTTCGTGGCGTTTTTGTCTGTTCATTACAATGTTAAAGTGCCGTGTTGAGCTAAAAAAAAGGCTGTGTCAGCCGAATAGTTACCAAGTACTTGAAAAATGTCGGTTGGTACGCAGGTTTGGCTAGATTGTGCCGCTATAATCAAGTAGTTTGTTAAGATTGCAATGGAAGCTTGCAATTATTAAAGGAATTGTACATATTCTGCTGTGTAAAGTCATTGGCCCGATGAAGTTGGGTGTTGCGGCATAGCAAAGGCAAAGATTGGGAGTAGATAGATGCATAATTGGACTAAATTAATACTGGTTTTTACTATTTCGCTGGTATTGGCCGCCTGTGGTGGTGATGGTTTGGGGACAAGCGGTTCACCGGTAGATACTCCAGATCCAGATCCAAATCCAGATATCCCCACTCCTGCTTCTGATGCAACCAATATTGATCTGTGGGTCAGCAGTCCGCAAATGCCGTCGGATGGTTCAGGTACGGTGACGCTAACGGCCGTTGCCCGGGATGCCAGTAGTAATTACGTGAAAGATACCACGATCAACTTTGCAGTCGCCACTGGCTCATCTGGTGGTATTTCTCTAGGGGAACGGACGGTTACTGATTCCGCGGGTCGGGTTACTGCGACACTGGATGTTTCAGGTAATCCAGCTAATCGCGTTATTACGGTGACAGCAACCGACTCGGTTACCGGGCAGAGTGCAGAGCGATCGGTTGCCGTTACCGGCACTCGGTTTGTTTTTGCTGGCCCCCAGCGTATCGAAGTGGGTGACTCGGCCGAACTGAGTATTCGATTGCTGGACTCTGGCAATAATCCAATTACTTTCCAAAATATTCTATTGAGTACGTTGCAGGGTAATACTATTCAGGCTGGTAGTGGTCTGGTTACCGATGAAACAGGTCATGTTGTAGTCACTGTTTTAGGCGGAATTGCGAGTTCTGAAGTGATTACCGCATCGGCATTGAATGCTGGCGATGGTGAATATGCGCTAGAGATTGTAGCGCCAGACGATGTTTCATTTTATTTTGATTTGCCAGCAGATGATGCGGAAGTTGTGCTAGGGTCTGATGAGCCATTTCGTATCTGTTTAACTGATGCGCTTGCAGCAGTTGCTGTCGGCACCGAAATTACGCTTTCAGCAACCAATGGGCTATTCAATTCAACGGGAAGCTCACTTGTTTCATATAGTTCAGACGGTGCGACAACCTGTTGGAATGACTCACTATCCAGCCGGGTTGGCGGATTTTCCCAAGTATCCGCTTTAACTTCAAACACTACGTCTACGGTGACTGCTTATGATGGTTTGAGTGTCTTGAAATCACTTGAATTTATCTCAACTACAGTCAGCTCACTCAACTTGCAGGCAGCTAAGGCTAGCTTGGAAAGCGGAGAAAAAACTCAAATTATCGCAACACTTCGTGATAATCATTATAATTTAGTAAAAAATAAAGCCGTTAGTTTTTCGATCGGGAATGATCCCAGTAATGGTTTTTTATCTCCGCCTGTTGCAATAACCGATAGCAATGGTAAAGCTATTACGGTGTATACCGCTGGGCAATCCAGTTCAGGATTGGGTGATGTGATCATTAAGGCGGAGGATCAACTGTCAGGCGTTATTGGCACAACAAATATTACGGTAAGAAGCAGGGCGTTACACGTCTCTTTGGGTACCGGAAATACCATGGCCAATTACGATGATGAATCGGGCACTGTTTATGCGCTTCCTTACAGTGCCATAGTACAAGATTCTGCAGGTCTACCTGTTGCCAATCAAGAGGTTAGCCTGTCTATTTGGTCATATCGCTACTCTAAAGGTAGCTATTATCCTACTTACTCTCAAACCGGTGGATTTCTTCGTTACAGCGCCGCTCCAATTGATGAATATCAACCTTGGAATGTGCCTTATGACGGCATTGTTAATTGGGGGCGGGTGGTTACCTGTGGTAACGAAGACACTGATCTGAATGGGTTGAGAGATTTTAATGAAGACGCCAATAGAAATAGGGTCTTTGATCGGATTAATGAAGATATGAATGGAAACGGGTTTATCGATGTCAGTGAAGATGTTAATTTCAATGGTATTTTGGATGTTCTTGAGGATGTAAACCGGAATGGTATTTTAGATCCCGGTGAAGACCTGAATGGTAATGGTCTTTTGGATGCTAGCGAGGATATTAATCGTAATGGGGTGCTCGATGGCAGTGAGGACTTTAATGAAAACGGTGTTCTGGACACACTCGAGGACACGCTCAGACACGATGGTATACTGGATCGTGGTGAGGATTTGAACTCCAATGGACTGTTGGATCTAGGTGAGGATATAAATTTTGATGGTGTGTTGGATCTAGGTGAGGATCTGAACTCTAATGGTGTGTTGGATCCGGGCGAGGATTTGATGAGGTACAATGGTCGCCTGGATCCGACCGAGGATCTAAACGATAATGGTGTGCTGGATCCGGGTGAAGACTTGAACCTCAATGGTATGTTGGATCTTGGTGAAGATTTGAATTTCAATGGTGTGTTAGACGCGACAGAAGACCTTGATGGTGATGGCTTTTTGACCTATGAAGATATTAATCGCAACGGCATTTTAGATCCCGGTGAGGACACGAATGACGATGAGGTGCTGACGACCGAAGACCTCAATGGCAATGGTGTGTTGGATGTGAGTGAAGATCGCAACCTCAACGGTGTGCTCGATCTGGGTGAAGATCTGAATGGCAACGGTGTTATTGATGTCAGTGAAGATCGCAATATCAATGGATTCTTGGATGTGCTTGAGGATGCGAATAGAAACGGCATTCTGGATCCCGGTGAAGATTTGAATGGCAATGGGCTGTTGGATCTCAGTGAAGATATCAACGGCAACGGTCAGCTGGATATTGATGAAGACTTGGATGGTGATGGGGTATTTGATACCTATGAAGATAGTAATCAGAATGGTATTTTGGATGCGGGTGAAGACCTGAATGGCAATGGTATTCTAGATCTCCCAGTCGATATCGATGTTAATTTCAACGGTCGCTTGGACCCTGCTAATATCGCCACCATTTCGGTTGATGATACTCTTGGTGCCTTCTCAATCAATACTACGACAGATGAGAATGGTATTGCGACTTTTGCAGTGCTTTATCAAGAGGAGTATGCAAACTGGTTGGAAGTGACACTGCAGGCGTCGGTAGTTGTCGATGGTACTGAAGATACCGCTCGGGTTCGACGAATTTTGCCGGCACTTGCAAGTGATGTGAACGAAGAAAAGAACCCGCCAGCAGGTTATACCAGCCCGTTTGGCCGGGGTTATGCCAATGGCCTGATTCAGGGCTGTACGGTGGATGAGTTTTAGCGCTCTCATCATCTGATATGTAAAACAAAAAAGGGTGGCTTTTCCACCCTTTTTTATTTGGGCACTTCTTGTTCGTATTTTATTATCCAAGTCTAAGTCGAGATGGCAAAACCCAGTTTATGTGTAGTCGTAAATCTATTTGGTCGGTAGCGGTTCCTTCACCTCTACGCCGTTGTTTTGATTATCTTGCTCCTAGTGAATTATTGGTAACCCCAAGGCCCGGCCTACGGGTGCGGGTACCTTTTTCCCGTCGTGAATTGGTCGGGGTGCTTACCAAATGTTTGAATTCTGACAGTGTGAGTTCAACGGTCAAACTTAAGGTGGTTGACAAGGTGCTTGATGAGGAGCCACTGCTCGGTGGTACCCTATTTCGTCTATTGGAGTGGAGTAGTCGTTATTATCACCACCCAATTGGCGAGGTCTTTTCAGCGGCATTACCCACTTTGTTGCGCCAAGGGGGGGGGGTGTTGTACCGGGGGCAGCGTTGCTGGCTGCTAAGCGATGCGGGTCAGTTGGTTGATCAGGAAATACTCAAACGAGCACCAAAACAGCGCTGTTTGCTGGCGTTATTAGGTGAATATGAAAGATTGAGTGATCAACAACTCAGTGGGCATGTTGAAGGCTGGCAAGCACCAATGCGGGCGTTGCGTGAAAAAGGGTTGGTGATAGCTGAGCAGCAACCCGAAGTGAGTAAGTCATTATCCGAGGTAATACCGGAGCTTAATTCTGAGCAGTCAGTAGCGGTTCATGATGTTATTGCTGGCCTAGACGATTTCCATCCTTTTCTACTCAATGGTGTTACCGGTTCAGGTAAAACGGAAGTCTATCTTTCGCTAGCTGAAAAAGTTATCGAGCAGGGGCGTCAGGTTTTGATATTGGTGCCTGAAATAGGCCTCACACCACAGTTGGTTTCACGTTTTCAACAGCGTTTTGCGGTACCCATTGCATTGATGCACTCCGGGCTGAATGACCAAGAGCGCCTTGATAGCTGGATCATTGCCCGTGATGGTCGTGCGCCACTGATTATCGGTACCCGTTCCGCAGTATTTTCACAAATAAAAAACCTGGGCCTGATTATTATTGATGAGGAGCATGACAGCTCTTTTAAACAACAGGATGGTTTTCGCTACTCTGCCCGTGATGTGGCTGTGATGCGTGCCCGCCTGGAAAAGGTAGCGATTGTTTTAGGTTCTGCCACGCCGTCATTAGAGACGCTGCATAATGTTGCACAGGGTCGGTATCGCGAGCTTAAACTCACCCAGCGTGCGGGTGATGCCAAACCACCGAAAATAGAGCGGCTCGACGTGCGTGGTCAGTATATGGAGCACGGTCTTTCCAATGCATTAATCAAACGCATGCATCAGCACCTAGGAAATGGGGGGCAGGTGTTACTGTTTCTTAATCGACGTGGCTATTCACCCACTCTCATGTGTCACGACTGCGGGTGGTCGGTTGAGTGTCACCGCTGTGATAGTCATATGGTTCTACATCAACATGAACGGCGTCTGCGTTGCCACCATTGCAGTCACGAGGTACAGGTGATGCCAGCTTGTCCTCAGTGCAAAAGTACGCAATTACGGCCCATAGGGCAGGGAACGGAGCGTATTGAGGAGGCGTTACGCCAGCACTTTCCTGAATACGGCATTTTACGAATTGACCGGGACACGACACGACGAAAGGGCTCTCTCCAGGTCATGATCGATGAGATTCACGAAGGCAAGCACCAGATTTTGCTAGGAACACAAATGCTGGCAAAAGGGCATCACTTTCCAAAGGTGACGTTGGTTGGAATTATTGATGCGGAGCAGGGACTCTACAGTGCAGATTACCGGGCGATAGAGCGAATGGCGCAACAGATTTTGCAAGTCTCCGGGCGTGCTGGTAGAGCGGATCGCCCCGGCACGGTGATGATTCAAACACATCACCCTGATCACCCGATGCTTCGTCAGTTGCTGGAACAAGGTTACACTACATTTGCCAATACCCTTATGAATGAACGCAAAGAGAGTGAGATGCCGCCTTATAGTGCCTTGGCCTTGTTGCGTGCGGAGTCGGTTGAAAAAAGCTTGCCACAGGCTTTTCTAAGCGAGGTTTATCAGTTGGCCATGGCGCATGGCGTGCCTGACGTTCTTCTATTGGGTCCTATTCCATCGCCAATGGCTCGCAGGGCAGGTCGCTATCGTGCTCAGCTGTTGATTCAAGCGCCTCAGCGAGGCGCACTGCACCGGTTATTAAGTCCGTTAATGCTGCAGCTGGAAAGTAGTAAGTTAGGGCGAAAAGTACGCTGGTCATTGGATGTTGATCCGATCGAGATGTATTAGCTCTGAGTGCTTTTCACGATTCATCTTCACGGTCTTTGCACTCTCTTGGTAGTATAAAAAATAATCACACGACTTCATTTTGCATCCCGCCGGGATGAGTTAAAATAGCGTTATAAATTTAGTTAGCAAATTAGTCGGCCTTTGGGCACCCTTGGAGAATTCACTTGAAAGATCATCTACATGGTTTGATTTCGGACGCTATTACGCAGCTTCGCAATGAAGCTGTTTTGCCCGAAGAGGCAGAAATTAATGTGCAGATTGAACGTACACGAGATGCTTTACATGGCGACTTTGCAACAAATGCCGCGATGATGATGGCAAAACATGCCCGCCGGAAACCGCGTGATCTGGCCGAAATGATTATTGAACGTCTTCCCGCTTCTGATAGTGTGAGTAAGGTTGAAATAGCCGGCCCTGGCTTTATTAATTTTTATATGACAGATGATGTGTTGCAGTCGGTTGTAAAGCGAATTGCCGAAGCGGGGGCTGCTTATGGTCGCAGCTCGATTGGTGCAGGCAAGTTGGTTCAGGTTGAGTTTGTCTCGGCTAACCCAACCGGGCCTCTGCATGTCGGGCATGGCCGGGGTGCAGCCTACGGTGCAACAGTGGCAGATTTGCTGGCAGCGGTAGGCTTTCGTGTTCACCGTGAATATTATGTGAATGATGCCGGCCGCCAGATGGATATTCTGGCGGTTTCAATTTGGCTTCGCTATCTACAGGCGTGTGGTGAAGAGATTGTTTTCCCGGTCAACGGCTATCAAGGTGATTATGTTCTGGAGATTGCCGCTCAGCTGAAAGAGGCGGAGGGTGAGCAATTTAAGTGTGCGGCTATTGAGGTGATGAGTGACCATCCACAAGATGAACAGGAGGATGGAAGTGGTGACAAAGAGCGCTATATTGATTCGGTTATTGTGCGGGCAAAACAGTTGTTGGGTGCAGCCGACTACCGTACCGTTTTTGATCATGGTTTAAATTTGATTCTGGATGATATTCGGGATGATTTGAAAGAGTTTGGTGTGGTTTATGAGGATTGGTACTCTGAACGCTCATTAACTGAAGGGAGTGGTAATAAGGTTCAGCAGGTGCTCGATCGTTTAGAGGCGAATGGTTATATTTACCTGAAAGAGGGTGCCAAGTGGTTTAAGTCGAGTGAGTTCGGTGATGAAAAAGATCGTGTCGTGGTACGTGATAACGGTCAAACGACTTATTTTGCTTCTGATATTGCCTATCACATGGAGAAGCTGGAGCGTGGTTACGAGCGCGTTATCGATGTGTGGGGTGCTGATCATCACGGTTATATTCCCCGGGTGAAAGCGGCACTGCAGGCACTGGGCGATGATGCGAGTAAGTTGGATGTCCTATTGGTGCAGTTTGCGATTCTTTATCGCGGTGGCAATAAAGTACCGATGTCGACCCGTAGCGGCTCTTTTGTGACCTTGCGTGAACTGCGGAATGAGGTGGGTAATGATGCGGCACGATTTTTCTATGTGATGCGTAAAAGTGAGCAGCACCTCGATTTTGACTTGGATTTGGCCAAATCAAAATCCAATGAAAATCCGATCTATTATATTCAATATGCCCATGCGCGGGTTTGCAGTGTCATGCGTCAGTTGACGGAAAAGGGCTTTGCCTATGACAAAAAGAGTGCATTCAATTCATTGGCTCTACTGAATGAGGTGCATGAACAAGAGCTACTTATTGCACTGGCTAAGTTTCCAGAGGTTGTTGAGTCTGCAGCACTTAACCATGAGCCCCATCAGGTTGCGCACTATCTTCGTGAGACGGCGAATAAGTTTCATACCTACTACAATGCCCATCAGTTTATTGTTGATGATGAAATGCAGAGGAATGTACGCCTGGCTCTGATTTTGGCAGTGAAACAAGTGTTGTCGAATGGATTGAATCTGCTTGGAGTGAGTGCGCCGGAGTCGATGTAATGGCACGTGATTATAAAAATGCTGGCAACCGCTCGAAGGCAAAGCCTGAATCAAATGAAAAGCCTGCACCAACAGCTAAAAAACGTGGGGCCGTTGCCTCAAATAAATCAAATACTGCCACGACCGATAAACCGGGATTCTCATCTCTGTTGTCAATGAGTCTGGGTTTGGCTATCGGTTTATCTGTTGCCGCATATATATACTTCGTTTCACAACCCACTTCAGTGGAGAGCGTTGAACCTGAGGTTGCGGTTGTGATAAAAACCATCGACCCTTCTCCAGTAAATTCTCCAGATGAAACCGTTGATGATGAAGGGGTGCGCTTTGATTTCTACTCAATTCTTCCCAAGCTTGAAGTGGTGATTCCGAATCAGGAGCTCTATCAGCAGAGGCAGGGCTTGGGGGACGAGGGGGGGGGGAAGACAATTGAAAGCCTAGGGCACTACTTATTGCAGGTTGGCTCATTTCGTAAGGCCTCTGATGCTGAGCGGGTTAAGGCCGAGCTGGCATTTTTAGGGATTGAATCCTACATTGAGCCCGTTGTTATTGACAGCTCAAAAACCTGGCACCGTGTGCGTGTAGGCCCTTTTAGTGATAATAAGGCGCTGGATAAAATACGCAATCGCTTGCTGGATAACCGTGTTGAGGTGATGGTGTTGAGAGTTAAGGAGGGTTGAATCTGTTTTGATGATTTGTACTGAGTGATGTGGTCAGCTTGATATGAAGCGGGTAAAAAGAAGTCAGTCACCCAGATGAGCGACTGACTTCTTCTACACCCCTAAGGTTCTGGCTATTTCTCGTTTTTCATCTCTTCTCGAATTTTATCTCTGTATTTTGTGCCGAGAAAGCCATCTTCCGCTGTTATTGATATTGGTCTGAAGATGTCAATCTTGCGGAAGAACTGGTCTGCATAATAGATACGACCATCCTCGTCAACTTCTAGGCCAGAAGTGAGCATAAACTCGCCAGCGGCTCCCCTGTTGCCTCGTTTGCCAATAAATAGAAGCAGCTCTCCTTTGGGGTTGAATATCTGAAAATTACCAAATGCAGAGTCACCGACGTAAACATTGTTATCACGGTCAGTTGCAATGCCTTTGGGGCGTGAAAAGTTTCCACTGTAGCGCCCAGCAACACCGAATGTGGATATGAAATCACCCTCAGCGGTAAAAGATTGAACACGGAAGTTACCACCATCAACAACATAAACTGTTCCATCAGGAGCGGTGCTGACCTGGATGGGGAGGTTGAAGTCACCGGGTTCGGTACCTCGTTTGCCAACCGTTCTCTTTACTTCGAATGTGCTGGCATCGATCACATGAAGATGGTGACGAGTGCTATTAATGCCACCACTATCAACCACGTAGAGGGTTTTGCCGTCGGGACTGATGGCAACACCTGAGGGGCGATCAAAAATGGCTCGTCCCTCTAACTTCCTAATGAATTCACCATCACCGGTGTAGACTTTTACGCTTCTGTCCGTGATATCCGCAACATAAAGATTACCTTCGCCATCAACGTCAATCCCTAGCGGTTTCATCAACATGCCTGGCCCTTCGTCGATACCAATAAACTTAGCCTCTCCTCGGGGAACATCGAATAGGACAACCGAACGCTGAACAGTATCACTCACATATATCTTCCCTTTTCTTACGGCAATGCCGAACGGCTTTGCCAGCCCGGTTGAGCTTTCGGTAGAGCCTGTGGCCAAAAACTGAAATTTCATTGCGGCTGTTACGTCACGAATATCCGAGCTGTTGTGGATTGTTCGCTCGTAGATAAACTTAGGGTCCTGGTCCGGGTATTGAGGCGGTTTAAAGTCTGGGCGTTTGCTAGTCGAACAACCGCTTAAGGTTATTGCAGTGAATAGCAGCAGAAGGGTTATAGTTATTATTTTGTGTGGCAGGTAGCGCATAAAATATCTCTTCTCACTGTTAGTAGAAGTTCGTTGGTTGAGTTGTGTACATCGTGACAGGATGCGCATTCGACATTTCCATCATAAAGTCGGACGCCATTACTGAAACCAGAAGCTTGTTGCGGAAGCTTGAAGTCTCTATCTCGCCAGTTGAACCCAGCGTACTGTATGGAGATTGGATGCTCATCCGAGAGATCAGTCCCCAATACTTTTGGTGCAATATCATGAGCAGTAAAACCGTTATGGCACCTGCCACAGCTGGTTAGTTCGTCGGCACTATTCATGCGCATGTGCAGCGCTGCGTCATCTTCGCTTCTAAAGTTTCCAGGTTTGAATATAACCATATCCAGCGCCATTGTGCCATCATGGCACGAGAGACAGAGCAGGCTGATACTGCCGGGTGTCTGCAGTTGTGCATCAAGGGTAGGTGAGCTGTAAGGGGTATAGTGCCCTTCTGCCGGAGCAAAACGATTCCACCCTTCAATGCCGCCGAGTAGCTCGCTGTCTGTATCGGCCTCTTCGGGGGGGAGGTGGCAGTAAACACAGGGGTTGCCGTAATCGGTGTAGGCGAGTCCCTCCATGGCGTCAACTCCTGCGCGCTCATTTAGTCCAGTAAAATCATGCTTTGAGCCCATAATTGGGTCGTTGAGGCCAATAACCGGGTCGGCTACAATGCCCACAGCAGCAATTGCTTGCGTCACTCCAATCATCGATGCGAATACCGCAGAGAGAAAAAACAGCTGCCTGCCACCCAAGGGCCTATAAAATTTTTGTGAGTGTTTGAAGTTCATTTTATTCCATTTTTTTTGGGGCGTAATTTAGCCGTAACCTTATCCCCTGTATCGGCGAATTTAACCAATATTGAAGCATCTTAGCTGAATTGATCCCTGATAGTCTATGTTCTCTGTCAAAGTAACGTTAAAAAATTGTCACAGCCTCTAGGAGCCTATCCGAGAATAGAGGTCGTAGCGAGAGAGTGTGATTTTTAGTTCATTTTTTCGACAATTTGAGGCGAATGGTTGCTCCCTTTAACGAAGATTGGCGGAAAAATGAGCAAAAAACACGCTTTCGCAGTAGACCTATCTATTCTCGGGCAAGCTCCTAGTGAGTGATATTGCCATGCGCGTCAGAATTAGCTTTTCCTGCTGATGAATATTCTGTGATAGCATGGCGAAACTGAAATAATTGGTAGGCTGTAGATAGGTAGTTATGGGGATGAAGAGACATTTCTTATTGAGTTTTGGCAAGGTCGTATTTTTCTTGGCTTTTTATTGCGTGGGCAGCGTTTCTGCTTCGACTGGTGAGAGCATCTATGAAACACACTGTATCTCGTGTCATGGCGTTAATGGTGATGGAAAAGGTGGCAGCTCAGGGTTAACTCCCCAGCCACGTGACTTTACCTCAATGCAAAGTGCATTTGAGTTGGATCGGATACGGATCTATATCTCTACCACAAAGGGACGTAAAAATAGTGCCATGATTGCCTGGGAATCACGTTTGAGCCGTGAAGAGCTAAATAAGGTGGCGGACTACGTTTATGAAACCTTTGTTGCCGAAGCCAAAGCAGCACTGCCTGAGAATCTGAGGTTGACTCTGGATTCGGGTGAAGAGCTCTATATGGATAATTGCTCTGTGTGTCACGGAGACTTTGGTGAAACGGGGGTGTGGACCCGATCAAATATGGCGACAGCACCTCGTAATTTCACAACTGATCGTACCAAGGGCGAGCTGAGCCGCAAACGAATGGTTGACTCGATCACTTATGGCCGGGCAGGGAAGGCGATGATGCCTTACGGTTCTCGATTGAGTCAGGAGGAGATTTCGGCGATTGTTGATTATGTCCGTCTTGCATTGATGGGGCTGCCGCCTGAAGCAGTTTTGGCAGAAAAAGCGATTCTTGAAGGCTCCAAAAGAGATGAGTCGTCAACGACAGGTCTCTCATTTAGTGACCCGGAGCGGTATATGTCGCAACCATTTGCGGATGGGATTTTTGGTGACCCCAATGAGGGGCGTGAAATCTTTGTTCGTAACTGTTTTGTTTGCCACGGTGTGAAAGGCGATGGACAGGGCCCCCGTGCTTTTTTTATTAACCCTAAACCGCGTAATTTCATTAGTACTGACTCGAAAAGAGCACTGAATCGCCCGAAGATATATACCGCTGTCCACGGAGGGCTGCCGGGCAGTGTGATGCCTGCCTGGAGCAAGGTGCTCAGTGATCAGGAAGTAGCAAATGTTGCTGAGTTTGTTTTCCGTGCCTTTATTCGTGGCGACATGCCTGGGGTCAGTGAAGAGGACTTGAGCAAAGTTAAGCAAAAAAAAAACAACTAGCGAATAAATCCGTAGCTGACTCGGTGTTGCTGTATGACCCGAGTGAGCAGATAAAACAGGGTGGCCCCATTCTTGTCGCTCACTCTGACTATCCCAGTATTGCGGAAAATGAGAGTGTGCCCGCTTATGAGCGCGGGCGGGCAATTTATAACTATCGTTGTTATTTTTGTCATGCTTATTCTGGTGATGCAGTGACACAGGCCGCTACCTTTCTTGATCCAAAACCGCGAAATTTCCGCACCTCTGATCCCCTAAAGCTGACCAAAGAAAAGATGTTGGAAGTGGTCTCTCTGGGCAAGCCCGATACGGCAATGAAAAGCTTTGATGCCTGGTTGACCCCCGATGAAATTGAGTTGGTTGTGGAGTTTGTTCGCCAAGAATTTATGCTTAACAAGCGTGACAATACGCGCTATCACACGGCGGCCAATGGCTGGGCTGATCATGAACGCTACGCTATTGCATTTCCCTTTGCGACGGGTGAAATCCCGACAGATAGACTGGAAGAGAATCTCACAGAGCAGCAGAGAGCAGGGCTCAAACTCTTTATGGAGAGCTGTGTTGCATGCCATGACCGTGGTAAGGTTGAAAATGAAGGGGAAGCGTGGGTTCCCAAAGCGGTTTCATATCCCCGAAATGGCTATTCACATCGTTCGGTAAGGCCTGATGCGGTTTCTGAGGCGTCTGTTTTTGGCCGGCATGATATTAAACCCGAGATTGACGATTTGAGTGAACAAGAGGCGCAGGGCGAAAAGCTATTTCAGGATAGCTGTGCGTTTTGCCATGGCATGGCGGGAACCGGTAAAAACTGGATCGGTAGTTTTTTAGAACCGCTGCCTAGAGATTTAACTGATCCTGAACAGATGGCTGGCATGACGCCAAGTCGATTGACAAAAACGATAGAAAATGGCGTGATTAACACTAAAATGCCAGCTTGGAAGTCGGTGTTAACATCGGAACAGATTGCGGCATTAGTTGCCTATATTGATCGGGCGTTTTATCCGCTGGAAGAAGAGTGAAGAGAAGGTTAATAAGATGATTAAGGTCGGTGTTGTAGGTGGTACGGGGTATACCGGAGTTGAGTTGCTACGCTTGCTGGCGAAACATCCTGAAGTAATGTTAGCGGCGGTCACTTCGCGCTCTGATGCGGGCGTATTGGTTTCAGATATGTTCCCGAATCTTCGTGGCCACGTCGACCTGCCTTTTAGTGAACCTGATCCAGCCGTTTTGTCATCCTGTGACGTGGTGTTTTTCGCCACGCCAAATGGTGTGGCCATGACCATGGTGCCCATGCTGTTGGCGGCTGGCGTTAAAGTGATTGACCTTGCCGCTGATTTTCGCATTAAAGATGTGTCGTTATGGAATAAATGGTACGGCATGTCGCACGCCTGCCCCGAATTGGTTGATGAAGCGGTTTATGGTCTGCCTGAAATTAATCGTGACAATATTCGAAAGGCGCACCTGATTGCCAACCCCGGCTGTTATCCTACGGCGACGACATTGGGCTTTTTACCATTGATCGAGTCGGGTCTGGCCGATGTGAGCCAGTTGATTGCGGACGTGAAGTCCGGTGTTAGTGGTGCAGGCCGAAAGGCCAATGTAGCTCATCTTCTCTGCGAGACCAGTGAGTCGATGAAAGCTTATGGTGTGCCAGGGCATCGGCATCTACCAGAAATTTGTCAGACCTTAAATGCCTACGCTGACAAGCCGGTCGGACTCACATTTACACCCCATCTAACGCCAATGATGAGAGGCATTCACGCTACCCTATATGCGATTGTCGTTGATCGAAAGGTTGACTTGCAGATGTTGTACGAACAGCGTTACGCCGAAGAGCCGTTTGTGGACGTATTACCGGCCGGCAGTCACCCTGAAACACGCAGTGTTAAGGGCTCTAATTTATGTCGCATTGCGATACATCGCCCACAAAATAGCGATGTTGTTGTTATTCTTTCCGTTATTGATAATTTAGTTAAAGGTGCAGCAGGTCAGGCAATACATAATATGAATATCATGTTGGATCTGGATGAAAAATCCGGCATTGATAATATTGCCTTGCTGCCGTAATAACTTACTAAGTTGAACAGTGATTCCACAAGGTTAGAAATTAGATCCCGCCATTCGAAGCAGCTCAAGTGGTTAATGCTGATTCTGTTTCTCGTGATAGCGGCCATCGCAGGTTACCTCGCAGGGTATCAATGGCGTGGTGATGGGAACTCGTTACTGCATCAGCTAGAGCAGCAACAGTTAGTGTTGGATGAGCAAAAGGCACAGCTGTACAAGCTGAAAGTCCAGGTTGTTCAATTGACTCAAAGGCGAAAAATTGATGAGGCGGCACTTGATGAAGTGAGTGCCTTGTTGAAGGAGCAGCAACAAGCTTCTTTGGAGTTGAGGGAGGAGATTGCTTTTTATCGAGGTATCGTCTCACCATCAGAGGTCAGGTCAGGTATTCTCATTCAGCGTGTTGAGTTAACGCCACTGGCAGCGGCACAACTTTTTCATTATCGAGTGGTTTTAACGCAAGTGTTGAAGAATGAGCGGGTGGCTAGAGGGGAAGTTGAGATAACACTTTCGGGTGTTTTTGAGGGGCGCACCCACAATATCCCTCTACAGGACCTCGATAAACAGGCAAAAAAATCACTGAAATTTCGGTTTAAATATTTTCAGATGTTTGAGGGGGATCTGCAGTTACCTGATGGCTTTTCTCCACATTCAATCGATGTTGTTGTTAAGCCGCGACATAGTAACAATTCAATAAATGAAAGCTTTCCCTGGCCCCGCTTGGCAGTAGAAGAAAAAATATAAATCGAAGTCTTTGTTCGCTCAGCTCAGCCTAATTCTAACCAGACTTATTCAGAGCTTCCGTAAGAATAAACACTAACTTGATTGGTTCGGTAAAAGTGAGGTGAAATATGTGGGGTAAGAAAAAAAAGAGTAGCACTGTCGGTAAAATTGATTCATTGATCGGTCCAAATACCTCAATTTATGGTGATTTGGTTTTCAATGGTGGTTTACATATTGATGGAAAAATCGTTGGAAATATCACCTCTGATGGCGAAGGTGCCTCTACCCTTATTGTTAGCAAGCAAGGCTGCATTGAGGGTGATGTTCAGGTGGGTTACGTAATTTTGAACGGAAAGGTAAAAGGGAATGTCTACTCTTCTGAAAGTGTTGAATTGGCTGCAGAGGCAAGAGTCGAGGGCAATGTCTATTATGATTTGCTTGAAATGGCGATGGGAGCTGAAGTGAATGGAAGCTTGGTTCATCAGCCAGGGGAAGAGCAGCAAAAAAATGTGGTTACGGTAAAAAACGAGCAAGACGTGGTAGAATCTGCGGTTATGGGCTATCTTGATGAGAAGGCCTCAAGTTAACAAGGAAGCTCTGAGCACGTCATGACCTGTTCAGAGATTCCTTAAGTCATGGTTTGGAGAGATTAAGTGTCGACAAGTGTTGTTACCGAAGAAGAGAGTCCGGTGGTTTTTACAGATTCTGCTGCGAGCAAGGTTAAAGCGCTGATTGTGGAAGAAGCTAATGATGCATTAATGCTGCGTGTTTTCATCTCTGGCGGTGGTTGCTCAGGGTTTCAATATGGTTTTACATTTGATGAAACCATGAATGATGGCGACACTTGTGTTGAAAACGACGGAGTTAAACTATTGATCGACCCGATGAGTTACCAATATCTCGTGGGTGCGGAAATTGATTATACCGAAGGGCTTGAGGGCTCTCAGTTTGTGATACGTAATCCTAATGCGGAAACAACCTGTGGCTGTGGTTCATCATTTTCTGTTTGATACCGATACAACAGGTTCAGCAGGCTTAGCTTGCAAAGGGAGAGGGGGTGTTGAGCCTCCTTTTTCGCATCTATCAAAAAGATTCTAAGGTGATAAGTTTATGAGCGAATATTTGCCAGGTCTGGCGGGTGTGCCAGCGACCAAATCAAATATCTCAGATATTGATGGAGAGAAAGGCATTCTTTCATATCGTGGTTATCCGATTGAGCAGCTAACAGAGCATAGTAGTTTTGAAGAGACAACTTTGCTGCTGCTGGATGGCCGGTTGCCCTCTGCTAGCGAACTTAATCTCTTTGATGAACAGCTGAAGGCTAATCGTCGGGTCAAATATAATATTCGTTCGATGATGGAGTCGCTTCCTGCCAGTGGACATCCAATGGAAATGTTACAAACAGCAGTGGCCAGTTTGGGTATGTTTTATCCCGCAAACGACTGCCTGACCAGCCCTGAGATGTGCAGTAACCTGGATTATGTGCATAACATGACGGTGAAAATTCTGGCGCGTATCCCGGTTATTGTCACCATGTGGGAGCACATTCGAAGTGGTTATGACCCGGAAGAGCCTCGTTATGATCTATCATTTGCAGAAAACTTTCTCTTTATGCTTAATCGCAAAGAGCCAGACCCAATGCTGGCAAAAATATTTGATACCTGTCTGATTCTTCATGCAGAGCACACCATTAATGCCTCCACTTTTGCTTCGCTGGTAACAGGCTCCACTCTGGCATCGCCTACCAGTGTAATTGCTGCGGCAATCGGTACACTTTCGGGGCCGCTACATGGTGGTGCTAACGAAAAAGTGCTGGATATGCTTGATGAAATTGGCTCTCCCGGCAACGCGAAAGAGTGGTTGGATAAAAAGCTGGATAATAAAGAAAAAATTTGGGGGCTTGGTCATCGGGAGTATCAGGTGAAAGACCCCCGAGCGACTATCCTCCAAAAGCTGACACTTGACTTGATGGAAAGCAAAGGCAATGAACTTGACCCGATGTTTGAAGTGGCAATAGCACTGGAAGAAGCGGCGGAAGAGCGTTTGGCTGAAAAAGGGGTTTACCCGAATGTCGATTTTTATTCGGGTATTTTGTATCGCGCGATGGGGATTCCTATCGATCAATTCACCACGATTTTTGCAATATCACGTGCTGCAGGCTGGTTGGCGCACTGGCGTGAGCAGCTACTGGATAATCGTATTTTCCGTCCTACCCAAGTTTATATTGGCGAGCCACCACGGGATTATGTCCCCCTTGATAAGCGCTAATTGTCGGGTTGGTTGGCCCGCTTGATAATGCTCTACGGCTCTTATTCTTGAGCAGACTCTAAGCGGGATAGATAGCGCCAAGAATAACCGGCTGCTTGGCTCCAGTTACTTCAGGCAAGTTGCCCGTAGCGCCATGGAGTGCTTGCCGAGCCAGCCAGGCAAACGCACAGGCCTCCACCCAATCCGGGTCGAGGCCTATTTTATTACTTGAATGGATAGGTATCGTTTTAAGTAATACCATCAATCGCTGCATCAAATATTGATTATGTACCCCACCACCGCACACATAAACAGCAGAAATGATGGTGGGGTGTCTGTTGATTGCGGTCGCAATACATTTCGCTGTAAATTCACACAGTGTTGCCTGTACATCCTGGGGCGAGATGGATGGATGGAGTTCAAGGTGCTGGTCCAGCCATTCGATGTTAAATAGCTCTCGTCCCGTGCTTTTTGGGGCAGGGCGTTTTAGATACGCCTCTTGACGTAGTTTTTTGAGTAGTGGCTGCTGCACGGCTCCAGCCATTGCCCACTCCCCATTGGCATCGTAAGGCTGTTGTCTATGGCGTTCACACCAGGCATTCATTAATAAATTGCCTGGCCCACAGTCATGCCCGGTAACAGCTCCCCCTTCGCTGCCAGATAAAAAGGTCAGGTTAGCGATGCCTCCAATATTAAGAATACAGCGTTGCTCTTTTTTTGAATCGAATAACAGTGCGTGGAATGCGGGTACTAATGGTGCCCCTTCACCACCGGCGGCAATATCGCGACTGCGGAAATCAGCAATGGTGGTAATGCCGGTGCGTTGTGCAATGAGTGCTGCAGAGCCAGCCTGGATGGTGAAAGGATGGCGTGCGTGGGGGCGATGGCGCAGGGTCTGTCCATGGCTACCGATCGCGGTGATTTGGTCTGAGCTTAGTTGTTGCTCGTTTAACAGTTGAAGTGTGGCGTTTGAAAATAGCTCACCTAATTGGTAATCAAGCTCGCCCAGTTGCTCAATCTCATTCTCTCCTGGTTTGCACAACGTGATAATTTTCTTGCGTAATTCACCGGGTATTTCGGTGTTGATTGCGCCCAACAGGTGGGGGCGGCCACGAATGAACTCAACTGCTGCGGCATCCACGGCATCCAAGCTGGTGCCCGACATCAGGCCGATGTAGATATCCCGGCCACTATTTTTATTTTCCATTAATGGTCGTTTTTAGCCAAGGTCAGGCCACGGCTTAATATATTGAGTTGGGCTAAAACAGGTTGGGTTTGTGCCAGGAAATCTTTTTTATACGCCGCCTTAATTGGCTGAGCATCGGGGAATTTCACCGTTAATGGATTGCGGTGCGTGCCATTGACACGGAATTCATAGTGAAGGTGGGGGCCGGTTGCGAGGCCGGAACTACCGACAAAACCAATGACATCTCCCTGTTTAACTGCGCTGCCGTTTCTCTGTCCACGCTTAAAGTTTGAAAGGTGAGCGTAAAGAGTGGAATATTGCGTACCGTGTTGGATCACAACGGTTGATCCATAGCCCCCTTTTGTTCCTCTAAAAGTGATCTTGCCATCACCTGCCGCCTTTATGGGGGTGCCTCTGGCCGCCGCATAATCTACGCCACGGTGTGGGCGTTTTTTCCCTAGCACCGGATGGTAGCGTTCGCGTGTGAAGCGTGAAGAGATACGACGAAAATCGACCGGTGAACGAAGAAATGCTTTTCGCATGCTGCGTCCCTCCGGAGTGAAGTATTGGTTGTTACCCTTTTTATCTGTAAAGCGGACGGCCTCAAAGGCCTTGCCTCGGTTGGTGAACTGCGCGGCAACAATATCACCGTAGCCAATTTTTTCACCATCAAGGTATTTCTCTTCGTAAAGAACCGTGAAACTATCTCCTTGGCGAATATCCAATGCAAAATCGATATCCCAACCAAAAATTCCAGCCAGCTCCATTATCAGGTTGTCAGTTAATCCGGCTTGCTGGCCTGATCTATAGAGTGAGCTATTAATGGTTTCACTGGCATGTGTGATGCGGAACTCGGGTGAGCGTATTTCTTCTCGGGCATTGAAGTCCCCATCGTTTTTTTCAATAATTAACGTGTGTGTAAGATCCGTTTTATAGCTTAGCCCTGCCAGTTGCTTTAGCTCGTTACTGCGGAACTCGAGTAACTGCCCAGGGCGTATGTTTTTCAGTGGCGCAGTCAAGGAGCCTAGCTGCATGATGTCGTGTAAATTGCGGGCGCTGAATCCTTCGCGTTTGAAAATTTCAGATAGGGTGTCGCCTTTGTTGACAGTGACGCTTTTGCTCTGGAATAGAGGGGCTGGATCAGATTTTTCCGGGGGTTCTATTGCGATTGAATCGTTTTGTTGAGGGATAGTGAGAGGGACATTCTGCACAAACAAATGATTCGTATCTGTTGTACGAACCGCTTCAGCTTCGCTTGTGGGCAACAGAGCAATGATTACACAGAGTAACCCCCCCCCGCTCAGCAAAGCCCAGTGGGTTGTTGATAATCTACCTCTGGCGACAGGTGATGCTCTTTTTTTCTCAAACTTGAAATCGTGATTAATCATATTGGCTTGGTCGCTGTGCCGCGACAACCTTAAGTTAGTGCTAAATTCTACCTTCTATGTTGGGACTATATAATAAAAGCTGAATGATTGCGACGGCCTGGCAGGGCAAAGTTGAGAACTACAACGCATATTGGCAGAGGTTGCACCCGTTGTTTTGCCCGTTGTGTTGATTGTGGGATAATGGAAAAATATTGGGCTGGATTGTTAGCCCGTCATAAAAAACAGAGTTAGGTTGGAGCGAGTATGTCTGAGTTGCAAATGCAGCTGGTTGAAATTAAGCGTGGTATGGATGAGTTGTTGTTAGAAGAGGAGCTTGTTAAAAAGCTTAAAAGTGGAAAGCCGCTAAGAATAAAGGCAGGCTTTGATCCCACTGCGCCTGATTTGCATTTAGGGCATACCGTTTTACTCAACAAACTTCGTCAGTTCCAGAACCTTGGGCATGAAGTAATGTTCCTGATCGGTGACTTTACCGCAATGATTGGTGACCCCACCGGGAAAAGTGCCACGCGTCCACCGTTGACACGAGATGATATAATCGAAAATGCAACCACCTATGAACAACAGATTTTCAAGGTGCTCGACCCAGAAAAGACGCTGGTTATGTTCAACTCCAGCTGGATGAACGAAATGTCATCTGCTGATTTGATTCAACTAGCCGGCAAGCATACCGTGGCAAGAATGCTGGAACGGGATGACTTCAATAAGCGTTATAGCGCGGGCCAACCGATATCGATCCATGAATTCCTCTACCCGCTGATACAAGGGTATGACTCTGTGGCGATGAAATCAGACCTTGAACTGGGTGGGACAGATCAGAAATTTAACCTGCTGGTCGGACGACAATTACAAGCCTCATTTGGGCAAACTCCTCAAGTAGTGCTGACCATGCCTATTCTTGAAGGGCTGGATGGCGTGCAGAAAATGTCAAAATCGCTCGATAATTACATCGCAATAAATGATGCTCCAGATGAGCAGTTTGGTAAATTGATGTCGATATCGGACGATTTGATGTGGCGCTATTTTGAGCTGTTAAGCTTTCGCCCCCTCTCTGAAATTGAAGCCTGGAAACAAGAAGTTGCACAGGGAAAAAATCCCCGTGATATTAAATTTGAGCTAGGGCGTGAGCTGGTTGCTCGTTTTCATGGCAAAACCGCAGGCGACAAAGCGGTTGAAAACTTTATCAGTCGATTCCAGAAGGGGGCAATGCCGGATAATATCGAAGAGCATGGTGTTGATGGTCTCGACGGTTCTATCGGCATCGCATCGCTATTAAAGAGTGTAGGGCTGGTAGCCAGCACATCAGAAGCGATGCGTATGATTAAGCAAGGGGCGGTTAAAATTGATGGTGAGCGCGTTGACGACTCGCGTCTAAAGATGGTGGTTGGTAGTTTGCATATATATCAAGTGGGTAAGCGTCGTTTCGCAAAGGTTAGGGTCGAGTAGGTGCTTTTACCACCAAATTCTATTGCATATACTTGCTTTTAAACGCGCCAATAAAAAGCTTGAGAAAGAGGTTGACGGTGGGTGTGAGATGGGTAGAATACGCCGCTCTTAACAAGGATTCGAGTTAAGAGTTGTGTTGTCAGTTTGTTGTTTTGAAGTGCATTTTCGTGAAGATGTGTTTAAGTTGATAAAGCGGTTGACAGCCAGGCAGAACACTGTAGAATTCGCCACTTGTTGGGTCTTCGGTCCCATGCAAGCGATTGATAAGTAAGAAAAATAAATTACTTGTTGACAAAGTTTATTTGGGTTGTATAATTCG
>JAFLJP010000027.1 GCA_022712945.1 Gammaproteobacteria bacterium | reverse complement strand
TGTAACTATTCAGCGTGTTTAGATTTTGCCTCAAATCGAGGCATTTTTGCACGGAAAGAGGGAGCATATGGGTATATGTGACCGATTGAGTACGAAAATAACGAAGAGTTGAGGCAAAAGATGAATGCGCTGAGTAGTTACAAGAAGTTAAAGTAATAAATTCTACATCCCTTACACTGAAACACCCTCACCAGCGCTTCTTCAACAGCAGCGAATTACCACTATGGGTCATATCAACCTTATTTAGAAAACTCATCCCCAACAACGCTTTTTCTGGGAAATGTTTATTATCCAGCACCACCGCCATCACGTCATAAATAACGATATTACCGACCTGAACTTTATTCAACATCACCCGGTAACCCATCTCCTTTTTAGACGCGGTAGTCAACATCACCGGCTTTCCTGAGCGTCGAAAATCGATCCCTAAACGGCGGGCATCGCGGGAGTTCATCGCAATAGTGGTTGCACCGGTATCCACCAAAAAGTTGATTGATGCACCATTAATACTACCCTGCGTCTGGTACATACCCAGTCGGTCAGCATTTAAACGCAGCACCGTCGGCTCCGGCGAGGTAAACTTGGTGCTCGTCGAGCGACGCTCACCCAGGCGATAATGGCCCTGTTTTCCCCTCACCTCCAGCGTCACACGGTCATCACGAATTGAGATCAGTTTCACACCACCACGCTGCTCACCCATTGCCAACGTTAAACGGCTGCCTTCGTACTGGATAACCACCTTACTACCCAAAATAGCCTGCACTTCCGGTGCCGATGCAACACCCAGTGCCGGTAAAAGCAGAAACAAGCAGATCAAACTTCGCATACGACTCCTTATGAACGAGGGCAATTTCAGCCAGCATAAAATAATCATGACTGGTTCAAAGGTTCCTTTACAACTATTGATCACTCACCAAACGCAAGTGGGCCGTCTTATTCACCGCTTGAATACGGTCAAAACCATCTTCAAAACTCACAGCCCATACATGATTTTTGCTGTATTCAAACTGATCCGCACTCCAGTAGCGCCCTTTTTGGGTATTGGAAAAATAGCGCACATCAATACTGGGAATGGAGTCCAGATAAGCGTGATTCACCAGCCGCAGCAATTCCCTTCGCTTGGGCAATCGCCAATCACTGCGCCCACACAACGCAGACTGATTAACCCTGTTAAGGAAACCCTCAACAGTGCAGTCATCACCATCACAACGACCACCTGTGCCAACCTGCACATAATCATACTCCGCATGCCGAAACTTGCCATGGCTCTTTGTCTCCCACAACAAACCGGTCTCCCTGTCCAGTATACAGCTCCAGCGCTGCTCCTCCGGTAACCGCCAATCACCCTTCTGGCTCACTTTTACATAGCGATCCGTCTCTGGCAGCTGCGCAACATCCCTCGCCTCCGCCTCACTCAACAAGCGCTGCGTGGTCACATCTTCAGCCACAGTCACCTTCTCAGGCACCGATTCAACCACCGCCAGATCACCCACCATCGCCACCTGCACCGCCGCGACCGTTGTCACTGGCCTACTCACCACCGGCGCTTTCTCCTTGATTACCTGTTGCAACACCTGCTTCGAACTGACCTCAGTAGCGACAATCGGTACCGGAGAAGCGGACGGGATCGCCTTAGCAACAGGTACCACCACCTCTTCCACAATAGAGGGTTTTGTCTCCACCACTGCCACATCCTCAGCCAGTGCTGGAGCAGATGGCTTTGATGAACTACTAGACGGCGGCTCAGAACAGCCAAGCAGTGAAACAACCACCGCCGTGACAAAAACAGATCTATTCATTCTTCCCCCAATAACATTATTTGCTCAGAACTGAATTTACTCAAAACTGGCCAGCAATCACAGCATCATATTACAACGGAAGAGTTCTGCGCAAAAGATCGTGTTTCAGCAAGCCACAACAAGCTACTGACCGTATGTTGTCAGCGGAGCTGTTCTATTATTCGCAAAAGAGAGCAAAAGCCTCACGCCATCTGGAAATTCCATTTAGGGATGTAGAAGAAGTTAACGTACCGTTATTACGTCGGATTGTTGTTCACCTTAGCTAGATTAGGGTGGGCAAAAAGACAAGTAAGCGCGGTATTTTAATAAATTCTACATCCCCAAGTCAGGGATCGGTTGACAGCAATATCTGTTTTTTATTGGCCGGGGAGACTTTCAAACAGAATAAATCGTGGCAAGGAAAGGATAAAATGACAGCAACTGCCTTGAACTGATCAATGCCCCAGCGACTTCTTCAATCGACGCATACCGAAAAAGACCGCGCCGATAACGATGGGTATGGCGATACCGGTGCTCAGCTCCACATTGATCGGAATACCGGCGGATTTCAGCCCCTTCAAGCCGTAAGCGACGATACCGATCAGGTAGTAACTCAGCACCACGATCGAAAGTCCTTCAACCGTCTCTTGCAGGCGCAGTTGCAACTTGACGCGGTTGTCCATCGATTGCAGCAGGTCACGGCTCTGTGCCTCCATGGAAATCTCTACCCGGGTACGCAATAACGATGAGGCCCGTGAGACATGATTCGAGAGGGTCTCTAAATGTTTTTGCACCGATGAACAGGTCTGGATTAAGCCGGTGAGGCGTTGATCCATAAACTCATGGAACATCTGCAAACCTTGTATACGATTTTCGCGCAACCGGGTTACCCGCTGTTTGACGATATGGTGATAGGCCAGTGAAGCGTTGAAGCGGCTGGTGGTTTGAGCAGAGATACGCTCAATTTCCGCAGCGAGCTGGGTAATATCATCCAGCAATTTGCGTTCATCTTCCAGGCTGTCCAGTTGATTATTATTGGAGGTGAGGTCAGCCAGGCGCTCATCAAAACTGGCTAATACGGGAATATATTTGCGTGCGATGGCAACCGGGCGCATGGCCAGCATGCGATAAGTTTCGATTTCGATCAGCCGCTGCACCATGCGACCCGCCTGACGTGCCCGAAGGTCCACATCATGAATCAGGATTCGCCCAAAACCATCGGCGTGAATTTTGTTATCAGTCCAGACCAGTGCGCTACCAGCGGCCACTTTTGCCCCCATCAGGGTGTTGGCGGTGAAAAAATGGGCCAGTTCATCCAAATTTCGGTGGGGGCGTTGGTTACTCTCCAGGGCGATATGGGTGGCGGCGATCACTTCACCTGGCAGCTTCTCCAGCCAGCTGCTGGGGACATGCTCGATCGCATTCTCTGCAAATGGCACGTCAAAGGGGGAATCGATAAAAAAGGTGTAGTTCGAAAACTCGCTGTGGCGCTCCCACTTGAAGCGAAACGTACCGAGATCCACGGTGAAATGGGTGACATCTTCCCGGGGTGGCGTCACGCTGTAGTGTTCGCACAATTGGGTTATCATCCGGTATTCGTGGCGCGCCTCATCGTCACTGACCAGTAGTGCAAGGTGGGAGACCTGGGTTGGCGCTTCCAGCAATTCACAAGGCCCCATGTGCAGCTCATTGTGGAGCTTGAAGCGAGTATTATGCTCCATGATACCCACTACCTTCTTTTGTAATGGTACCGCTTGGGGTCTCTTTTCAGTGTCAGTTGTCATTTTTATTCAGAAGTCCTAAACAGGTTGCTGCCCCTATCAATGGGGGCATCGATCAAAAAATCAATCAAAGCGCCCTTAATTCAACTTGGTACCCCGCAAACTTTCGCACATTGATGACACCGTCATCAAATATTAGATATTGCCCCTTAATACCTTGCAAGAGACCTTTTATATCGGGCGTTTTATCAAAATTAAAGGATTTTATTTTTTCAGGATAGAGGCTGACCGGGAAGTTGATATCAACCCCACCGTCATCACTGAGTGGTTGAATATCCCCCGGATTACGTGCCATTAACGCCTCTATTTCAGTATGGCACAGAGCCAGTAGCTGATCTCGGCAGGCAGGCATATCAACCTCCTCAGCGGCCCCTTTTAGCATTTTTTGCCAATGGGTCTTATCGCTAACATGTTGCTTTAATATCACCTCTAACTCACCAGACTGTAGCCGAGTGGCCACTTTGAAAATAGGCAGCGCCTGCGTTGCACCCTGGTCGATCCAGCGGGTCGGGATTTGCGTGCCCCGGGTAATGCCCACCTTGATGCCAGATGAATTAGCCAGATAAACGTAGTGCAGCTGCATACAAAATTGCTGGGCCCACGCCTCATCCCGGCAAGTACCCTGTGCAAAATGGCACTGTTCAGGCTGTACAATGCAGCGGTCACACTCGGGCAGTGCGCGCATGCAGGGGAAACAGTAGCCCTGCTGAAAGCTTTTGCTGGTTTTTCGTCCACAGGCAATGCAGTTAATCAGACCGGTGTGGCGCAGATGAAGGGGGTGACCAATCAGCGGGTTCATGGCTACGGCGTGCTCACTGTCACCGTTGAGCAATTTCAGGGTGTAACCGACCGGGTTGGTAAGTGTCACCTGCATTTTACGCAAATGGCCAAGAATGGGAGTTGTCATCTGTACGCACCTGTTTGGAGTGATACACAGTCTACCGCAAATACTCAGAGACCTTTGCGCGATTCATTTTTTCCTTGCTGGAGCAAAAACTATCTTTTGTGCAAAGATCTCGATCAATGAATTTAATTGCAATCGTTAATGAGAATGATTACTATTAAAGGGGTAAGTTATTAATTTTTCAGAAGGTGAACGCAAATGCAATGCAAACAGTGGGTGATTTTAGCCGCCGCGTTAATGACAACGTGGGTCTCGCACAGCGCCTTGGCTTCAGATGAAGTGGTTGTCTATTCAGCACGCAATGAGCAGCTGATTAAACCCCTATTTGACGCTTATACAAAAGAGAGCGGTGTTGAGGTGAAATTTATCACCGGTAAAGCGGGCTCACTGCTGCAACGACTGAAAGCAGAAGGGGATAACACCCCGGCCGATCTGCTGATTACCGTTGATGCGGGTAATCTTTGGCAAGCAGCTAACATGGGGTTACTTCAGCCAGTATCATCAGCAAAATTGAGTGAGGCAATTCCGGCCCATTTGCGCGATCCGGATAATCAATGGTACGGGCTCTCTGTTCGCGCCCGTACCATTGTTTACAACACCAACAAATTAAACGACAGTGATCTATCAACCTATGAAGATCTGGCTGATCCAAAATGGAAAGGAAAGCTCTGTTTACGTACCGCCAAGAAGGTTTATAATCAGTCACTGGTCGCGATGATGATTGCCGAGCATGGTGAGAGCCAAACCGAAGCGATTGTTAAAGGTTGGGTTGCCAACCTGGCGACCAAGCCGTTCTCCAGTGATACCAAAATGATGGAAGCCGTCGCAGCGGGTCAGTGCGAAGTGGGTATTGGTAATACTTACTATTTTGGCCGCCTGGAAGATAAAGACCCGACCATTCCACTGAAACTTTTCTGGCCCAATCAACAGAGTAGTGGCGTGCATGTAAATATCTCCGGTGGTGGTGTAACTAAATATGCGAGCAATGTGAACGGTGCCACCGCCCTGCTCGAATGGCTGGCCTCAGATAAAGCACAAAATCTGTTTTCAGACTCAAACCACGAGTACCCGGCCAATGCCCAGATTAAACCGTCGGCTCAGGTTACCGCCTGGGGAAGCTTTAAAGGCAACCAGGTGAATGTAGCAAAAGCGGGAGAGTTACAGGTGGATGCGGTTAAGTTGATGGATCGGGCCAGGTATAAGTGAGACCTTTGCACGATTCATATTTCCCACTCCAGCTGCGTTAAAAATGATCTAAAAATCCTCATTTACTCTAGTAAATTCCGGTTTTTCGATCATTTTGCCTTGCTGGAGCGAAAACTATCTTTCGTGCAAAGGTCTCAAGTAAATATAAAAAAGGCGTCTTAATCGAATGCAACAACAATGAATAGGGTGGCTAGGGCCATATCACCGGTTACTCGCCTGTTTACACAAGGCTGGCGACTGTCAGCACTGGTGATTTCACTGGCGGTGCTCACACCGGTGATGGTGATTTTCTGGTCACTGTTCAGTCCCGACCTGGCGGTGTGGCAGCACCTGAAAGAGCATCTGTTATGGGAGCTTACGGCTAACACCTTCTGGTTAGTGCTGGGTACTGCCAGTGGCACGCTGGTGCTGGGTGTTGCACTGGCTTGGCTGACTGCGGTGTGTGAATTTCCTGGTCGCAAGATTTTTTCCTGGGCGTTACTGCTACCGCTGGCGGTGCCTGCCTATGTGACTGCGTTTGTGATGGTCGGCATTTTTGACTTTACCGGTCCGCTGCAAAGCGGGATGCGTTCATCCGGCATTGAGTGGGCACTGCCTGAGATTCGCTCACTGGCCGGTGTGACACTGGTGATGGTACTGGCATTTTACCCCTATGTTTATCTGATTGCCCGTAACGCCTTTGCCACCCAGGGAAAGCGTGCGCTGGAAGCTGCACAGTCTTTGGGATATAGCCCACGTGCCGGTTTCTTCAAAGTGGCACTGCCGATGGCAAGACCGTGGATTATTGGCGGCGTCATGCTGGTGATCATGGAGACCCTTGCCGACTTCGGCACCGTTTCAGTATTTAACTATGACACCTTCACCACTGGTATCTACAAGGCGTGGTTCGACATGTTCTCACTACAGGCCGCCTCTCAGCTGGCCTCTATACTGGTGATCTTTGTCTTTATTATCGTCCTGTTAGAGCAACAGGCACGCGCCCGAATGCGTTACACCACGGTCGGAAAAACCGCAGGCAAGCAGGAGCGTATACCACTGAAAGGGTGGAACAGCGTTGCCGCCGTCGGTTTTGCCAGCACGGTGATGCTGTTGGCCTTTATTATCCCGATGACCCAACTGTTGATCTGGGCCAGCGATGTGGTGATGGACGACCTTGATAGCCGCTACTTCGACTTCCTTTGGCACTCACTGCTGCTCGCCACCATGGCGGCACTGTTGGTGGTCACGGCAGCGGTAATATTGGCGGTGGCCAACCGTTACTATTCAGACCTCACCACCCGCATCATGGTGCGGGTGGCAACGCTCGGTTATGCCCTGCCCGGCCCGGTACTCGCGGTGGGGGCCTTTATCCCGATCGCCTGGTTCGACAATCAGTTACGTGATGGATTGCATGCGGTGTTTGGTTACGATGGTGGCTTAATGCTACAGGGAACCATCGTTACCCTGCTGATCGCACTTTGCATCCGTTTTATGGCCGTGGGGTTTAGCGCGGTTGATGGCAACTTGCAACGGATTACCCACTCGATTGATGAGTCAGCCCACAGCCTAGGCAGTAGTGGTCTAACGCTGCTAAGGCGGGTACACCTGCCGATACTGCGGGGCGGACTGTTCACCGCGATGACCCTGGTATTTGTGGATGTGATGAAAGAGATGCCCATCACCTTAATGACACGCCCCTTCGGCTGGGATACCCTCGCCGTGCGGGTTTTCGAAATGACCGCCGAAGGTGAGTGGGAACGCGCCGCACTGCCCTCTGTCGCCATCGTACTGGCCGGACTAATCCCGATAATCTTGATGAATCGCCATGCCCAACACTGACTACTTGCTTGAACTCAACAGCATCACACAACGCTACGGTGAAACCACGGTTGTGAACGAGATGAGCCTGGCGCTTCAACAGGGTGACATCGGTTGTCTGTTAGGGCCATCCGGTTGCGGAAAAACCACTGCACTGCGCTGTATTGCCGGTTTTGAAACAGTGCAAAATGGCACCATTACCCTAGCGGGCAAAACCATTGCCAGTCGCCAACTGCATCTGGCCGCTGAAAAACGGCATATCGGCATGGTGTTTCAAGACTACGCCCTTTTCCCACATATGAGTGCGGCAGAAAATATCGCCTTTGGACTACAAGGCCAATCCAAGCAGCAGCGACAACGACGGGTATCGGAGATGCTGGCGCTGATTGGATTAGAACAATCCGCCGAACTCTACCCCCACGAACTCTCTGGTGGCCAACAGCAACGCATTGCACTGGCACGTGCATTGGCCCCTCGCCCCCGCCTGCTGTTAATGGATGAACCCTTCTCAAACCTGGATATCACACTGCGTGAACGGCTCTGCCTGGATGTACGCGATATTCTTAAGCAAGAGCAGGCGACGGCGATTATCGTCACCCATGACCAGCAGGAAGCATTCATGATTGCCGATGTAATTGGGGTGATGAATGAAGGGTGCATACAGCAGTGGGACAGCGCCTATAACCTCTACCATCGCCCTAATAGTCGCTTTGTGGCCAACTTTGTCGGTGAGGGGGTTTTCCTTCACGGTGATGTGGTTGATGGTGAGCGTGTTCGAACAGAACTGGGAATTATCGATGGTGAGTTTGATGCGCCTTGTTGCGCCGACTGTGGTGTTGACGTGTTACTGCGCCCTGATGATGTACTTCACGATGATGACAGTCCATTGCAGGCTATCGTAAAAGCAAAGGCATTTCGCGGTGCACAGATCCTCTACACCCTGTCGCTACCAACCGGATCAGAGATACTCTCACTGGTTCCCAGCCACCACAACCACCCGATTGGTGAGCCAATTGGTATTCGTCTTGATACCGATCATCTGGTTGCCTTTCGCGTATAACACCCTCTCAGAGGCAATAAAAAACCCCGGCTCAACACCAGGGCTTGTTTAGCAGACACAAAGGGCGCGGACACTACTGTTTCAAACGTTCAATCAGGCGCTCTGCTGATACATAACCCGGAATTAACTCACCATTGTCTAAAAAGAGTGCTGGCGTACCACTCAGGTTCAGCGCTCGTGCGGTCATGTATTGATCTTTTACCGGGCTAACACAGTTCTCTTTCAGCGTTATATCACCTGTTTTAATTTTCTCTTCCAGTGACTTGCCTGCTTTTGCAATGGTCATAGCACTCTGCCGATCATCCGCACACCAGACGGTTTCAGCTTTATTAAATGCGGTAGAACCCACCCCCGCGCGGGGGTAGGCGACGTAACGAATCTTGATACCCAGTGCATTGTATGCATCTATTTCATCATGTAGTTTACGACAATAACCACAATCAATATCGGTAAACACCGTCACTGTGTACTCGGTCTTTTCAGGTGCAAAGACCACCATATCTTCCTCTTTCAAATCATTCAAAACCTGGGTACGACCTGCACTACGGGCATCTTCGGTCAGGTTCTTACGTGTCGCAGTCTCAATAATGCTTCCTTGAATCAGATATTTGCCATCACTTGAGAGGTAGATCACCTCGGCACCAAATACTACCTCGTATAAACCGGTAACGGGTGACGCCTTTACTGAGTCCAGCTTTAGATCAGGTGCAAGTTGACTCATCGCCTGACGAATATTGTTTTCAGCATCGACATCCGCGACAGCAGCGCTGCTCAGCAATAGGGCCAGCATGGCCACCAGCGTTCTCTTCATTCTATTTTCCACCTAAAAGTTATACCCTGTTCGGGCGTTGGTTTCGACCGCGTAACTATGCCATAGTTCAGCCCAAGATTCTAACCCGCACGCTGAATTGGGGCTAACCCCGTGGGTGATGCTTTGCGTGCAACGCCTGTAACCTTGCCTTGGCAATGTGTGTGTAAATTTGTGTGGTCGAGAGATCGCTGTGACCTAACAACATCTGCACCACCCTTAAATCAGCACCATGATTAAGAAGATGAGTGGCAAATGAGTGACGAAGGGTGTGGGGTGAGAGTTTTTTTGTAATCCCGGCGCGTTGTGCGTAACGTTTAATCGCGTACCAAAATGTTTGCCGTGTCACCTGGGTACCACGGGAGGAGATGAATAATACTTCACTTGTATTTCCTTTCGCCAAACCGGGGCGAGCTGACGTGAGATAGCGCTGAAGCCACTCGATCGACTCCTCCCCCAAGGGCACAATGCGCTCTTTTGCCCCCTTCCCCAAAATTCTTGCCACGCCCTGGCGTAAATTAATTTGCGATTGCTGCAACCCAACCAGTTCGGAGACTCGCAATCCAGAAGCGTACATCACCTCTAACATCGCCCGATCACGCAGCTCATTTGCCTGCTCAATATCAAGCACATCAAACAGTGCTTCAATCTCAGCTTCAGTTAATGCCTGCGGCAGACTGCGCCCAATTTTAGGTGCCTCGATACGCACACTGGGATCGTCTTCCAGTCGTTTTTCTCTGATTTGATAATGATAAAAACGTCGTATTGAAGAGAGCAACCGAGCATTTGAACGCGGGCTTACTTTCTGTTGAACGCGGTGGGCTAAATAATTTAAAAGTTGCTCACGCTCGGCCTCAAGCAAGCCAGTTGCACTCTGGCGCTGAAGCCACTCTGACAGAGCGGCCAGATCAGTTTGATAAGCACCCAGGGTGTTGGCACTCAAGCCCCGCTCCATCCACAGCGCATCAATGAATGACTCAATCAACTGCTGTTGATCCGGGTTAATTTGGTCAAATTTGCTCATGGGCAATTTTTTTCGTGGGTCAAGCCCATAAAAAAACAGGTGTCACGTTGCCATGACACCTGCTTTTGCACACTCACCAATTGCGGTGATGGAGCAGCGTTACTTTTTAGCCACCAGTTTTTCCTTGATGCGTGCTGCACGACCTTCCAAACCACGAAGATAGTAAAGCTTAGCACGGCGGACATCACCACGGCGCTTGATCTGAACGTCAGAAACAATCGGGCTGTAGGTCTGGAAAACACGTTCAACACCTTCGCCATGGGAGATTTTGCGCACAGTGAAAGAAGAGTTCAAGCCACGGTTACGCTTGGCGATACAAACACCTTCAAATGCCTGCAGGCGCTCACGGGTGCCCTCTGTCACTTTAACCTGAACCACAATGGTATCGCCCGGGTTGAAGTCCACTAGTTTGCGGCCCATCTGCTCCGCATTGATCTGATCGATAATATTGCTCATTTCCTACTCCCAAAAATTATGCGCGCATTATACGCCAAAATCTCTAAGGAAGCTCTGAATAAGTCTGGATTTCACCAAACTTGTTCAGAGCTTCCTTAACTCTGTTCGTTTTCTTGCAAGAAATCTTGCAAAAGACCCTGCTGCTCTCGGCTAAGTGATTGGCCTTCCAGCAAATCCGGTCTTCTTAGCCAAGTTCTCCCTAGCGCCTGCTGATGCCGCCAGCGCGCTATTGCCTGATGATCACCACTCAACAGCACTGCCGGCACATCGCCCTCATCCATTTTTTCAGGGCGGGTATAGTGCGGGCAATCCAACAGCCCTTGGTAAAAAGAGTCTTGCAGTGCCGACTCTTGATGACCTAAAACACCCGGCAACAGCCTTGCCACACTGTCAATCATCACCATGGCCGCTAACTCACCGCCACTTAACACATAGTCACCAACGGACCACTCTTCATCCACTTGCGACTGAATTAATCGCTCATCGACACCTTCGTAGCGGCCCGAAATAACAATTAAATTATCACACTGGGAAAGTTCGATAACCCCAGCCTGATCTAATACACGCCCCTGAGGCGACATATAGATAACCTTTGCATCACCCGGTAACCGCTCACGCGCCACCTGAATGGCATCCTTTAACGGCTCAACCTTCATCAACATGCCGGGGCCACCGCCATAGGGTCGGTCATCAACGGTACGATGACGGTCTTTTGCATGGTCCCGTGGGTTATTAAAGCCCAGGTTCAAAAGACCCCGATCCACAGCGCGCCCCGTCACACCATAGTCGATAATGGCATCAAACATCTCGGGAAACAGGGTAACCAGCTCTATTCGCATTTAGTAGTCGAGCTGCCAGTCAACCGTAATACGGCGAGACTCAAGATCAACATCGAAAACGTAGACCTCTTTAACGAAAGGAATCAGCAACTCTTCGCCTTTAACATCGTTAACAACCAGCACATCATTGGCACCGGTGGACATCATTTTTTTCACATGACCAAGCAGCGCTCCGTCCACCGTGACGACCTCAAGACCGACCAGGTCGATCCAGTAGTACTCCCCGCGCTTCGCCACCGGCAGCTGTTCACGCCGGATGGCAATGTCGCAATTCATCAACGTTGCCGCCAGATCGCGATCGTCGTAACCCTCTATGTGTGCGACGACCCCTTTACCCTGAGCGCGACCTGCATTGAGTTTAAATTGACGCCACTGCCCATCAACTTTAACTAACCACGGGCTATATTTGAGTATTCCTTCACGGGGATCGGTGTAGGAGAATATTTTCACCCACCCCTTAACGCCATGTAGGCCGGAAATCCGACCCACATCAATCAATTCCTGCTCTTCCTGATTCACGTCAGAACCTTAACACTTCGAACTGGCAACAGGCTGTACAGGAGTTAAGCGCTAGCAGCTGATTTGATCAAGCTAGCGACACGATCAGAGGTTTGCGCACCCTGACCTATCCAGTAACCCACACGCTCATTATCAATACGCAGACGCTCTTCTGCACCTTGAGCGGTTGGATTGAAAAAACCAAGGCGCTCAATGAAACGACCGTCACGCTTGGTACGACTGTCTTTCACAACAATGTTGTAAAATGGACGTTTCTTGCAACCACCACGTGACAAACGAATAGTAACCATGGACTAAAAACCCTCTAATCTGTACATAAACTAAACAACCCCGCCATGTGACCGAATCGTAATGAATTTGGGCGCACATGTTACCCAATTTTAGCTAAAAATGGAAGTAACTATTCAGCTCACCCCCAAAACCCACCATTTCCGCGCTAAAAAATGATCATTTACCCATGCAAACTTGCCATTTCTTGCCTTGAACTGGCGAATTTCAGGAGCAATCTGAACAGCGACAGGCTAAGGAACGATCACGAAATAACATCTACACTCTGACGTGCTCTTTTACCCCCGTTCAAACGAGCTCAATCGTTACGTAGGCCAGCTACGCGCCTCTTGAGATCATTTGAACGGGAGCAAAGTTTCTGCGTCATTATTGCATAAGGGATGTAGAATTTATTAAAATACCGCTCTTACTTTCTACTGCGCTGAATATGTTACCTAACCGAAAGGGGGGTCAAAAGGGCATTCCGCCTGGTGGAAGCCCGCCCGGCGGCATGCGACCACCCATGCCGCGCATCATTTTTGCCAGCCCTCCTTTGCCACTCATTTTCTTCATCATCTTCTGCATCTGATTGAACTGTTTCAACAGGCGGTTAACATCCTGAATCTGCAGACCACATCCGGCCGCAATGCGGCGCTTACGCGAGCCTTTGATGATCTCTGGTTTACGGCGCTCACCGGGGGTCATTGAGTTGATGATCGCCTCCAGGCGCACCAACTCTCGGTCATCCACCTGGTTTTTTACATTTTTCGGAATACTGGAAACACCCGGCAGCTTATCCATCAGACTGGCAATGCCACCCATTTTTTTCATCTGGCGCAATTGGGTACGAAAATCTTCCAGATCAAAACCCTGCCCTTTCTTTAATTTTTTAGCCAGTTTTTCGGCTTCTTTATGATCAACTTTTTGCTGCGCGTCCTCAATCAGGGTCAGCATGTCCCCCATGCCCAAGATGCGCGATGCAACACGATCCGGGTGGAATGCCTCAAGAGCAGTACTCTTTTCACCAACCCCCAAAAACTTAATCGGCTTTCCAGTAATCTGACGGACAGAGAGTGCCGCCCCACCCCGGGCATCACCATCTGTTTTGGTCAGAATGACACCGGTTAGGGGAAGTGCTTCATTGAAGGACTTTGCGGTATTAGCCGCATCCTGGCCGGTCATGGAGTCCACCACAAACAGCGTCTCAACCGGATCAATGGCGGCATGCAGGCGAATAATTTCCCCCATCATCGACTCATCAATATGCAGTCGCCCTGCGGTATCCACCAGCACTACATCAATTGCTTTAACTTTTGCGTGCTGGATTGCCCCTTGTGCAATATCAACCGGATCCTGATCGATACGGCTCGGGTAGAACTCCACACCGACCTCTTTCGCCAGGGTCTCCAGCTGCTCAATAGCCGCTGGACGATAGATGTCGGCACTCACCACCAGAACCGATTTCTTTTTCTTCTCCTTTAACCAAAGGGATAATTTACCCACCGAGGTGGTTTTACCCGACCCTTGCAGTCCGGCCATCAAGATCACCGCCGGCGGACGAGCGGCCAAATCCAGCTCTTCACAGCTCGAACCCATGAGCGCGGTAAGCTCTTCGTTAACAATTTTGATCAACGCCTGACCCGGTGAAAGGCTCTTGTGTACCTCTTCACCCACAGCCCGATTTTTCACGTGATTAACAAACTCACGCACTACAGGCAGCGCAACATCTGCCTCCAGCAGCGCCATGCGCACTTCACGCAAAGCGTCTTTGATATTCTCTTCAGTCAGACGTCCTTGCCCACGCAGGGTTTTCAACGTGCGGCCAAGGCGATCGGTTAAATTTTCAAACATGGCGATAGCAGACCTTGTTATTGGAAGATGAGTAGGGAGGCATTATACCGCAAAACATTCGCTCCCCTGCAAACATATAAACCCGTCACAGATGCCACAAGCCTTAAGCTCATCCTCTATTTTTTTCTCCTGACCAGGTTTTGGGTGTGAAATATAGATTTTGGGGCTGTGCTCTAGCTTAACAATATCCTCAGCCAACAAGCTGGGGCAGTAGTGGAAAGCCGCCCTTGAAAGTGCCAACTGTGAATTCGGAAACGCCACTTCAATAATCAACACATCGAGCCGATCTCGTAGATTAAGCCCGGCCCAAAAGGTATCGTTGGTGGTGGTGTCGCCACTAAAGGCGAATGCATTTTCACCCTGGCGAACATAGAAACCAACGCTGGGCACCGAGTGGTTGACCGGTATCATTTCAAATTCACGATCACCGAGGGAGACCAACTTGCCGGGTATCATCTCACTAAAAAGCATCACCGGGTGCTCTTCATCCGGCAAGCAGCTGAAATCGGGCCAGATAACCCAGTTGAAAATATGATCTTTCAGCGCTTTTATGGTTGCGGGCTGAGCATGAACAGTAATCGGTGATGTGATTTTTTCAAAGATGCTGTCGATGAGCAAAGGGAGATTGGCAACATGGTCCAGATGGGAGTGAGTTAAAAAAATATGCCGCACCCCCCCCATCTCACCCAGTGACAGTTCACTGATACCGGTACCGGCATCGATGAGAATATCATCGTCGATCATCAAGGACGTGGTGCGCAGCCCGCCACCAATACCCCCGCTACAACCCAATATTCTCAATTTCATAGCCCACCAACATTAACGAACACTTCATTCAGTTTTGAGCACTTCTAAAAATATATGTTTTAGAGATACTCTTATATACAGCATGCTGCGTGAGCCTTCCCCAAGCCCATAAAATATTTGGGATCGAATAGACAGAATAGGTAGCATAACATGAGAGTAACAAGATAAAAAAACGCAGGAATTCAGAGCAAATGCTTCTATGCCTTGCGTAGTTGTGCCATCATTCGCACATATCACCAACCAGTAGACAATCACCTTATGAGTTCGACACTTACCAGTATCGGAGCAATCCTGCTTTATTTGACCGCCACTGCGCTGCTGTTTTATCGCTTCAATGCACTACGCCACGCCCCGTGTACTGGTCCATTCTGCGGGAAAAAACCGGTCATGGGGCTCACTCTACTCGCACTGTTACTGCACGCGATAGCCCTTTCCCAGGATATTTTTTTAGCGCCGGGGCTTAATCTTGGCGTCACCAATGCTGCCTCGTTGATAACCTGGCTGATTGCACTGATTTTGGTGCTGGCCAACTTTCGCTTGCCGCTGGATAGCCTGATTGCAATTTTTCTCCCCGCAGCGGCCCTAACACTGCTGGTAGAGCAGGTGATTCCCAGTCATCACATCGTCTCTGCCGACATTTCAAACGAGTTGAAACTTCATATCCTGATATCCATTCTGGCCTACAGCACACTCACGGTTGCAGCCATTCAATCACTGATCATTTTAGTGCAAGATCGACACCTTCGTAGCCGCCAACCGGGTGGGCTGATACGCGCTCTACCGCCCTTGCAAACCATGGAGACGTTACTGTTTCAGATCATTGCCATCGGCTTTACACTGCACACCATTGCCTTGGCAACCGGCCTGCTCTACATCGAAAATATGTTTGCCCAACATCTGGCGCATAAAACTATACTTTCCATCATCGCCTGGTCCGTTTTTGCAACGCTGCTATGGGGGCGCCATTACCACGGCTGGCGCGGCCGTACCGCGATCCGCTGGACACTGTCAGGCTTTGCACTGCTCTTCCTTGCCTACTTTGGAAGCAAGGTGGTCTTGGAGATGATTATCGCCCGCTAGGAGGCTAGCCAAAATGGCTTGCTCGCAGTAGGTCAGTCTGTTCTCGGACAGGCTCCTAGCCATTCAAATACCATCATGACAACCCACTGACATTCATACGCTAACAGAGGAATTCATCTTTGGATGAGATACCAATAGGGGCGCTATTTGGCGCTCTGGCCTTTTTATTAATACTTTCCGGTTTTTTCTCAGGCTCTGAAACCAGCCTAATGAGCCTGAACCGCTACCGCCTTAAGCACTTGGTCAAGTCGGGTAATCGTGGTGCAAAGCGCTCGCAAAAACTGCTCGAAAGCCCGGATCGGTTGATTGGCCTGATCCTGCTGGGCAACAACTTCGTCAACATTTGCGCCTCTGCACTCGCCACCATCATCGGCATGCGCCTCTACGGTGAGGCGGGCATTGCAATTGCCACCGGCATTCTGACCTTTGTGATTCTGATTTTTTCAGAAGTAGCCCCCAAAACCATCGCTGCCCGGCACCCGGAACGTTTCGCTTTTCCGGTTAGCCTGATCTTAAAACCGCTGTTGGTGATCCTCTACCCCCTAGTCTGGCTCACCAACCTAATGGCCAACTCGGTGCTTCGGCTGTGCGGTGTGCCACTCAATAAAAACAACAGCGATACACTGTCACGCGAAGAGCTGCGTACCGTGGTCAATGAAGCTGGCGCAATGATTCCCCGCCGCCATCAGGCGATGCTACTCAGCATTCTGGATCTGGAAAAAGTGACCGTTGAAGATATTATGATTCCCCGCAACGAAGTCTTCGCAATCAACCTGAAAAACGATGAAGAGAAGATCATCAAGCAGCTGACCAACAGCCAACACACGCGCATTTTGGTCTACGACGACGAGATTAATAATGTCACCGGCATCCTGCACCTGAAAAACGCACTGCATAAACAGATGCGAGGCGAGCTGACCCGTGAAGTAATTCGCAACATTACCCACGAACCCTACTTTGTACCCGAAGGCTCGCACCTCCACAATGTTTTACAGGAGATGCAACATAACCGCCTGCGAATGGGTGTTGTTGTTGATGAATATGGTGAAATGCTGGGGCTGATTACCCTGGAAGATATTCTGGAAGAGATTGTTGGCGAGTTCACCTCCGACCCCTCCGCCGCTCACAACGACATCCACAAACAGGATGATGGCAGCTACATCATCGACGGTGGAATCAATATTCGCCAGCTCAACAAATTGATGCAGTGGGATCTCCCCACCGATGGCCCGAAAACCCTGAACGGATTGATTATCGAATACCTTGAAGATATTCCCGAGACCGGTACCAGCCTGCGCCTGGCAGGCTACCCCATCGACATTCTCAAAACCAGGGGAAATACAGTAAAGTCGGCCCTCATCCACCCCGATCTACGCAAAACATAGCGACCGATGCTAACCCCACCCAACCTCACCCGACTCCCTGCGGAGTGGTCACCCCAAAGCGCCGTCATGCTCACCTGGCCCCACCAGGGTACCGATTGGCTCCCCTACCTCGACCAAGTTGAGGCGGTATTTGTAGCGATTACCCAGCAGGTTGCGGCACGCCAACACGTTATTATCGGTGCCAGCAGCGAATCACACCGACAACAGATTCTCGCTCAACTCACCAATGCTGAGGTAGAGCTGAACAAGGTAGAACTCTACTTGGTCGAAAGCAATGACAGCTGGGCGCGAGACCATGGACCGATCACGGTTCTTCACGACGGAAAACCGCTGTTGCTCAACTTCACCTTCAATGCCTGGGGCAACAAGTTTCCTGCCGAACTGGACAACCAAATAACCGCTAAATTGCATGCCGCCGGTGCCTTCCACACCACACCTCTCAAATCCATCGACATGGTATTTGAAGGGGGCAGCATCGAATCTGACGGCTGCGGCACCCTGCTCACCACCTCCCGCTGCCTGCTCAGCGCAACACGCAACACCCAGATGAGCCAATCCGATATTGAGCGGCGGCTCTGCCAGCTGTTCGGTTTATCGCGGGTACTGTGGTTGGATGATGGCCACCTTGCCGGTGATGACACCGACAGCCACATCGACACACTGGCACGGTTTTGCAATGAAACGACCATCGCTTATGTCAGCTGCAACGATACAGGTGATGAACACTACCCCGCCCTGAAACGCATGCAGCAACAACTACAAGCCATGCGCACCCTGGCAGGCACCCCTTACACTCTAATTCCGCTGCCCTGGCCAGGGACAAAATACAACGCCAACGGTGACAAACTGCCCGCCAGCTATGCCAATTTTTTAATTATCAATGGCGCGGTCCTGGTGCCAACCTACGATGACCCGCAGGATGCAGTTGCACTAGAATGTATTCAGCGGGGCTTTCCCGAACGGGAGATAATCGGCATCCCCTCACTACCACTGATTCAGCAATTGGGTAGTTTGCACTGCGTAACCATGCAGCTACCCGAAGGCGTTATCGCCTGACACTAAACGGATAAATATGATGAAGACACATCTGACCGTCGGACTGGTTCAACAGCAGTTAGCTGCCAGTCGTGAAAAAAATTTATCGAATTCAATTGAAGGGATTCGTGATGCCCACGCCCAGGGGGCCAAGCTGGTTTTATTGCAAGAGCTGCACACCGGCCCCTATTTTTGCCAAACAGAAGAGACTCGCCATTTTGATTTAGCCGAGCCTATCCCCGGCCCGACCACAGAACAGCTGGGCAACATTGCCAAAGAGTTAAACATTGTTATTGTCGCCTCACTTTTTGAACGCCGGGCACCCGGTTTGTATCACAACACTGCGGTTGTTATTGAAAGTGATGGTTCGATTGCAGGGCGCTATCGAAAAATGCACATACCGGACGACCCGGGGTTTTATGAAAAGTTTTACTTCACACCGGGAGACCTTGGTTTTAATCCAATCGAAACATCTGTCGGAAAGCTGGGGGTACTGGTCTGCTGGGACCAATGGTACCCCGAAGCCGCCCGCTTGATGGCGATGAACGGTGCCGAGCTGCTGCTCTACCCGACCGCGATCGGCTGGGATCTCAGCGATGACGAGGCCGAACAACAGCGTCAACGGGATGCCTGGATCATCATTCAGCGCAGCCACGCTATCGCCAACGGCCTGCCACTGCTGGCGTGTAACCGCAGCGGCCACGAAGCAGACCCGAGCGCACAGGGGCTTGGCATCCAGTTCTGGGGCAGCAGTTTTATCTGTGGCCCACAGGGCGAGCTATTAACCGTCGCCAGTTGCGACGACCCACAAGTGGTCGTGGCAACTATCGATAAGGCGCGTACCGAGCAGATTCGTCGCATCTGGCCCTACTTTCGAGACCGCCGCATCGATGCCTACCACGACCTTACCCTACGCTATGGAAACTGATACCGTGAAAAACAGCCCATTAACCACACTGCTTGGTGGCATTTCGAAAGCACAATTTCTCTCCGAATACTGGCAGAAAAAACCCCTGTTGATTCGTGGCGCACTGAGTGATTTCAACGCCCCGATATCGGCAGATGAGTTGGCTGGACTGGCGTGCGAAGAGGGGGTTGAATCCCGAATTGTGATTGAAAAAGATGGTCGCCACCCCTGGGAATTACGCGGCGGCCCATTCACCGAAGATCAATTCACAACCCTGCCTGACAGCCACTGGACCCTGTTACTACAGGAGGCCAACAAACACATACCAGAACTCAGTGCCCTGCTCGATCAGTTTGACTTCATTCCTAGCTGGTGGCTCGATGACATTATGATTAGCTATGCTGCTGACCAGGGAACTGTCGGGCCTCACTACGATCGCTATGATGTCTTTTTGCTACAGGTTGAAGGGAAAAAGCACTGGAAGATCAACAGCCAACCCGTTGCAGATGATAATGTGATCGATGACATTCCGCTGCGGATCATGAAAACCTTCACCAGTGAGCAAGAGTGGCTACTTGAACCCGGCGATATGCTCTACCTCCCTCCAGGTGTCGCCCACCACGGTGTTGCGCTGGGTGAAAGCATCACCTATTCAATTGGCTACCGTGCCCTGTCACAACAAGAGCTGCTTGCCAGCTACTTTGATTTTGTATTGGAACAAAATGGCAGTGATGACTACTTTGGCGACCCGACACTCTCACAACAGCAGCACCCTGGTGAGATCACCGCTGCCACGATTACGCAGCTCACCACGCTGCTCCAGACAATGCCACTCGACGCCCAGAGCATAGGCCGCTGGTTTGGGAAATTTATAACCGAACCAAACAACCCAACCGAGCGGTTTTTGCCAGAACAGCCCTTGAGCCAGAGCCAATGCCTGGCACTGCTTAAAACCACCCACCTCATTCGCAATGAACAGTGCCGCTTTAACTTTATCACCCAGGCAGATGGCAGCATCAATCTTTACATTGATGGTGATGAGTACACCCTAAGCCCGCAACAGGCCAATTTTGGACGCATTATCTGTGACTGCTCTCACTATGATTATCAACAGTTATCACCCTACCTCGCGGACTCCGATTCACTGGAGCGACTGTTCCACTGGATAAACGACGGTATCATCTACTTTGCCACAGAGGAATAAGAGGCCGTTACCACACCCCAAACCCGCGACAAATCCACCACCGTAAAACAAGAAACCCTGCACAAGGCAGGGTTTCAAAGACACAACTCAATTTATGGCTTGCAGATCAAGCCATCATCGCACTCAGCTGCGGCGACGACGCATAACGCTAAGACCCAGCAGACCAAAGCCCATCAAAGCAAACAGCGCTGGCTCAGGAACAGTCTCAACTTTCATACCGCTCAGCACAAAGTTATCATTCCATCCGCTGGCACGTACGGTGAAGGAGTTACCAATGTAGGTACCGAAAGAGAACATCTCCCATCCGCCTGTTGTTTCCAAATTGTGTACTGCACTAACACCATCCACATACAGGTCAAATTCATCATTTCCGGTATCATGACCAAAATTAAACCCACGCAGGCTGACTGCATTATCAAACGTCAGGGTTAAATAATCATTACGCCAAAAGCCATCGATATCTGAACTGTCTAGATGACCATTTCGAACCCCAAGGCCGTGGCTATCTCGGCTGACATTTGCACTATTGCTAAAGCCATTATACGTCGCCGTTGCAGTGGCAGTAACACCACTCATAGTAAAGTCGATTGATGGAGAGTTACCACTTCCGCCCGTCAAATTATATTGAATCATGGCCGCATTTGCAGCACTGACCATTCCAACACTCAACACCATTACAAATAAACAAAACTTTTTCATTATTTTTTCTCATTATATCTAAAGGTCAATCAAACATAGTTTTCACAATTTTTTAACAAAAAGCAAAAATTATGCCAAAAATACAACCGCCTGATTAACAAGATAAAAAATAAAAGCCGCTTATTAACATTTGCCAAAGTGTAAAGTATTTCGTCATTTTTTTGGGGTTTAATGAGGGTGTCTATTTTGGTCTGCCCATCATCCCGTCAATCAACACCATCACCCTCTCCAAAGCCCCTCTATTTTGCACCACCAACTGCCGTCCATTCTCCCCCATCGACTGACAAAGCCCCTTGTCACCAAACAACCGTAACAACGCCTCTGCAAGATGACGACTGCCTTCCACTTCGGTTGAGGCTTCGGCTTGCAACAACAGTTGGTGAATATCGGTAAAGTTGAACATATGAGGGCCGGTCAATATCGGCAAGCCAAGTGAGGCGGGTTCCAGCAAGTTGTGTCCACCGGTAGCCACCAAACTCCCCCCCACAAAAGCAATATCAGAGGCGGCAAAAAAGAGCATCAACTCCCCCATGCTATCGCCAAGGAAGATGGCGGTATCAGCACGACATGCCCGCCGTTCGCTACGCCGAACCAACTCAAACCCACGCGACTGGCATAACACCGCCACCGCATTAAATCGCTCGGGGTGACGCGGCACTAACACCAGGAGCGCTTCCGGCAGACGTTTTCGCAGTTGTGCGAATGCCTCCAGCACTATTTCATCTTCCCCTTTGTGGGTACTGGCAGCAATCCACACCTTGCGATCAACTCCCCACTGCTCACGCAGGGCACAGGCACTCTCTTGAATATCAACTGGAGGTTTAAAATCGAATTTAAGGCTACCGGTCACATGGGTGGTAGCTGGATTCGCACCCAATTGAATCAAGCGCTCTTCATCGGTCCGGTTTTGTACTGCAATCTGTGAGAAGTTTTGCAGCGCTGAACTTGTTAATGCAGCAAAGCGGGCATAACCCCGGGCGGATCGCTCAGACATCCGCGCATTCACTAAAATCGTGGGAATAAGCTGTTTTCTGCCATAGTGCAGCATGTTCGGCCAGATCTCCGTCTCCATAACAATCAAAACAGATGGCTTGCTACGAGGAAGAAAACGAGTGATACAACCCGGTGCATCATACGGCACATAACGGTGTACCACGTTGCCATTGATATCAGCCACCCGCTCAGCCCCGGTTGGGGTCATGGTGGTAACCAGGATGGTGTATTGTGGATATTGCTGTTGCAGACGGCTGATCAGCGGCTTTGCCGCCTGCACCTCCCCCACGGAGACCGCATGCACCCAGATTGTCGGCCCCGTAATGCACGCACCAAAACCAAAACGCTCACACAAGCGCTCTCGATAGGCGGGGGATTTTCGCGAACGCAAAAAGAGCCGCAGCAGAATAAACGGCAGTAACAGCGTAAAGGCCAGTGAATAGAGAATACGCACCCGATGTCTCTACCTAATCATCGGTATGTTGCTGACGAATACGTTCAACGATACCACTGGTTGAACAGCCGTCCTCAAAATGGAGCACCTGCACTTCACCGCCATTGGCCTGCACACAGTGGTGACCGGCAATCTGCTCTATCTGATAATCACCGCCTTTTACCAGAACATCGGGCAGAATATTGCAAATCAAACGTTCCGGGGTATCTTCTGAAAAGGGGACCACCCAATCCACACTACGCAGTGCAGCCAATACCGTCATGCGCTGCGCCAGCGGCACTATCGGGCGGGAGTCACCCTTGAGCCGTGAGACAGAGGCATCATCATTCACCGCCACAATCAACCGATCCCCCTGCTGTTTGGCTTTTTCAAGATAACCCACATGCCCAGCATGCAGCAGATCAAAGCAGCCATTGGTCATGACAACCCGTTCGCCCAGATCTTTGGCGCACTGTACTGCCTGTTGCAGTGCACTCTCATCCAGCATACCGGTTGCAATCGCAGATTCGCTCTTTTCATCCGCCAGAATGGCCGCACCCAACTCCCCGACCGAGACCGTCGCGGTACCCAGTTTACCCACCACGATACCGGCGGCAAGATTTGCCAACGCAGTCGCTTCTGCCATCGGCTGCCCAGCGGCTAAAGCGGCGGCCAAAGTGGAGATAACCGTATCGCCCGCCCCGGTCACGTCATACACTTCCCGCGCCAAGGTAGGCAAATGCAGCGGCTCATGCCCTGCTTGCAACAGGGTCATCCCCTTTTCGCTGCGGGTGATCAGCAGTGCCTCCAGCTGCAACTCATCGAGCAGCGCATGGCCTTTACTCACCAGTTGCTCATCATTTTCACATCGACCCACAACCGACTCAAATTCCGACAGATTGGGTGTCAACAAAGTTGCACCACAATATTTCGCCATCTCGGTACCCTTCGGGTCGATTAGCACCGGCTTACCAGCGGCACGAGCCGCCTGAATCATCGGTTGAATTTGCGCCAGCGTCCCTTTGGCATAATCGGATAACACCACCACCTGGCAATCGGCCAACCCCTGGGTAAACCGGGTCAACAGCTCATCATCGACAAACGGATGCAGTGGTACTTCAAAGTCAAGGCGCAGTAACTGCTGGTGCCGACTGAGCACCCGCAATTTGGTGATGGTCTGTATCTTGTTTGAGCGTTTAAAGCGGCAAACAACACCGGCCTGATGCAACTGCTCTGACATGATCTGACCCGATTCATCATCACCCGCCAACCCATCCAGTGCCACCCGAGCACCCAGCGCAGCAATATTAATCGCTACATTACCGGCACCACCGGCCCGGGCATCCAACTGATCACTGTTCACATTCACCACGGGCACCGGTGCCTCGGGCGAGATACGTGAAGTGGAGCCCTGCCAGTAGCGATCCAGCATCAGATCGCCTACCACCAAAATCTGCGCTTTTTGAAAATCAGGAATAGCAAGACTCATGCTTCGATCGACTCACACAACATATGTAAAATAAGGATATGCATCTCTTGAATACGGGCAGTACGCTCAACCTCAAGGGTAATCGCATAATCCACCAACCCCTTAAGCTGACCACCGCCCTTGCCCAACAGACCAATCGTTTTAATACCATTCGCCTGCGCATACTCAACCGCCCGAATAACATTCATCGAATTACCCGACGTGCTGATCGCCAGCAGCAGATCACCCTCATGACTCAGAGCTGCCAACTGACGCTCAAATATCGCCTCAAAACCGTAATCATTACCGATCGAGGTCAGTGCACAGGTGTCGGTGGTGAGCGCAACCGCAGGATAACCCTTGCGTTCAATCTCAAACCGCCCGGTTAACTCCGCTGCAAAATGCTGTATATCCGAGGCAGAACCGCCATTTCCACAACCATAAATGGTATGCCCCCCCTTTAGCCTTTGGCACATTAACTGACTCACCTCAGACAACACCGGGTAGAGTCTCTCAACACCCGCCAAAGCGGTGCGGTGCTCTTCTAAACTGGCATTAAAATCAAAGCCCATGGACTGCTCCCATTTCACTCAAACTGCTCTTTTGAAGAGTGTTATACTAACACGTTCAGGCCGCTCCCCCGAGCGGGTTTCAATACCGAGTTTATATCAGCGAAATGGCAACAGACAAACAGCACCACAACCCACCCCTTCACCCCAAGCACTGGCCACTCTGGCTAGGTCTGGGACTATTGCGCCTACTCAACACCCTGCCCTTTCGTCTCCAACTGAAACTGGGGGAACTGCTGGGTGGTGTGCTATTTCGCTTCGCCAATGCCCGCCGCCATGTGGCCGAAGTCAATCTGAAGCTCTGCTTCCCAGAGCTATCCGAGCAGGAGCGGGCAACGCTGTTGCGTGAACACTTTAACGCCATGGGTATTATGCTGTTTGAACTGGGCCTGAGCTGGTGGGGCAGTGACAAGCGCCTGGCCGCACTGACTGAAATCGACGGGTTGGAGCATCTCGATAACGCCATCAAAGAAGGAAGAGGCGCACTGTTACTGGGGGCACACTACACCACCCTCGACATCAGCGGCCACCTGCTCGCCACCCAGACCAACCTGACAATACGCAGCATGTACCGCCCCCATGAAAACCCGGTGATCGAATATGTGATGCGCCGTGGCCGTGAGAGCTATCTGGACAGCCTCATCGCCCGCGATGATATTCGCGGCCTGATTCGCACCCTCAAACAGAATAAAGTGGTGTGGTATGCACCTGATCAGCAATACGAAGGAAAAGGGTCAGCGCTGGTGCCCTTTTTCGGCATTCCGGTAGCGACAAATATCGGCACGTCACGCATCGCCAAAATGAGCAAAACGGCGGTCATCCCATTTGTTTCAGTACGCAAAGACGATGGCAGTGGCTATCACCTCAAACTACTCCCCCCACTGGAGAACTTCCCCAGTGGTGACGAAATCGCCGACGCCACCCGGATACATCAGATATTTGAAGCACAGATACGTGAAAACAGAGCGCAGTACTTCTGGGTGCATAAACGCTTTAAACGCAAGCACACAAAAGAACCGGATATTTACAAAGAACCGTCTTGACCCGGAAAGCTCAGCCCCCCAATACGCTCAGGATTAACAAGAGGGGAGAAAACAGGTAAACATGACTACAAGACTAATTTGTTTGAAGCTTCAGCCTGCCCATGACACAGCGCGACTTGTTGCGCGCCCAACAGCCCCACCCGAGGCTCCATTACCACCTTAACCGGGAAGTTCAGCATCAGCTCTTCCATGGGTGCTTTATCGCGGTAGGACGCCATAAAACCGCCCTGCTTGATGCGCTCGATTAACTTTGGCGCAACGCCTCCAGCGATATACAGACCACCATAGGGGAGTGTGTTCAGCGCATAATTACCCACCTGGGCAGCGTAAATTTCCAGAAACAGATCCACCGCCTGGTTGGCCAGTGTATCGCCGCTTTCAAGTGCAAACCGGGCGATCACTGCAGCAGCATCCTGGGCCCCCATCGCTTGGGCGATTTTTTGCGACAATAGCCCAGGGTTACGTTCGCGCAGGAAGTTAAAGATACTCACCAGCCCCCGGCCGGAGACAAGGTGTTCGTAGGTGGTTCGGTAGGCGTTCAGCTGCATAAAACGCAGCAGCTCTATTTGCAGATCATTTGTAGGGGCAAAACCCACATGCCCCCCTTCGGTGGGTAATACCTGATAGTGCTGACCACTCCATACCATAAAGGCCTGCCCCAACCCGGTGCCGGCACCAATCAGTGCCCGCACTCCCTGGGGGCACTCATCACCAACTTGCAGTGTTTCAATTGCGCATTCTGGTAGCGTGGCAATGCCGTGGCCTACCGCCTGGAAATCATTAATCAAAATAACATCGGGAATTGAAAACTGCTGTTGCAATTGATGTCTGCTCAGTTGCCATGGCCGGTTGGTCACATTGGCCACGCCACCATCCACTGGCCCGGCGACCGCAAAACAGGCAACACGGACAGCGTGTTTGGCCTGAGCCATAAACTCACTTAGCAGGGTATCGAAAGTGGCGTAGTTGGCGCTCACATATTGCTGTTCCAGCAGCACCTCACCGTCACGGCTAATTTGCAACAGGACTTTGGTGCCGCCAATATCCCCTGCAAGAATATTCATGCGACCAGCATTCTAGGCAGTTTTGATGCCGCATTTCGATCGAGCAGCCAGTTCAAAATACCCTTAGGTTTTATCCCCTGTACCGGATAGCGCCCTTCAGGGGCACTCACCAACACCTCTTCCAATCGGCTGGCTTTACTTTCGCCCGCCACTAACAACATCACCTGATGAGCATTGTTGATGACTGGGTAACTGAGGGTGATACGCTGAGTATTCAGTTGCGGTACGGTTTGTGCGACCACTGTTTTTTTCTTTTCAGCCAGTGCAACGGTGCCGGGGAAGAGTGACGCGGTGTGACCATCATCACCCATACCCAGTAAAATCAGATCAAACTGTGGCAGACCATTACAAATCGGCAGTGCCTGTAGCAACTCTGCGTATTCGGCTGCCGCTTTTTCCAGATCCACCTGTTCACCCTGCATGCGGTGAATCTGCTGTTCAGGAATCGGCAACTGATCGAGAAAAGCTTCTCGCGCCATGCGATAGTTACTCTCCGGGTGTTCGGGAGGCACGCTGCGCTCATCACCAAAATAGATATGTACCTTTTGCCAATCAATCTGCTGCTTGTAAACATCACTGGCCAGATGTTGATAGAGCCGCTTGGGAGTAGAGCCCCCGGAGAGGGCAATATAAAACTGGCCACGGACCTCAATCGCCTGGTTGGCTGCTAAAACAACCAGCTCTGCCGCAGCCAAGCTAACCGCCTCGGCGTCATTAAATATATGAATTGCTCTTCCCATTCAACCGTTCCTACAACTCAATTACACGATTAACTTAGCCACACAAGATAAGGAGCCTCGTACCCTCGAAGGAATTTCGGTAGAATTGTCGGATTATTTAACTTTTTCTCTCTGTAGAGACCTGCGCACGAAAAATAGGAATTGTGCAACGGCCTCCCCTAAATGGTCTGTTATATGTCAATAAACAAAAGCCTGCTCACCAACCTCACCGCTGTTATTTTGATTATCATCGGTATCTACACCCCGGTTTTTGGTGACTATATCTTTGCGGTGGGTATCTTTGCACTCTCTGGCGCACTGACCAACTGGCTGGCCGTCCATATGCTGTTTGAGAAGGTGCCGCTGCTGTATGGATCGGGTGTTATTCCCAGTCGCTTCATGGAGTTTAAACAGGTGATAAAAGAGACCATTATGGAGCAGTTTTTTACCCGGGAAAATATCCAGCGCTTTATCGCCCAAGAGGAGTCGAACAACAAGCAGTTGCTTAACCTAGAACCACTATTAAAAATAATAGACTATGATCATATTTTTGATGGTCTGGTTGATGCCATCATGGCTTCATCTTTTGGCAGCATGCTGGAGATGTTTGGCGGCGCATCATCACTGGAAAGTTTAAAAGAGCCGGTAACACAGAAGCTTCAAGACTCACTACGCAGCATCACTGAGAGCGAGACCTTTCATGAAACACTGCGCAACAGTCTGAATAACCAGCAACTAGGGGAAGACATTACCCACAACATTGAACGCATTGTTGATCAACGCTTGGAAGAACTAAGCCCACAACAGGTCAAGGAGATCGTGCAACGCATTATTCGTGAACACCTTGGCTGGCTGGTGGTTTGGGGGGGTGTGTTGGGCGGCCTGCTGGGGCTGTTATTTAGCCTGACCACGAATCTGGTATAAATTTGGTATAGATATAATGACTCGTATTTTTCTACTTATTCCGCTGTTGATTGCGCTCTATTTTGCCCTGCGCTGGTTTGCCCGTGCCAAGATCGATGATGCAAAGCGTGCCATCACAATGGCCATCTTTTTTATCCTGTTGGCACTGCTTGTTTTCCTCGCCGTTACCGGCAAGTTAAACTGGCTGTTTGCTGCTGCGGTAGCAGCCTACCCGATTATCCGGAAAATATGGGGTGGCTGGCGTATTTTTCGCTGGTTGAAAGGGGCCAAAAAATCACAACAGAACAGCGCAGAAGGCACACCGATAAAACCGAATCGTAGCGGCATGACGTTTGAGACGGCCTATTCAACACTCAAACTTGAACCCGGCGCCAATCGTGAGCAGATCATCACCGCGCATCGCAAGTTGATGAGCCAAGCCCACCCCGACCGTGGCGGCAGTGATCAGCAAGCACAGCAACTCAATGCAGCGAAGGAGTTTTTAATCAAACAACTGGATGATCAACAGCCGACAAAAACCAATTAAGCGATGTAGAAGAAGTTAACGTACCGTTATTACGCCGAATTGTTGTTCACCCTATCTAGATAAGGTGGGCGAAAAGAGAAGTAAGAGCGGTATTTTAATAAATTCTACATCCCTAATCACAACAAACTATCGCTCTTAAAAAATTGATCAACCAGCTGTTTTAACATCCAGGCATCCTCACTACCTGCCAGCTCACGAATTGAGTGCATTGCAAAGGTGGGCACACCGATATCCAATGTTTTCACCCCCACCTCTGCGGCCATAATCGGCCCGATGGTACTGCCACAACCCATATCACTACGGGTAACAAACGATTGCAGTGGCACACCCGCCTGCTCCCCCAGATGACGTATCAGGGCAGAAGTGACACTGTTGGTGGCGTAGCGCTGATTAGCGTTAGTTTTAATCACCGGCCCCCGGTTGAGCAACGGCCCATGATTTTCATCATGTTTATCGGAGTAGTTGGGGTGAATACCGTGGGCGTTATCGGCAGAGATCAATATCGAACGATCCACCACCCGGGTTAAGCTCTCATTATCACCACAAATACGCTCTAAAACGGAACGCAAAAACGGCCCTTGTGCGCCACAACAAGAGGCGCTGCCGACCTCCTCATGGTCGCTACAGATCAGCATACTGCTCTGCTCACCACCGGCGGCCAACAGGCTTTGCAAGCCGACGTAACAGCTGAGCAGATTATCGAGCCGCGCACTGGCAATAAACTGCTGATCCAGCCCCACTAGCCCCGGTGGCTGGGTATCGTAAAAATAGAGTTCGTAATCAAGCACTTTAGTGACATCGTCACACGATGTCTGCTCAACCAGATGTGCCAACAACAGCTCATTAAAGCGCGGCAATTCACCCTCATCTTCAACCTGTGCAATCAGCGGAGGAAGATGCAGCTGTGCGTTAATAGTGCGCTCTTTATTCGCCCCCTTATCAAGGTGAATTGCCAGACTGGGAATCAACGCAATCGGCTGTTCAAAGTTGATCATTACATTTTCAATGCGCCCCGCCTTGCTGAGATAACTCACCCGCCCGGCCAATGAGAGGTCACGGTCAAACCACGGATTGAGTAGCGCCCCACCATACACCTCGACACCCAACTGATAATACCCCTGCACTACTTTATCCGGCTGGGGTTTTACCTTTAAGCAGGGGCTGTCGGTATGCGCTCCCAACATCCGAAACCCGGTTTTCAGCAGATTTTTTTCACCCAGTATGAAGGCAATTAATGAGGAGTCGTTGCGAGTCACCACGTACTTGCCCGGCCTCTCCAACTGCCATGCATCGGCCTCATTTAGCTGAGTAAAGCCCGCAGCCAACAGCGTATCGAGCATACCGCGTGTGGCATGAAATGGTGTTGGTGAACGCTCAATAAATGAGAGCATGCCTTGGTTGAATTGATCTTTATCCACAAACAGAACCCTCTTAATCTGCCGTTATTATTCCCTCCATTCTCCCACAATAGTGAAAGTGGCTCCATTGCCATCCCCCCGACGTGTAAAAACAGGCTATTGTAATCGTCTCCTCCACCGCTATAGGTAAGAACCACAAAGCCAACGTAACTTATTCAGCACAGTAAAAATAAACCTGTAACTGCTCAGGTTGCCGCTGAAATTCGTCAGTTCAAGGCGGAAAATGGTAAGTTTGCATGGGTAAATAATCATTTTTTAACGTGGAAATGGCGAATTTCAGGGGTGAACTAAGTGGTTACAAACCAATAAGAGAGAAAATGCACCATGAGTGACAACAAAAGCAGTGTCAGCTTTTACCAAAGTGTTAATTTGATGGCCGATAAGGCGATGCAGGTGATCGGGCTTGATAATGGTACCGCCCAAGCGATCAAGAGTTGCAGCTCGGTTCTACAGGTTCAATTTCCGGTAAAAATCCGCAATAAAATTGAAGTATTTACCGGCTGGCGGGCGGTACACAGCACCCATCGCCTGCCAGCAAAAGGGGGGATTCGCTACGCCCCCTACGCCAATCAGGATGAGGTAGAGGCGCTAGCGGCACTAATGACTTATAAATGTGCGCTAGTGGATGTCCCCTTTGGTGGTTCAAAGGGAGCACTGCTGATCGACCCCAAAAAATATACACGGGATGAACTTCAACTGATCACCCGGCGCTTTACTCTGGAGCTGGTTCGTAAAGGCTTCCTCAGCCCCTCCACCAATGTTCCCGCACCCGACATGGGCACCGGTGAACGCGAGATGGCCTGGATGGCCGACACCTACAAACACCTGCACCCGGAAGATATTAACTACCTCGCCTGTGTCACTGGCAAACCGGTACACCACGGCGGTATTCGTGGCCGTAAAGAGGCCACCGGGCGCGGTGTTCAATATGCGCTACAGGAGTTTTTCAAATACCCGGAGGATGTCAAACTGGCGGGCCTTTCCGAAGGGCTGAAGGATAAACGCATTGTAGTACAAGGCTTTGGTAATGTGGGTTACCATGCAGCCAAATTTCTCAGCCAGGAGGATGGTGCGAAGATTGTCGGCATTATCAAAAGTGATGGCTATCTCTACAACGAAGATGGCCTGGATGTGGATGCGGTTTATCAGCATGTTGTTGCCCACAAAACCCTGCAAAACTTCCCCAATGCCCGCTTCAGCACCGAGACCGAAGAGGGGTTAACACTCGATTGCGACATTCTCATTCCGGCGGCAATGGAGGCGGTTATCCATGAAGATAATGCCAGTGAGATCAAGGCGAAGCTGATTATCGAAGCGGCCAACGGCCCAATCACCTATTGTGCAGATGAGCTTTTGCGCCAACGCGGCGTGGTCATCATCCCCGACTTTTTCGCCAATGCTGGCGGAGTGATCGTCTCCTATTTTGAGTGGATCCGTAACATCTCACACATCCGCTTTGGCCGTCTGCAACGCCGCCATGACGAGCTGCGCCATCAACATTTCACCTCACTTCTGGAGCAGCTGACCGGCACCACCATCTCTGATGAACTTCGTGAAGGGATGGAGCAGGGCTCCGAAGAGATCGATTTTGTTCGCTCCGGTCTCTATGACACCATGCGCACCGGTTATTGTGAGCTGCGTGAAGTATTTAACAGCAATGACAAAGTGAACGATCTGCGTACCGCAGGCTACGTGGTCTCACTGAAAAAAATCTCGCGGACCTATCTCGATATCGGCATCTATTAGCCCGGACATTTCATGAATTTGCGCAAAAATCGCGCAGGATATTGGTTTCACAGGAAAATTTATGAAGGAGCTTCGTATCAGTGATTACGAACAACTGAAGAAATATTTCCTGTGGAATCAATAGACAAGCGAGATTGTGCATAATTTATGAATTGTCCGGATTAGGTTCTACCAGCAGCAAAAAAAAGGCCAAAACCGAAAAACGGTTTTGGCCTTTAAAAGCTTGGTGCCCGGGGACAGAATCGAACTGCCGACACGAGGATTTTCAATCCTCTGCTCTACCGACTGAGCTACCCGGGCCTCATTTGCTGCGTATTAAACCTTTTAAGCCCTGATCCGTCAAGCACAATCTGGAAAAGTATTGTCACTAACCCAAGGAACCCATATCCTGCGCGATTTTTGCGCAAATTCATGAAATGTCCGAGCTAAGCCCCTGGCGGGGTAAATTCACTGGGGGTGACTTCACCATCACCAAAGAAAAACTTCTCCATCTGCTCTTCTAAAAACAGGCGATGCTTTGGATCGATCGGTGTCAGGCGATACTCATTCAACAGCATAGTCTGCTGCTTCAACCACTCACCCCAGGCCTCTTTCGAAACATTATCAAAAATCCGCTTACCCAGATCTCCAGGATAAGTTGGACGCGCAAGGCCTTCGGCCTCTTTACCCAATTTCACACACTGCACCATACGGCTCATATCGTTCTCTCTTTTACGCTGGGGGGAATCTGTTTGATCAAACGCTGTATCGGCGCAGCCAACCCACGTTGATCAGGATGCTGTGAGTTATACCAGACTATTTCACTCGGTTCCATTACTCTATTGGCCACCCGCTCTGCTCGCAAATAGTGGGGGGTAATATCCAGATGGAAATGGCTGAAGGTGTGACGGAAAACCTCGCCAACCTCAATCAACCCAACCTGATACCCAAGCTGTTGGTGGCACCAATCAACCATCTCTTCATCTTGCGGCAACTCCGGCAGGCTCCACAACCCACCCCAAATGCCCACAGGCGGACGTTGCTGCAACAGAACATCCCCCGATTCATTCAGCAATAGCAACAGAGCGGCCGCTCGAACCGGCACCGTTTTTCGCGGCTTCGAAACCGGGTATTGCCTAGCTTCACCCTGCCGATAAGCCAGACACCCCGACTGTAAGGGGCAAGCATCACAACGGGGCTTACTACGGGTGCAACAGGTTGCCCCCAAATCCATAATTGCTTGGGTATATTCAGCAACCCGCCGCTGCGGTGTGTGCTGATCCGCCAACAGCCAAAGCTGTTTGGAAATAGCCGCCCTGCCCGGCCAACCATCCACAGCGTGATAGCGACACAGCACCCGCTTCACATTGCCATCCAAAATCACCTGACGCTCTCCTGTCGAAAAGGCCAGAATAGCCCCGGCAGTAGAGCGGCCGATTCCCGGCAACTCAAGCAGTTGCTCAAACTGTAGCGGAAAATGCCCTGCATATTGGTCACGGATCAGCTGCGCCGCTTTATGCAAATTTCGCCCCCGGGCGTAATAACCCAGACCACTCCACTGGTGTAATACCATATCCAGATCAGCATCTGCCAATGCCGCTGCATTAGGAAATTGCGCCATAAAGCGCTGATAATAATCGATAACCGTCGCGACCTGAGTCTGCTGTAACATAATCTCCGAAACCCAGACACGGTAGGGCGTGACATTGTGATGCCACGGCAATGATTTACGACCATGCTGGTCATACCAAGCCAGTAGACACCGGCTAAAGTGGTTATCGGGGTTGTTCAAGGTAGAAGGTGCTCAGAGTAGGGGGGGTAGCGGTCTTGACAAACTAAACCGTTGTAACATCATCCAAGAGCCGAATAATACGGAATAATTTTAGGCTGCAATGAAATGACACCCATTAGCAGCCGACTAATTTTTTAATGACGACGATCACCGCGCTCACGCTCCAGGCAGCGCGCCAGGGTTTTAAGTAGCAGCGGCACCGTCTCCATGCCGTGAATATCTTCTGCCTTTACCCACTGAAAGCCTTCATTCTCCCAATTCAGTTTGACCAGATCCGGGTCAACCACATCAAACAAAAACGGGTGAACTTCCCAACAGGTATCAAGTTCAGGTGCCGGGACATTTAGCGGCTCGCCATCGCAGACAAAACTAATCTGCTCATCGGCCAATCCGGTCTCTTCACTAATTTCCTGGCGTGCCTGACACAGCGCATCTTCATCAAGATAGCCACTCACCCCCGACCAAAATCCTTGGTAGGTTGCCACTTTACTGCTACGTTTCAACAGTAAAATGCGATTGTCATAACGCAAAAAAGCTGTCACTACTTCTCGCTTTTCCATATAACCCATGGGATATACCTCATTCTAAAAAATACAGATGATCTCATTCTGAGAGTGTTTGAGCTGAAATACCAGCAATTGCTTGATTTTTTAATAAAAAAGAAAAGCCAGCGCGATAGAAATAGTACCGTTTTTCAACCATAATGGTAAGCGCCATGAAAATAGATGCCCTCAGTTTTAATATTCACAAAGGCTTTGGCCCGCTGAATCGAAAATTCACCCTCCATGACATTAAAGACTTTTTCAAAAAAACCCATGCCGACATCGTTTTTTTGCAGGAAGTGGTTGGTGAAAACCGACAACACGCCGCGTCAGTTGAACACTGGCCCGATGACCCTCAGTACGAATTTCTGGCCGATGAGCTATGGCATCACCACGCCTATGCTAAAAACGCAGTCTATGAACACCGTCACCACGGCAACGTCATCCTCAGCAAATACCCCATTATTGAAACAAACCAGATCAACATCTCTAAAAACCGATGGGAAAAACGGGGGGTTCTTTTCGCCAGGATTGAGATGCCGAATGGAAAACATCTCGACACCTATTGCGTTCACCTCAACCTATTAAATAGAGATCGGAAACGACAATACGCCGATCTCAGGCGAATTATTCGGCACTACAGCGCGGGAAATTCGATTATTCTTGCGGGCGACTTCAATGACTGGAATAAAAAGGCCAGCCCGGGATTGGATGAGCTGGGGATTTACGATGCCCACAAAACCCTTCATGGTCACTACGCAAGAACATTTCCCTCAATACTCCCACTGGTTCCCCTTGATCGCTGCTACACCAACCTTGAAGTCACCGACGCCAAGGCTCTCTACGAGTGGTCAAACCCACTGCTATCAGACCACTGCCCGATTTTGATAGAGGTCGAAATTTAACCCCGACCCCCGGTCTGAATAATTTACTCACCTGCTTGTCATGCACATACCCCTGTCGCTTTATTGAGAGCGTAGGAAGCAGAATATAAATCCACTACAATGACGCCATAGAGCATGCTGTACTAGAACTTGATACAGTCAAAGCGGTCTACTCACCCAAGCTGATAAAGATCACGCAACTTATTCAGCGCCTCCTTAGGAATGTAGAAGAAGTTAACGTACCGTTATTAGGCCGAATTGTTGTTCACCCGGCCTAGATAGGGCGGGCGAAAAGAGAAGTAAGCGCGGTATTTTAATAAATTCTACATCCCTTAACATCACCTTAACCGGATAGAGCGATGCAAAAGTTCACCATTTCATTTTTACTATTGATTACTTTGCTACTCCCCTGGTCTGTCCAGAGCGCACCACTAACCCTGATCTATGCGGGTGATTTTAATGGTGAACTGGAGCCTTGTGGCTGTAGTGAGGGGGGGAACTACGGTGGCATTTTGCGTCGTTCGACAACGTTGAAAGCACTGCGCAGTGAACAGCCTGATCTGGTGGCCATTTCAGCGGGTCAGTTGCTGGCCAACGAGTCGAGTCGGGATCAATTGAAAAGCGAATATGTTTTAAAGGGTTTCTCAACTTTCAATTACGATGCGGTGGCACTGCGCTGGCGCGACCTGGCCTATGGTGTTGAGTTTATCGATGACTACAATATTCCCTGGCTGGCGGGTAACTGGAAAGACAGCGGAGATACCGTCACCCGCTCGCGCAAGATTGAACGTGATAGTGTGACGCTACGGGTATTCAGCTGGTTGAGCCCGAAACGTTCACCTTTCCGCCAGATGGATCAGAGTCAGTGGCTGACGATGGATGACATGGCAGTTGTTCAGCGGGGGCTTAAGGCAGCCAGTGAACACGGCGAACTGACAGTACTGCTCACCGCTTGGCCACTGCGTAAGGTGCAGCGGGAGTTTGATCTTGCAGATGTGGATATTTTGGTAGTGCGTGCCGGGCATGAGGTTTTTTCTGAGCCACAAATGGCAGGAGATACTTTGGTACTAAAACCCGGCTCCCGGGGAATGCGTTTGGGCCGGGTAGATTTAGAGTTTAGCAATGGCAAAGTTGACCAATACAAGCACCAGGTCATTGAGATGCCCGAATCCGTTGCTGACGATGAAAAGCTGCGTGAGTGGTATAACGACTACAATGCCAAGGTAAAAGCGGCCTACCTGGCTGAAGCGGAAATCAAAAAAGCACTCGCCTCGGGTGAACGTGATTATCTGGGGGCTGAATCCTGCGCCTCATGCCACCAATCTCAGTTTGACAGCTGGCAGAGCACAAAACATGCGACGGCATTTTCTACACTGGAAAATGTCGGAAAATCGTTCGACCCGGACTGCATCGTCTGCCATACCGTCGGTTTTGATCAGGGTGGATTCATCGACTTTGTGATGACCCCGGAGTTGATGAATGTTCAATGTGAAAACTGCCACGGTGCGGGAAAGGCACATGTAGAGAGCACGGGAGAGCAGGCGACAGTAAATCAACAGATGCCGCCACTGGCACGTTGCCAGCAGTGTCACGTGGGCAGTCACAGCCCCGATTTCAAGTTTGAGGCTTACTGGCCAAAAATCGCCCATTAACAGTTGACCTTTTGTTACCACACAGACAAGATGGGATCCCACCAAATGGAAGGATGGAAAGCTTGCTGATGAAATGGATCAGGTTTTCTCTGTTGTTGACTCTTGTACTCCACGGCGGTGTGAGTATTGCTGCCACGTGGCAGACAACCCCCTTGAGCGAGCTGGTGATTTATCAGCAGCACTCGGCACCGGCACGCGTGGTGGCAAAACAGAACAGCCTGCTCTCCACCGAAGTGAGTGGTATCGTTCAAGCGGTATTGGTTGATGTGGGTGACCGGGTCAAGCGCGGTGAGCCACTGTTCCAATTGGATGATTTTAGCTATCGTCAGCAGTATCGACAAATAGTAGCTGCAATCGAAGGCCTTGAAGCGCGTATCACCTTGGCTGAGTTCCAGCTGCAGCAGTCCCAACGTCTAGGCAAAAGCAATAATATCTCGGAAGAGCGGTTGCGCCAGCGCCAAACTGAATTGGCAACACTGACCACCGAGCTGACAGCCAAACAGGCACAACGTGATCAGGCCCAGCGATATATCGATGACTGCACGGTAAGAGCACCATTCTCCGGCGTGGTGGTCGAACGCCAAGCCCAACTGGGTGAGCTGATCAGCCCGGCAACACCAGTTTTACGACTGCTGGCCAATCAGGGCCAACAGCTGCGTGCTGATCTGCACTATCAAGATGCCCAACAACTGCATAAAAACCGTGAGTTGACCTTTGTAATGGGTGAAAAACAGTACCCACTACAGCTTCACACCCTGCTGCCGATGCTCCACCCCCAGCAACGTACGCAACAGGCCCGGCTCGATTTTATCGATACTCCGGCGCTGGTGGGTGCCAGTGGTCGGCTACAGTGGCGTGACCATCGCCCTTCGCTACCCGCCAGCTACCTGCAACGCCGGGGTGGTGAGATGGGTGTTTTCATCCTGCAACAGGGGGAAGCGGTGTTTACGCCGCTACCCGGCGCACAAGAGGGGCGAGCGGTCAACATTGAACAGCTCCCGCTCTCCACTGAGCTGGTGCTGGACAAAACACTGCCACGCCAAAATACGGTGCATTAACTGATCATGTTGAAACGTTTTCTCACCAATCATGTACTAGCAAACCTCACCTTTGCCATCGTGCTCGTAATGGGCACGCTCTCCTACTTTGAGATGCCCCGGGAGCAGGACCCTGAAATCAATTTCAACTGGATCAGCGTTAACACCATCCTGCCGGGAGCCTCAGCGGAAGATGTTGAAAAGCTGATAACCGACCCACTGGAGGATGCACTGGCCCAGGTGGCCGATGTCCGCTTTGTACAGAGCAGCTCCATGGAGGGGTTTTCGGACATCACCATCCGTTTCAACGATATTGATGAGCGCACCTTCGACAAGCGCATCACCGACCTACGCCGCGAAATTCAAAACAAAGCCAACACCGATCTACCGGATAGTGCAGAGGAACCCTACATTTTTGAGATCACCTCCAGCAACTCCATGCCGACAGCGATGCTGGTGGTACAAGGACTGGAAGATGACGAGCTGCTGCGTCGGCACGCCACCTCGATAAAAGAGGATCTGGAGCGACTCAAAGGGGTAGATGGAATTAATCCGGCGGGACTGCACCAGCCAGAACTGCGGGTAGAGTTCAACCCCACGCAGCTCGAACAATATGGCATCACCGCCACCGAGGTTGCCGATACCATTCAGGCCAGTTTTCGCGACAGCTCCGCCGGCATCATGCTCAATCAACAGCGGGAGTGGTTGGTGCGTGTATTGGGGGCCAAAGCCGACCCCGAATATATTGCATCACTACCCATTATTACCGCACAAGGTGAAATCCCACTGGGTGCTGTGGCGACCGTCAGCCGCGCCCGGGCAGAAGCGCGGCAACTGGTTCGTTACCAAGGAGAGCCGGCGGTATTGATGGCGATCAACAAAAAGAGCTACACCAATACCTTGGCGCTGGTGGAGCGACTACAAACCTACATTGAAGTGCAAAATAGAAGCCGTGCAAGCGAGGGCATTCAGATCCACCTGTTGGATGATCAGACCGTGCCCACCCGTGAAGCACTCACTATTATGCAGACCAACGCGCTGTTCGGGCTGATTATGGTCACCTTGGTCACTTGGGTGTTTCTGGGCTCGCGCATCGCTTTTTTCATCGGCATTGGTATTCCATTCACGCTGGCAGGCACCTTCTGGCTCTTGAATGCGACAGGCTCTACCTTGAATGTCTCGGTACTACTGGGGTTGGTACTGGTGTTAGGTATGCTGGTGGATGATGCGGTGGTTGTGGTTGAAGCCATCTATTATCGCATTCAACGCGGCGAGGAGGCCCTGCAAGCGGCACAGCAAGCATTGGTTGAAGTATTCACCCCAGTTACCGCAGCAATTATCACCACCATGGCGGCTTTTTTGCCCCTCATGCTATTGCCGGGAATTCTGGGGGATTTTATGTTTGTTATCCCCTTTGTGGTGACGGTGGCGTTGGCGATTTCACTGCTGGAGGCTTACTGGCTGCTACCAGTGCACGTCTCAATGGTGAAAGTAAACTTCAATAAACCGTCACGGGCGCACCGTTACCGGGTGCGTTTCACTCACCTACTCCGGGTTAAGTACAGCCGTTTGCTGATTAAAGTATTGCGTCGTCCCAAGCGTTCATTGTTAGGGGTGGGTTTGGTACTGTTGGCTGCCGTTGGTGTCTTCTTTAGCGACATGGTCAAAGTGCAGTTTTTCGCCTTTGATCCACTGCGCCTCTACTACGTGAATGTGGTGATGCCGCCAGGCTCTTCTCTGGATCAAACCCTGGAACGGGTCACGACACTGGAAAAAACGGTCTATCAACACGTTGATGAAGCAGAAGTACGCGGCATCAGCGCCATTGCCGGGCAGATGTTCACCGAAACAGAACCTTTCTTCGGTGACCGCTATGGGCAAATTGCCATCAGTTTGCAGCCAAAGAAAAAGGGTATGCGGGGTGTGGATGAGGTGATCGATTCGATGCGCGCCGATATTCAGGCCAACGCGGGCAGTGCCAAAGTGGTTATTCTGCGTCTGGCGGGTGGCCCGCCCATCGAAAAGCCGATTAAAGTGAAAGTGCGCGGTGAAGCGTTCGAGCCGATCCGTGAAGTGACCGACCGATTGACGCGCTATCTGGAGACACTGCCTGCGGTAAGAGATATCAGTGATGACGACAGCCCAGGAAAACAGGAGCTGCGCCTAACCTTGAATCAGGATGCGATAAAACGTGCCGGACTGCTGCCACAGCAGGTCACACGAAATATTCGCTTGCTGTTTACCGGCGAGGTGGTGACCTCAATGCAGGATAATGGCGAAAAGGTTGAGCTGCGGGTAAAAGCGGCCTCCAACGAATATCAGAGCATAGAGCAGCTACTGCGAACACCACTGGCACTGCCATCGGGAGGCTATATTCCACTGGGTGAAGTGGTCAATGCCGAAAGTGCACGGGGCAAGGCGAAGATTCGTCACTACAACTTCCGCCGCACCATCACCCTGTCAGCCGATCTGGACAAGGGAATAATGGATACCCTTGAAGCCAATCGGCTGTTACAGGAGAAGTGGCTGACCATTCGCGATCAATATCCTGGGGTTAATCTGGACTTTACGGGGGAGCTGGAAGATATCAACGAGAGCATTGAAGCGCTCTCGCAATTGATGTTGTTTGGTGTCGGCTTGATCTATCTGATTCTGGGCACGCAATTTCGCAGCTACTTCCAGCCGTTGATGATTTTGGCAACTGTGCCAATGGCCTTTGCCGGTGTCACCTTTGGCCTGTTGGTCACACAAAACCCGCTCAGCCTCTACACCCTCTATGGCGTGGTTGCCCTCGCCGGAATTGCGGTGAACGCCGCCATTGTGATGATCGACGCAGCAAACAACCGCCTGGCATCGGGGATGAGCGTATTGCATGCAACCGTCTATGCAGCGAGACGGCGGGTGGTTCCGGTAATCATCACCTCACTCACCACCATCGCCGGACTGTTTTCACTGGCCACCGGCATCGGCGGAGCCTCACTGATGTGGGGGCCGGTCGCCTCAGCCATCGTTTGGGGGCTTGGTTTTTCAACCATACTGACCCTGTTCGTGATCCCGCTACTCTACCGTACATTTATGGTGCGTAGTCACTTGAACAGTGCCCGCACTGACTCGACCACTGTGCACTGAAAGTCCACTCACCCAGCCCTTTCAAGGTGACTATTCACTGGGTTCTTCTCCACGGAGCAACCTTACAGTAGAAACATGCGGATGCTTTGAATATTTATTCCGCTTAGCGGGCGGTTTCTTTGTACCTCGATTCGATTTTCTGAATTTGGATAAATTGAGACATTGGCTGCGAGCTAAAACAGCACCTCAATCAGCTTAACCTAGCCCATCGTTCGAAAAGCAATCCACTCTTCCTCCGGCAACGCGATCATCATTCCGTCATAAGTTCGAGCAATGTTCCCGGCTAAATAGTATCCAGAGAGTTCCTTTTAACTCGGTATCCGGGCAGCAGTGGTTTGCGATTGCCGCTGAGTGCATCAATGATGTCAG
>JAFLJP010000079.1 GCA_022712945.1 Gammaproteobacteria bacterium | reverse complement strand
TGGGGAGTCGTAGCGAGAGAAAGCCATTTTGAGTCCATTTATTTGATCATTTGGGGCGAATATTGAGCATATTCAACGAAAAGGATCAGAAAAATGGGCCAAAATGGATTTTTCGCAGTCGATTCTTCCTAAGTCCGACAGCCTGCTAGTTCACGACACTGGCGGTAATACGCCAATCGTTACCCACCGCGCGAATATCGCTTATCTCCAGCGCCACCTTATCGATCATGACATGCAGCTCCGGCAAATGAAACAACCCTTTTGCCCCGTCGCCCATCAGGCAGGGTGCCATATAGATCACAATCTCATCAATCAACCCCTGCGCCAGCAGTGCACCATTCAGAACTGAACCTGCTTCAACCAACACCTCGTTGACCGCACGCTCTGCCAGCGCCGCCAATACCGCATCCAGCGCGGGCTGCTCACCATCGAGCACCACCACCTCGGCACCCGCCGCATTGAGTTTCGCCACCTTTTCAGCGGATTGATGGGAGCTAAAAATCAGCGTATCACCCACCTGTTGCAACAGTTTAGCACTCGGTGGCATACGTAATCGACTATCCACCACCACCCGCAGTGGCTGGCTTATCTGAGCGGGTGGTATTTCCAGATTATTCTCTTTGGCGCGCACCGTTAAGCTCGGGTCATCAGCTAGCACCGTGCCGATTCCGCTTAGAATGGCGCTACTAGCGGCCCGCAATCGCTGTACATCGGCCCGTGCCGCCGCACCGGTAATCCATTGTGATTCGCCCGATGACATGGCGGTGCGACCATCCAGGCTCATGGCCAGTTTAGCGCGCACATAGGGGCGACCATGACGCATCCGCTTGATGAATCCACGGTTCAATTTTTCAGCCTCATCGGCCAACACCCCGACACTCACCTCAACCCCGGCATCAATCAACCCCTGAATACCCCGGCCTGAAACCAGCGGATTAGGATCCTGCATCGCCACCACCACCCGTGCAATACCGGCATCCAGCAGAGCATCAACACAAGGGGGAGTACGACCGTGGTGACTACAGGGCTCCAAGGTGACATAGGCGGTGGCACCCCGGCTACTGCGGGAGGCTTTGTCCAGGGCATCTACCTCGGCATGGGGCCCACCCGGATAGGCGTGCCACCCTTCACCGATAATCTCATTTTGCTGGGTAATCACACAGCCCACCCTGGGGTTAGGGTGCGGACTGTAGAGACTGCTTCGCGCCAGTTGCATGGCCCGGCCCATGAAGTGGTGGTCCTGTGCTGTTGTCATGAAACCTTCCGGGAAAAGTGCCTGTTTAGAGGTGCCGAAAAAAACTTCAAATCAGCTCTTATCTGCCTTGCTTTTCAACTGCTCGATCTCTTTGCGAAAGGCATCAACATCCTGAAAACGGCGATAGACAGAGGCGAAACGTACATAGGCCACTTCATCCAGCTCACGTAGCGCCTCCATCACCCACTCACCGATATCGCTGCCCCGGACTTCACGTTCACCGGTGGCACGCAGTTGCTGCTTGATGCGGTTAATCGCCTCTTCGATCTGCTCGGTACCCACCGGGCGTTTCTCCAGAGCGCGTTGAATGCCCGAGCGCAGCTTGTCTTCATTAAACGGCTCACGGCTGCCATCCCCCTTAATCACCCGGGGCATCACCAGCTCAGCAGTTTCAAAGGTGGTATAACGCTCACCGCAGGCGAGGCATTCACGGCGACGCCTCACGCTGAACCCTTCACTGGCCAAGCGTGAGTCGATCACTTTAGTCTCATCAGCAGAACAGAACGGACAGCGCATAAGTTTAAGTCAGAACTGACAGATTAATCCGCATAAACCGGAAACCGCGCACAGAGTTCTTCCGCTTGAAGCTTCACCCGGCCGATGGTCACCTGATTACTCAAATCATCCAGAATGTCACAGATCCAGGTGGCCAAATGGCGTACCTCTTCCTCTTTGAAACCCCGGGTGGTTATCGCCGGGGTACCAAGGCGGATACCGCTGGTGACAAAAGGTGATTGAGGATCGTTCGGAACCGAGTTCTTGTTCACCGTGATGTTAGCCGCACCCAGTGCCGCCTCGACATCTTTACCGGTCAAACCCTGTGCAATAAAGTCCACCAAAAACAGGTGATTATCAGTACCCCCCGAGACGATTTTATAACCACGGCCAATCATAACCTGCGCCATGATGCGGGCATTTTTGATCACCTGCTCCTGATACTCCGTAAACCCAGGTAGCATCGCCTCCTTAAAGGCGACCGCTTTAGCTGCAATTACGTGCATCAAAGGGCCACCCTGGGTACCGGGGAAAACCACTGAATTCAATTTCTTTTCGATCTCCGGATTCGCTTTTGCCAGAATCAAACCACCCCGTGGGCCACGCAACGTTTTGTGGGTAGTGGTGGTGGTGACATCGGCAATCTGCACCGGATTCGGGTAGTGACCGGTGGCAACCAGACCGGCAACATGTGCCATGTCGACAAACAGGTAGGCACCCACTTTATCGGCTATATCACGAAAACGCTGCCAATCGACAATGCGGGAGTAGGCACTAAAACCGGCAATCACCATCTTCGGTTTGTGCTCAAGCGCCAGACGCTCTACCTCTTCGTAATCAATCTCACCCGAATCTTCATTGATTCCGTATTGAATCGCGTTATAGATTTTACCTGAAAAGCTCACTTTAGAGCCGTGCGTCAGGTGACCACCGTGGGCCAGGCTCATCCCCAAAACCGTATCACCGGGTTGCAGCAGCGCCTGATAAACCGCCGCGTTGGCCTGGGAACCGGCATGTGGCTGCACATTAGCGTAATCGGCACCGTAGAGCGCTTTGGCACGATCAATCGCCAACTGCTCGACAATATCCACATATTCACAACCACCGTAGTAACGCTTACCGGGGTAGCCCTCAGCGTACTTATTGGTCAACACAGAACCCTGCGCCTCCATCACCCGGGGGCTGGTGTAGTTCTCTGATGCGATCAACTCAATGTGATGCTCCTGGCGCTGGGCTTCGGCACTGATTGCAGTGGCCACTTCATCATCAAAACCGGCGATTGCCATACTTTTGGTGAACATTGTATTCCTCGGAAAATATTTAACGACACCGCTCGAAAGGCCTGAAACTCAAAACCTGACTCGCTTGCGAAGCGCGAATTTTAAACGATCCACAATTAAATTGCATGTTTCGTGTGATGAAAAACCCCCTTTGCACAAAAAACAGCTTTTGTTCCAGCACCAGCCACTTCAGGTAAAGCAAGAATGGATGATAGTTCAAAGCTGCTATCTCGGTCACGAGGGATTTCGATATCGAGCGTACCATGCTCCGTTTGAAGTAATTTTCTGGATTTTCCGTTTCGGCGGTTGGGGGGTTTCTTGTCTGATGTGTCGAGGGCCTCATAGCCCAAGTGGCCGTTAAGCTCCCCCTCCAAGGCTCTTTCGATTAAGCCTTTTATCAGCTGCTTGAGTAAGCCATTCTTACCTAAGGTTTCTTCGGGGTTAGCACAGTCCGCTAAAAGTTCATCAAGGAGTGCGTTGCTCTTGTCTGTTTTCTTCATCTGATTTACCTTTGATTTGAGAATAAGATAAACCAGTTACACCGTTATTTGTACACCCTCGGAGGTTAGAGACCTCCGGCTACCCGATTATATTCTTTAACACAGATCTGGGAGGCTTTTGCAGCAATTTTCTTTACACAAATACCTTTTATTTATTTTTTTATTATACAAATATCCTGCCCCCCCTGCGTTCACCTCCCATTGAAGTAACTCGCCATCAATATCAATTATGCCTCTATATTTGCAAGGCAAGATTACAGATTCACTATGAAACACATGCCCATCAACTTCTTTAGCTAGTGTAAAATATTTAATCACATCCTTTTTTTGTAAAGAAAATGAGTTACATACTTCATAATCCGGAATATTTTTATCTACTATTTTTTCAAATGATACTACCTTCATATTTTTATTCTGCTTTTGTAATGAACAAGATTGAATAATCAACATTGATACAACAGAAAAAAATAAAATTAAAATAATCTTTTTCATGGCTCCACCCCAGAAAATAAGAATTGGAGTAACTGAGCACCTTCAGACACCTCTTTTCGGGCTATTGCGCCATGAGCATAAACATTGGTTTTGATATTAATCTTATATTCTTTTGCAATTATTTCGACTAACCCCTTTAGGGACTTGAGTTGTTGCTGAGTTGGCTTATCAAAGGTTTTTTGGGCTGGCCAAAACTTGCCAACAACCTCAATTCCTATAGAGTCACTATTCGAAGGATACCTAAGTGGGTATTTTTTCCCTGCTTCATGGCGTGATAAGTTTCTTGCGCGACGGCCAAATGAGAAGCCTTTTTCATGTATTAGTGCAGTGATTGTTTTTAGTTCTTTGGGATCACAATTCTTTTCAATCTGGCATCTAGGCAACAAAATACCAACATGCCAGCATATTTTTCTCATATCTGCTGTTTGATAAATTTTCCCTGCTTTATCTATGAGGAAGTGGGCACCAGTTTTTTTACCATTGGCATATGCTTGAATTGTACTGCTTGCATTAGATGAATCAGTTCTGTGCAATACAATCGAGGTGATTTTATTGATATTACCATGCTCTATAGATGCGTATGTTTTTACATCAACAGCTTTGTCTACTATTTCTCCATCTTTAACTCTGGTCATGTTCTCCCTCTCTAAAGAGGTTCTTGCAAAACTCAAAACGAAAACCAAAAAATAGTTTTGCAAGAGCCTCTAAATTGATGATTTTGAATAGTTCGCGGTAGAAACGCCAGTTGCCCGACACACCCCGCACAGATCCCCGCATGAAGTTTTCCCTCACGGGGCTCTTCGGTTGTACTCGCTTTCGCAGTCCACAATGACTTCTCAACATTACCACCATACTCGTTTCCCCACCACTGTTGAACACGTCGGTGTCGGCAGTGGTATATACGTGAGATGCTGCTTGAGTCGTTCCCAGGTGTAACTTTTACGCCCACTGCGTCGATTCAACCATTTGTGCAGTTGTTTCGTGACGTGTTGCTTGAAGGCGTAAAGCGCCGCTAGATTACCCACCACTCCAAAATATTGGTTATGCCCGCGTAACTTTCTCACCAGTGATGTTAGCCCAAATTTAACACCCCAGAAAAACCACCCTTAATAATCAATTACTTACAGCCTATCGACTTTTCAGGGCCTGTTTTTCATGTCATTTCTTCGTCAGCTGACCATTTTCTTGACCTCTCCAGGTGCCGGGTGAATACCCAGGGCTTG
>JAFLJP010000069.1 GCA_022712945.1 Gammaproteobacteria bacterium | reverse complement strand
GAGTTTGATCACACACAAGCCCAGGTGATTAAGAATGCCGCCGGTGGAGATATACAGCTCTACAAAACCATCAATGACAGCGGCACCGAAGTAGAACTTCATTGCCACTCACAAGCCCGCGAAGCCAAAGAGCGCGCCATGTTGGAGAGCGCCATGCAGCGATTTGAAACAGGGCTACAAACGATGGCTGACAATCTCGCCAAACCTCGTGGTGAAAAGTCACTCAAAAAACTCCAAGAACGACTGGGTCGACTCAAACAAAAAAGCGCCGGCGCCAGTCAGCATTATCAGGTTGAACTCATCACGAATGAGGCCGGTAAAAAAGTAACGGCAGTTCAGTGGGAAAAGCAGCTTATTGAAGGATCTCGGGCGACCGACCCCGGCGTCTATTGCCTGCGCATCAACGAACTGACCTGGGATGCAGAGACATTATGGCGCACCTATGCCATGCTCACCGACTTGGAAAGTGTCTTTCGCAGTCTAAAAAGTGAACTCGGCCTGAGACCTGTATTCCATTCAACAGAAAACCGCGTGGACGGCCACCTGTTTATCACCGTACTCGCCTACCAATTTGTACAAGTCATTCGCACCCAACTCAAACAAGCGGGTATTCAGGGAAGCTGGACACAAATCAAAAAAACAGTCGGCGTACAGCAACGCGTCACCAGCAGTTTGGTTCGACAAGAGGGAGGTTCAATTCATATCCGCAAAGCCACCACCGCAGAGCCGGAGTTAAAGAAAATTTACCAAGCCCTGGGTATTCACCCGGCACCTGGAGAGGTCAAGAAAATGGTCAGCTGACGAAGAAATGACATGAAAAACAGGCCCTGAAAAGTCGATAGGCTGTAAGTAATTGATTATTAAGGGTAGTTTTTCTGGGGTGTTAAATTTGGGTTACGGTTGATGTAATAAAAGAGCGCAACACACAAAAATGATTGAGGCAATCGTTGGGGGTGATTTAGGGCAGGTAAAACAGCGGGTCTCGGAGGGGGCGGATGTCCACTACAAACGAGGCAAGGTTGGAACCCTGGCTTATGCAATCCAATACGGTGAGTTAGAGATCGTCAGCTACCTGATTGAAGAACATCAAAATTTTAAACTCAAAAAAAGGTATCATCTTTCACTTTTTTCAATCAGCCGTTCAAGGCTACTTAGAACCTGTTCGGCCCGTAACATATTGATTTGAGCCTGTTTGTTGTCGGGCTCTATCTTGAGTACCTGATTCCATTCATCAATTGCTTCGGCAAATTGATCCTGTCGGTAATGCTTTATGCCTTGCTCCAGATGTTTTTCGACTGCTTGGTCAATTTTTTGCTGTAGTTGTTGTTTCAGTGGTTGTAGTTTTTCGCTGTTTCTGTTGATCGCTTCTGCTTGTTTCATTAGCGTTATTGCCCGTACTAGCTGCGCCTTGGCAAGCGCATCGATCAATTTATTGGTCAGTTGTTTGAATTGTTGGCGCTTTTGCTGGGCAAGGCTCTGTTGTTTCAGTTCCATGATCTCTTGCTGTTGCTGGGTTAATATATCTTCGAGTGCATGATTGGCCGCTCTGCTCTTCGATGTGCTGTATAATTGAAGGGCTAATGGCAGGGTTTTTTGGGCAAGGGTGAGGTCATTTTTCGCTAGGGCTTGGCTACCTATTTGTAGTAGATTTTCAGCCATTAATTTTGTTTTTTTGCGGTAACTTTTTGAGCGCTGGTTAGCTGCTCTGTTTTTAGGGTCAATGCGTAATAATTGCTGGTCTACAGTCAAGTTGGCGTAGAGGGATTCTGATTCGGCGATTAAACGCTGGGTTTCAAGGTGTTGTTGCTCTTTTTGTTGAATGGTTCGCCAGCGATTTTTTTCTTTTTTCAGCACCGGGCTGTCGGGGATACGGTGTTCCGCCTGTTTTAATAGTTGATTAGCTTCTTCCCAGCGCTGATTGCTGATGTGTTGGTCCAGCGTTTTCGGCAGGGCAGCTTCATAGTCGGCGATGACTTTTTCAACCTGCTTCAGTTGATCCGGGTTGTTGGTGGCCTGTATCCGGGCTTGGGCGTAATTTCCCTCAATGATCAATTCAATTACATTCATTGTGGGTTGTCCGGGTTTTCTTTCACCCACCAGCCCGCAGGCAGCGATGGCGTTCGCTAGCAAGATGATCAGGATGCTTTGGAAAAAGAGTTTATTGTTCTGCATGAATCCCCAAGGTTTGACGAAAGAGTTGATAACTTTGTTCCCGCGCACCGTCGATGTCGATTACCCGATAGGTATTTACCGGGTCTTGTTTCCCCCGTAGTGTCAAAGCACCGTGGAAGACGACCGTTGGCTGGTATTGAGCACTGGATAATTCATCATTTAGTTGTTGGGTAATGACAATTTGGTCCGCCTCCGCTGACGAGGCAAGTCGAGATGCTAAGTTTACCGTATCACCAATCACTGTGTAGTTCATTCTCTCCGATGATCCAATATTTCCCGCCAGCATTTGACCACTGTTGACGCCAATATGAAAGTGCAATACCCGTAACCCCTGGCGTTGGCGATGCAGGTTGACCAGTGCAATTGATTTTTGGATGACGACGGCACAGCGAATGGCATGCAGGCGATGTTGTGAATCCTGATCTGGGGCGCCGAACACCAGCATGGCGCAATCGCCAATGTATTTGTCCACATGTCCCTGGAAAAGGTGAGCAGCTTTACTGATATAGCCAAAGTAATCGTTGAGGAGCGCGCTTACCTCATCTGCTGCCAGCCTTTCTGAAAGAGCGGTAAACCCCACCACATCAGCAAATAGTACACTGGCATCCACATAGCGCCCTCCCAACTGTTTCCACTGTGAATTGCTAACAATCGACTTGGCCAGTGAAGGCGATACGTAGCGGGAAAAGCTCTCTTCCAGTATCCCCTTTTGCCTCATTCCCTCCTGCATGTTACTAAAAGAGACAAACAGTCGACCGACTTCATCGGTGTTCTGGGAAAGAGTTTCGTCAGCTTTTCCGTGCTCAATGGCGGCGCTGGCCTTGGCCATGTTGGTAATGGGGCGGGTTACCCGGCTCCCCAAGTAGAGCGAGATGATAACTCCGAACACCAGTAATACCAGCGTGGTTACCACTAACGCTTGTATAATGTGTTGCTGGGCCTGTTGCAATTTAGATTGGCTCAAGGTGATTAAGCCATAGCCAACAACAACATCATCATCTTTAAGCATCGTTGAGGCGATGAATGAGCTGTATTTTTCTACCTCGCCATCGTCACTGGCCAGCTGCCACTTTACTCTGATCGGGTCTTTCAATACCTCGTCAGTCAGGTGGCTAGGGGCAATTCCTGCCGAGGTTAGTGCTTCTCCCTGTTCTGAATAGATAGCCACACCAAGAATACTCTTGTCACTCAATAAGCTGTTGGTAATTGTATCCAGGGCCAGTGAGTCCTTAGCCAATAGAGAGTCTCTGGCTGATTCGACCATCTGCTTAGCAACCGTTTGGCCAAATTCCAAGTATTGCTGATCAATGAGGCGTGAGTGGTTATGGGTAATGATTACACCCAACAGAATCATGCTGCTGCTTATCAACAGTGTAAATAGTGAGGCAAGCTTGTAGGCGATCGGCATCTTTGCCAAAAAACGCGGTAGTCGAATTTTGCGTTGTGTAAAGAGACTGTGTGGCGTGGCGAGTGACATTAGTTGATCGGACTCACTTGATATCCAAAAGGGCAGTGAATAATACCCCTGTTTAAAGTATGTACACTCTACCACACATTATCGAAATGAGTGCTCCAGACTTTGTTATTTTTATTGTGTGCTTTACTGGGTGTGGCCGAGTAAAAGACGTTACGGTTTAAGGAGATAGAGGGGCTGCCTCTCCCCTTTCTTCTTATGTCGCACGGGCACCCTTTGGGGGTTTTGTAATGCGATGCGATGTATGGGCTAACGTTGAAAGTTTTCAGGTAACAGTGGCTTGATTGTAGAGAGTATGCCGTGGAATACCTTTGGGCTACCGGCAACAATATTGCCTGATTCGAGGTAGTTTTCACCTCCGGTGAAATCGGTCACGATGCCACCGGCCTCTTGTATGATGAGTACACCGGCGGCGATATCCCAGGATTTGAGGTTAAACTCCCAGAAACCATCAATGCGGCCAGCGGCGACATAGGCGAGATCGAGTGCAGCAGAACCCGGGCGACGGATGCCGGCTGTTTTGGGGATTAACGCCTTCAGTGTCTCCATGTAGGTGTCGAGGTAGCTGAAATCACTATAGGGAAAGCCGGTGCCAAGTAGTGCACCCTCAAGAGAACGACGCTTGGTTACACGCAGTTTGCGATCGTTCAACTTTGCACCACCACCGCGACTGGCGGTGAAAGTTTCACGGCGCATGGGGTCGTAGATGACGGCAACTTCCAGGCGTCCTTTGTGTAGCAGAGCAATAGAAACCGCAAACTGTGGGAAACCGTGTAGAAAATTGGTGGTGCCATCCAGTGGGTCGATGATCCACTGATATTCGTTGCCCTGCTGTTCACCACTCTCTTCAGCAAGGATTGAGTGGTCAGGGTAGGCCTTTTTTAGAACCTCAATGATCTCTTGTTCTGCATGTCGGTCGACATCACTTACAAAGTCATTATGGGATTTTGAGCTAACATCCAATGTGTCGCAAAGTTCAAGGGAACGTTCGATAAAGTCACCCGCACGGTGTGCAGCTCGGACAGCGATATTCAACATTGGATTCATTACAGATTCTCTTCTTTATGATTGACTTGTACACTGCCAGTCCCCTTGACGGCGTTGCACTTCTGGTGAAGGGAACAACCATTCCCTGCGAAGTGCGCCTTGCCATGAGAACTGGCAGGCCAACTGACCCGGCAAAAAAAGGGGCTGGCAGTGTGCTAACCCACGGGCGCGACAGTCTAACAGCCTTTGCAATACCATGAAACGCTGATCTATAAAATTTGTTACCATAGCCTTTTTATTCAAAGTGGTGTGTGGAGTAGTATGAATTTAGCCAATATTCGAATTGTCATGATTGAGACCAGTCACCCGGGAAATATCGGTGCCTGCGCCCGTGCGATGAAGAATATGGGGCTTTCACAGCTCTATTTGGTGAAGCCAATACGTTTTCCTGATGAGGAGGCGACGGCTCGAGCATCGGGTGCAAGTGATGTCCTGGAGCATGCAAGCGTATGTGATTCACTGGCGCAGGCGTTGGAGGGGTGTGGTGTGGTAGTGGGTGCCAGTGCCCGTCGTCGTGCTATTACCTGGCCTGAGTTTAACCCCCGTGAGTGTGCCGCGTTTGTTGCACCCTATAGCGACGATACCGAGATTGCCATTGTATTTGGTCGTGAGTGTAGTGGTCTCAGAAATGAAGAGTTAGATTGTTGCAGTCATCTGGTGCACATTCCCTGTAATGAAGTATTTTCATCACTCAATGTGGCCGCAGCGGTACAGGTGATCAGTTATGAGTTGAGAATGCAGTTGCTGCAGGGCAATACGGCAAACGATGAGCCGGTACTGATTGATCAGCCCGCCACCTCGGAAGAGCTGGAGGGTATGTATGAGCAGATGCAGCAGGCCTTGGTTGAGATTGACTTTTTCGATCCGGATAAACCCGGTAAACTGATGCGTAGATTGCGACGCCTGTATAATAGAACGGCACTTGAGCGTCGGGAGGTGAATATTTTGCGGGGTATTCTGAGTGCCGCCCAGCGTCAAGCACGTCTAGGAGCCTGTCCGAGAACAGACTGACCTACTGCGAGCAAGCCATTTTGGCCAGACTTTCCGATCATTTTGGTTAAATAGGCCCACTGTTTGCCTCAAATAATCGAAAAATCTGACTCAAAATCGCTTGTTCTCGTTACGGCCGCTATTCTCGGGCAGCCTGCTAGTGGCTGATCATTCGTAAATTAAGAACTTATCATTTAAAGTAGCGATATGTTTACACGTCTTAAAGAAGATATCCTTTGTGTGTTTGAACGGGACCCCTCAGCGCGTAATATATTTGAGGTGCTGACGGCGTACCCAGGTCTGCATGCGCTCGTTTTTCATCGTTTGTCACATTGGCTTTGGGGTGTTGGACTGAAGTGGTTGGCACGGATGGTTTCGTATATTTCACGCTGGCTAACCGGTATTGAAATTCACCCAGGCGCAAAAATAGGGCGGCGTTTTTTTATTGATCATGGCATGGGTGTGGTGGTTGGTGAAACGGCTGAAATCGGTGATGATTGCACGCTTTATCACGGTGTGACTTTGGGTGGAACCAGTTGGGATAAAGGGAAGCGCCATCCCACCTTGCAGCAAAATGTGATCGTAGGTGCCGGAGCGAAGGTGTTGGGGCCAATTACATTGGGTGATGGTGTTCGCGTTGGTTCCAATGCGGTGGTTGTTAAGTCAGTTGAGCCCAATGCAACCGTTGTCGGAGTTCCCGGACGGGTGGTGAGTAAAAAAACACCACCCAGTGGAGAGCAGGCACGTAATCGACAAAAAATTGCCGAAAAAATGGGCTTTGATGCCTATGGTTCCACGGGTGAAATGCCCGACCCGGTTGCCAATGCCATTCATCTGATGCTGGATCATATCCACACTATGGATAAAAACATGGATAGCCTACGCAAAACCCTGGAAAAAGAGGGGGTTGAGGTAAATCAGCTTGATCTGCCTGATCTGGATGATTGTGAGCTAACACCAAAAGAAAAAAAAGAGCCTTAGCTGGTGTGATTTAGATGCTGGTTTTTTGTTGGGCTTAAAGTTGACAAAAACAGTAAGGTAAGCGTAGTATTTATTAAATTACTTAAATTTATCGCTATATTGGTTTTGCACCGTTGTTGGATCACACGGCAATGTTATTGAATACTTAATGCAGGTGTCTGAATGAGATTAACCACCAAAGGCCGCTATGCGGTAACCGCAATGTTGGATCTGGCTCTTCATAGCCAGAGTGGGCCGATCACATTGTCCGAAATTTCCCAACGCCAGGGTATATCACTCTCCTATCTGGAGCAGTTGTTTGCTCGTCTGCGAAAGGGTGGTCTGGTGCTGAGTACCCGCGGACCCGGTGGGGGTTATCGTTTAAGCCGTGAGGCCACTGAAATTGCCGTGGTCGACGTTATCACCGCAGTGGATGAATACGTCGATGTCATGAAGTGTTCTGGAAAAGGTGATTGTGGTGAGGGTGACGGTCCTTGTTTGACCCATGAGTTATGGGAAGGGCTGAGCCAGAAAATTCATGGGTTCCTGGCCAGTATCAGTCTTGGTGATTTGGTAAGGCGCAAAGGTGATAGCGGTGTAGCACCTTTAAACAGGGTGACTAATGTGGCGAGTGAGGCTGAATCAGTCGCCTGACTATGGCTACCTATTTGGATCATAATGCGACAACGCCTCTGGATGCGCGGGTGTTGGAGGCAATGTATCCATTTTTGACGGGAAGTTATGGTAACCCGTCAAGTGTTCATGGTTTTGGTCGCCATGTACGGCGTGCGATTGATAATGCACGCGAGCAGGTTGCCGCTCTGGTGAATGCCCACCCATCACAAGTGATCTTTACCGGTGGTGGAACTGAAGCTAATAATATGGTTTTTTCTGGGCTGGCACAGCGACGAGCTGTCGGACGGGCCCTGGTCAGTGCCATTGAGCATCCGTCGGTATTGCATGGCACAAAGCATTTGGATTCTCATCAATGGCAGATTGAAACAATTGCGGTTGATGCGTCGGGGCGAGTGAGTGCTGATCTGTTGAGCGCGATGATTGATGATCAGACCCATTTGGTTTCCGTTATGGTGGCCAATAACGAAGTGGGCACGGTGCAGGATGTAGCGACATTGTCGGCCATCTGTCGTGATCGCCAAGTTATTTTTCACTGCGATGCGGTACAGGCCGCAGGTAAAATTGAGGTCGATTTTTCCAGCAGTCGAGCTCATTTGATGAGTCTCTCCAGTCATAAGATTTACGGGCCACAGGGTTGTGGTGCACTGATTGTTGATAAATCAGTCGATATGGCTCCGCTGATGTACGGTGGCGGTCAAGAGAAAAAACGTCGGGCGGGTACAGAAAATGTGGCCGCAATTGTCGGTTTTGGTAAAGCGGCTGAATTGGCGGTAAGTGAATTAAATCATAATCAACAACACTTGTTGCAGTTGCGTCAGCAGCTGGAGAGGGCGCTGAAAACAGTTGATGGGGTTACGATTTTTGCCGCATCGGCAGAGCGCCTGCCCAATACCGTCATGTTTGCCGTTGAGGGCATTGCCGGTGAAACCCTACTGATGGCGTTGGACACTCTGGGTTTTGCAGTCTCCAGTGGTTCCGCATGTGAAAGTGCAGAAGAGGGGCCCAGCCATGTCTTGCTGGCGATGGGTGTGCCTTTTGAGCTGGCTCAGGCTTCAATACGAATAAGCTTGGGCCGGAGCAATACCGCGCAGGATGTTGAAAATGTCGTCACTGCGCTGAAACAACAGATTCGAATGATGCACAGTATGGCGTGTCAATAACACAACTTAGTAACAGAATGGCTGAAAGGTAAGCACACAATATGAAACGTCCAATCTATCTTGATTACTCAGCGACCACACCGGTTGACCCCCGTGTGGCAAAGAAGATGATGAACTATCTAACTATGGACGGTGAGTTTGGTAATCCTGCTTCACGTTCCCATGTCTATGGTTGGCAGGCGGAGGAGGCGGTTGAATGGTCTCGCAACCAGGTGGCTAGCTTGATTGGTGCGGATGCGAAAGAGATTGTCTGGACCTCGGGTGCGACTGAGGCGGACAATCTGGCAATTAAAGGTGCGGCACACTTTTACCACAAAAAAGGCAAGCACATTATTACCTGTAAAACTGAGCACAAGGCAGTTTTAGATAGTTGTCGCCAGCTTGAACGCGAAGGTTATGAAGTGACTTATCTCGCCCCTGAAAGCGATGGTCTGATTGACCTGGATAAGCTGCAAGCCGCAATGCGTGATGACACCATTTTAGTCTCAATCATGCACGTCAACAACGAGATCGGAGTGATTCAGGATATTGCTGCGATGGGTGAAATCTGCCGTCAGCGTGGGATTGTTTTTCATGTGGATGCAGCACAGAGTGCTGGTAAAATAGCGATAGACATGAAGAGCCTGAAGGTTGATCTGTTATCACTCTCTGCCCATAAAATTTATGGGCCGAAGGGCATGGGTGCACTCTATGTGCGTCGTAAGCCTCGCATCCGTATTGAGGCGCAGATGCACGGTGGTGGTCATGAGCGCGGCATGCGTTCCGGTACGCTGCCGGTTCACCAGATTATTGGTATGGGTGAGGCCTTTCGTATTGCCCGCGAAGAGTTGGCGATGGAGGCCGAACACGCCATGGCTCTGCGTGAGCGCTTCTTGAAGGGAATGGAGGGTATCGAAGAGACCTATATCAATGGTGATATGGTGCGGCGTATTCCACAAAACCTGAATATCAGTTTCAACTTTGTTGAGGGTGAGTCATTAATCATGGCACTGAAAGATTTGGCTGTCTCATCCGGCTCTGCCTGTACTTCGGCAAGCCTTGAACCCTCTTATGTATTGCGTGCCATTGGTCGCAGTGATGAGTTGGCGCACAGTTCGCTGCGTTTCTCATTTGGTCGTTTTACCAGCGAAGAAGATGTGGATTTTACTGTTAAATTAATCCATGAAAAGTTGGGGCGGTTGCGCGATTTGTCACCGTTATGGGAGATGTATAAAGATGGCATTGATGTTAACAGTGTTCAGTGGGCTGCTCATTAGGTTTTAGAGGTAACTATCATGGCATATACAGAAAAAGTACTTGATCATTATGAAAACCCCCGCAATGTGGGTTCATTTGATAAAGAAGAGAAAAATGTTGGTACCGGTATGGTGGGTGCTCCTGCTTGTGGTGATGTGATGAAGCTGCAGATCAAGGTTAACGAGCAGGGGGTTATCGAAGACGCCTGTTTTAAAACCTACGGTTGTGGTTCTGCCATTGCCTCCAGCTCACTGGTGACTGAGTGGGTGAAGGGTAAGACACTGGACGAGGCAATGAGTATTAAAAACTCGGAAATTGTTGATGAGCTGGAGTTGCCACCAGTCAAGGTTCACTGTTCGGTATTGGCGGAAGATGCGATTAAGGCGGCAGTGGAAGATCTCAAGAAGAAGCAGTGAGGAATCACGAGATGGCATTGACAATGACTGACGCAGCCGCAGGCCACGTCAAAGAATTTCTGGAAAACCGGGGCAAAGGTGCCGGCCTGCGCCTTGGGGTGAGAACCAGTGGTTGTTCCGGCATGGCTTACGTGTTGGAGTTTGCCGATCAGATCGAAGAGAGTGATCAGGTGTTTGAGGATAAGGGTGTTAAAATCATCGTTGATGAGAAAAGTATGCTCTACCTGGATGGTACCGAGTTGGACTTTGTTAAAGAGGGGCTGAATGAGGGCTTCCAGTTTAACAATCCAAACGTGAAAGATGCCTGTGGTTGCGGCGAAAGTTTTAACGTTTAAATAATGGTGGCTTCAACTACAGATAACTATTTTGAGCTATTCCAGCTGCCGGTTCAATACACCATCGACAAGTCACGGCTGAGTGAAGCTTATCGAGAATTGCAGCGGGTGGTTCACCCGGATCGATTTGTGGGTGCTTCCGATTATGAACGTCGCTTGGCACAGCAAAAATCGACTCTGGTGAATGATGGCTATCGGGTGTTGCGTGATGACTTGTCCCGTGCCCAGCATTTGTTACACCTCAATAATGTCGACTATCAACAGCATGTTTTGAGTGACTCAAGCTTCCTGATGGCACAGATCGAACTGCGTGAAGAGCTGGAGGAAATCGCTGCAAGCAAAGACTTTGACCGATTCAGTATACTTTTCTCCCATATACAGCAGCAGCAAAAAAACTGTAAAGAGCAGTTGCAGGCTCACTTTTCTTCCAGTGATCATCTTCAGTCGGCATGCGATGAGGTGATTAAGTTACAATTCCTCGGTAAATTGTGTGAAGAGGCAGAGGCGCTGGAAGAGCGCCTTCTTTAACACTGTTGTCTTGAACCCCAAATGAATTGAAAAAATCTCATGGCATTACTACAAATCAGTGAACCAGGCCTTAGCGCCACAC
>JAFLJP010000094.1 GCA_022712945.1 Gammaproteobacteria bacterium | reverse complement strand
AGACGGTCAACCATCTGTAGGCTGGTCGTTTTTTCTCCGGCAAGAGATGTGACGATGAAATCCTACAAACAACTGACCTATGAGCAACGATGCCAGATTTATGTGCTAAAGCAAAGTAATCTTGCACAACAAGCGATTGGAGATGCGATTGGCGCTAGCCAATCGGCTGTTAGTCGCGAGCTCAAGCGCAACACAGGCGCGCGAGGCTACCGCTATCAGCAAGCCCAGCGCAAAAGTGAGGCACGACGCTCCGAAGCAACGAAGGCCCTCAAAATGACGCCGGATATGATTAATCTGATTGAATCAAAACTGAGCCTTAAGTGGAGTCCTGAACAAATTTCCGGTTGGCTTAAGACCGAACGAGGTGAGCGATTAAGTACTGAGACCATCTATCAGCATATATGGGCAGATAAAGCGGCAGGTGGTTCGCTGTATTGTGATCTTCGCCGACAAGGCAAAGCCTATCAATCTCGTGGCAAAACAACGGCAGGACGTGGCCACATAAAGAACCGCGTCAGCATTGATGAGCGGCCTTCAATTGTCGATGATAAAGGACGTTTAGGTGATTGGGAGATTGATCTAGTGATTGGCAAGGGGCACAGTGGTGCGCTAGTGACCATTGTAGAGAGACAAACGAGTTTTTCCGTCTCAGCACGCATTAACGACAAATCAGCCGTAACAGTCACGGCGGCCACCATTGCGCTGTTAAAGCCATTTAAATCGGCAGTACATACCATCACTGCGGATAACGGTAAAGAGTTTGCCTATCATGAGCAGCTGACGAGCGCACTGGATGCACCGGTATATTTTGCAGATCCATATAGTTCATGGCAGCGTGGATTAAATGAAAACACGAATGGTCTATTGCGGCAATATTGGCCAAAAAGCACCGACTTCAAAAAAATATCGGCAAATGAAGTCGCGGCAGTTATTATCAATCTCAATGACCGCCCAAGAAAGAAACTTGGCTATAAAACACCTGCAGATTTAATGACGAAACATATGGCTGCAATAGCGGCTTAGGTGGTTATGCACTTCAGGGTTGAATCTGCCGAGAGAACGTTGAGCGGCAACTATTTTTCGTGCAACGGTCTATAAAAACATCAATGACCTCATTGATTGAAGGGATAGTCTATCCTAGCTGTTTTCCGGCTGCAATAACTTAAAAAAATAGCGATAAAAAGTTTCTCACAACCTTTATACGGGGCAGCCGTGTAGGATGGTCATCACCCACTAACGCTAAGCAGGCTCAGCATGCCCCCATTGCATTGCATTGCATTGCATTGCTCGTTGCGGCAGTTTGGTATGATTAATTGTATTGCTTTTGTGAGCGGTGCCCACTCTTCCTGACTTCGCCGGTTTTTGGTTGTTTTTGTTGCTTACTGTTGTGGAAGGATGGGGAGTGCTGCTATACTGCGCCACCATTGAAGTGCGGGCTCCCTCTGGGAATGATAGTAACGCACTCGGGCTGGTGGTGTGTTGGAAAACGGCACCAATGAGCAGGTAAGGTAATAGGCCCCGTTATGGGGTTTTTTATTAGCCATAAGAAATGCTATGGCTTCTATCGATTTTGTCAGGGTGGGCCATTGGCCCATTTTTTGTTTTTGAAGGTGGTGGTGGTGCGTAAAGCGTCTGAAAAATTATATGAAGTAATCACTCCTGTAGTTGAGGCACTTGGCTACGAGTTGGTTGGTATTGAATATATTTCTCAGGGGAAGCATTCGGTACTGAGGCTCTATGTTGATAGCGACAAGGGTATTGTTGTTGATGATTGTGCTGCGGTGAGTCATCAGGTTAGCGGTGTGCTGGATGTGGAAGACCCAATCAAAGGTGCCTACCATTTAGAGGTTTCCTCTCCTGGATTGGATAGACCCTTGTTCGATGAGAAGCACTACGAACGTTTTACGGGTCACCGGGCAAAAATACAGCTGACGGCACCGCTTGATGGTCGCCGTAAATTCCAAGGTGTTTTGCTTGGTTTGAAAGAGGGTAAAGTGGCAATTAGTGTTGAGGGTGACGAATACCTTCTGCCCTTTGCTTCTATAGATAAAGCGAATTTGGTCCCCGAATTCTGATATTGAGGCCGTTGGAGGCAGTGATATGAGTAAAGAGATTTTGATGGTTGTTGATGCCGTTTCTAATGAAAAGGGTGTTGAGAGCAGTATCATATTTGAAGCAATTGAAGCGGCGCTGGCGATGGCGACAAAAAAGCTTCATAACGAAAATATGGATGTTCAGGTGGTTATTGATCGTGATAGCGGTGAGTACGAGACATTCCGCGTCTGGGATGTGGTTGACTATCCCGACCTGGAAGACCCTGAGCGTGAGCTGACAATGGTTGATGCGGTCGACTATGATAAAGATGCCCAAGTGGGTGATGTGGTTAAAGAAGCGATGGCCTCGGTCGGTTTTGGTCGCATTGCGGCACAGACAGCCAAACAGGTAATTGTGCAGAAGGTTCGTGAAGCTGAGCGTGCGCAAATTGTCGAGCGGTACGCGCACCGTGTTGGTGAGCTGATTACTGGAGTGGTCAAGCGGCTTGATAAGGGTGGAGTGATCCTGGATATGGGCAGCCATGTTGAGGCGAGCATTTCACGGGAAAATATGATTCCCCGCGAAGCAGTTCGCCCCGGTGACCGGGTTCGTGGTTATCTTTTTGATGTGCGCGCTGAAAGCCGTGGCCCACTGTTACATGTTAGCCGTACACACCCTGGCCTTTTGGTTGAGCTGTTTAAGCTGGAAGTGCCCGAGGTGGGTGATGGGGTAATCGAAATCATCAGTGCCGCTCGCGATGCGGGTGTGCGGGCAAAAATAGCCGTTCGCAGTCACGATGAGCGAATTGATCCTATCGGTGCCTGTGTCGGTATGCGAGGCTCCCGTGTTCAGTCAGTCTCAAATGAGTTGGCGGGTGAGCGGGTTGATATTATTCTCTGGAATGAAAATTCGGCTCAGTTTGTGATTAACTCAATGTCACCTGCAGAGGTCAGCTCAATCATCGTTGATGAAGAGGCGCACAGCATGGATATCGCGGTGATTGATGAGCAGCTTTCACAGGCGATTGGTCGTAACGGGCAAAATGTCAGGCTGGCAACAGAGTTGACGGGTTGGACGCTAAATGTGATGGGCGAATCTCAGGCTGCAGAGCAGAATGAAGAGGAGGCCAAAGCTGCACAGGCGTTGTTTGTCGACCAGCTTGATGTAGATGACGATGTGGCAGTAATTTTGGTTCAGGAAGGTTTTAGCAGCGTTGAAGAGGTTGCTTATGTGCCTCATGCCGAGCTGCTTAAAATCGAAGAATTTGATGATGATGTGGTTGAAGAGCTGCGTAATCGAGCCCGGGATGTTCTGTTAACTCAGGAGATCTTGAAAGAAGAACATGTTGATGATGAACCTGTGGAAGAGGCGCTGGCCGATCTGCAGGGCATGGATGAGACACTGCTCAAGATATTAAATGCCCGCGGCATTAATAGCTGGGATGATTTGGCTGAGCTTTCGATTGATGATTTTGAAGATATTGACGGTGTTGATGAAGAGCGTGCCGGTACATTGATTATGGCTGCTCGTGCACCATGGTTTGCAGAAGAGCAATAATAAGTAGCTCAAGGGGTAGGTGTTATGTCTAGCGTAACAGTCAAACAATTTGCCGAGGCAGTTGCTGTTCCGGTTGAACGATTACTTTCTCAGCTGTCAGCAGCTGGGTTACCGGCCGATGCGCCGGATGCATTGATTAGTGATGATGAAAAGGTGCTTTTGCTGAAGTTTTTGCGTGGTAGCGAAGGCGATGCGAAGAGCAGCTCGTCACCCAAGAAGATCACACTCAAGCGCAAATCAACCAGTGAGCTTCGTCAGTCATCATCTCAAAGTGGGCGCTCCAGAACGGTGAGTGTTGAAGTGCGTAAAAAGCGTACTTACGTTAACTTGGGTGCTGCGCCAACTGAAGAGAAAGCCAGTCCGGAAGCACCGCCTGTTGAGGCAGTAGAGGCCGTTGTTGAGGCTGTTGTTGAAGCCGCACCAGTGCCGAAGACGGCAGAAGAGCTGAAGAAAGAGGCGCACGAGCAGGCTCTTGAACAAGCGCGTTTAGGTGCGGAAGCTGAAGCAAATAAAAAGGCGAAACTAAAAGGCCATGTGCTTGAAGAGGCGCGCCGGCTTGCATCTGCAGAAGCATCTCGCAAAAAAGCGGAAGAAGAGTCTCGTTTGTTGGTTGAGGCGCGTAATAAGGCCAATGCAGCCGCGGCACCTGCTCCAGATAAAAAAGCGGATGACAGTAGCCCCCGCAGCGGTAAGCGTAAAGGCAAAGGGGGCGAGCGCGAGACTAAATATGGTCGCAGAGAGCTGCATGTTGCAAAAGGCAAGGCAGGTCGTCGTGGCGGTAAAAAGGGTAAGCGGGGGCGTGCCGTTGTTATTGATGAGAATCAAGAACATGGGTTTACAGAGCCTACAGCGCCTATCGTACGCGAAGTGCCTGTTTCAGAGACCATTACCGTTGCTGAGTTAGCACAACGCATGGCGGTGAAAGCGGCCGATGTTATTAAAGTGATGATGACCATGGGCACCATGGTAACAATCAATCAGGTGTTGGATCAGGAAACCGCTTCTATCGTTATTGAAGAGATGGGGCACAAGGTTAAGCTGATTAATGATGATGCACTTGAAGATGAAGTGATTGGCCTGACCGATGAGCACGAGGGGGAGCAGGTTTCACGCCCACCCGTGGTGACCATTATGGGCCATGTTGATCATGGTAAAACATCACTGCTTGATCATATTCGTGCCGCCAAAGTTGCTGCTGGTGAGGCCGGTGGTATCACGCAGCACATCGGTGCATACCATGTTGATACGCCGAAAGGCACCATCTCATTCCTGGATACACCGGGTCACGCGGCATTTACCGCGATGCGTGCTCGTGGTGCAAAAGCAACCGATATTGTGATTCTGGTGGTTGCCGCTGATGATGGGGTGATGCCGCAAACGAAAGAGGCGATTCAACATGCTAAAGCAGCAGGTGTACCGCTTATTGTTGCTGTTAACAAATGTGATAAGGAAGAGGCTGATCCTAAACGTGTGATGCAAGAGCTGGTTGCTGAAGAGGTTATCCCGGAAGACTGGGGTGGCGAGCATATGTTTGTTGAGGTCTCAGCAAAGACTGGTCAGGGTATTGATGACCTGCTGGATAGTATTCTGTTGCAGACTGAGGTACTTGAGCTTGCGGCGGTTAAAGATGCACCAGCAAGGGGTGTTGTTATTGAATCTCGCCTTGATAAAGGGCGTGGTCCGGTTGCTTCTATCCTGGTTCAAAATGGCACCCTGAAAAAAGGTGATATTGTACTGGCGGGTCTGGAGTATGGCCGCGTGCGCAGTATGTTTGATGAAAATGGCAAGCCGATTTCCGAGGCTGGCCCATCGATTCCGGTTGAAATTTTGGGTCTGTCTGGCGTTCCTGCCGCAGGTGATGAAGCGATTGTGGTGGCCAATGAGCGTAAGGCGCGTGAAGTGGCCACGTTCCGCCAGGGAAAATCCCGTGAAATTAAGTTGGCACGCCAGCAGCAAGCCAAGCTGGAAAATATGTTTAATACCATGGAAGAGGGTGAAGTTAGTACCCTGAATCTGGTTATTAAGGCCGACGTACAGGGTTCTGTGGGGGCGCTTTCCGAGTCGTTACGCAAACTCTCGACCGATGAAGTGCGAGTTAATGTGGTTGCCAGCGGTGTGGGTGGCATTACCGAGTCTGATATGAACCTGGCGCTGGCCTCAAGTGCGGTGGTGATTGGCTTTAATGTCCGTGCGGAGGCATCAGCCAAACGTCTGGCTGAAAATGAAGAGATCGACCTGCGCTACTACAGTGTTATCTACGATGCCATTGATGAAGTGCGTCACGCCATGAGCGGTATGCTGGCTCCTGAGTTTAAGGAGGTGATTACCGGTATGGCTGAAGTACGTGATGTGTTCCGCGCACCGAAAATTGGCTTGATTGCTGGTTGCATGGTTCTGGATGGTACGGTCAAACGTAACAACCCGATTCGTGTATTGCGTGACAATGTTGTGGTCTACGAGGGCGAGCTTGAGTCACTGCGTCGCTTTAAAGATGATGTTAACGAAGTGAAGAGCGGTACCGAGTGTGGTATTGGCGTGAAGAACTACAATGACGTTCAGGTGGGTGACCAGATTGAGGTCTTTGATCGCATTGAGGTTGAACGCACACTGTAATGGCAACGCGTAACTATAAACGAACGGATCGAGTTGCCGACCAGATTCAGCGTGAACTGGCTCAGTTGATCGCCCATCAGGTAAAAGATCCTCGTGTGGGTATGGTCACCATCACCGGAGTCGATGTGACTCGTGAATTTGATCATGCAAAGATATTTTTTACGGTGATGGATGCTGATCAGGCTGCGATAAAAGAGACGCTGACCGGCTTGAGTAAAGCCGCAGGCTTTCTGCGTCGAGAGCTGGGGCGGGCGATTCGTTTGCGTACTATTCCCCAGTTGCATTTTCACTACGACAGCACTATTGAGCAGGGTGTTCACCTTGCCAATCTGATTGAACAGGCGGTCAAGAGTGATAAACGTCTCTCTGATAGTGAAGAGCCTGTGGCTAACCCAGATGATACAGACGGTAAATTGTAGGCTGGTTGGGTGGCGCGTCGTAAAAAAGGCCGTGATATCAGCGGTATTCTGCTGTTGGATAAGCCGTTAGGTTTTAGCTCTAACGGAGTATTGCAGCGGGTAAAGCGGCTGTTTAATGCAAATAAAGCGGGTCATACCGGTGCATTGGATCCCCTGGCAAGTGGTATGTTGCCAATCTGCCTTGGCGAGGCAACCAAGTTTTCAGGTTATCTGCTGGATGCGAATAAATGCTACGTCGCTACTTGCAAGCTGGGTGAAACCACAACAACCGGTGATGCCGAGGGAGAAGTGGTTCAACAACGCCCCGTAGCCGTGTATGATACGCAGGTTATGGCGCAGATGATTGAGCGCTTTAGCGGTGAAATTGAGCAGGTTCCGCCGATGTATTCCGCCCTGAAACACAAAGGGCAGCCACTGTACAAGTTGGCACGGAAAGGTGAGGAAGTTGAGCGAAAGCCTCGTTGTATAACCATTTATAACTTGGAAATCCTGCGTTACGAAGGTGACGAACTGGATATTCGAGTGCACAGTTCCAAGGGGACGTATATACGAACCCTGGCTGAGGATATCGGTGAGTTCCTCGGTTGCGGTGCCCATTTAACTGCCCTTCATCGCGAATGGGTGGCAGGATACAAAGAGTTTCCAATGGTCTCTCTCGAGCTGGTTGAGCAGCTGGCCGAGCAGGGATTAAACCAACTGGATACCCATTTGTTACCAATGGAGACCGCACTGAAAAACTTTCCGCAGGTTGAGCTTGATGCCGATGCCTCGTTTTACATCTGTCGCGGTCAACAGGTGTTGGTGGCGAATAGTCCGGGCAGTGGTCTGCTACGGCTCTATTCTCACAAAAAAGCCTTTTTGGGTTTAGGCGAAGTCCAGAGTGATGGGCGAATCGCCCCCAAGCGGCTTGTTAGCAGCGCTGAATAATCATCGGCTGCATCATTTATGATCATCCCACTTAAAGGGATACTACTAGGAGTTTTACCAATGGCATTAACTGCTCAAGATAAACAAGCTATTGTCAACGATTACCAGCGTGGCGAGAGTGATACCGGTTCACCTGAGGTTCAGGTTGCACTGTTAACTGCACGTATTGAAGACCTGTCTGGTCACTTCAAAGAGCACAAGCAAGATCACCATTCACGTCAAGGTCTGTTGCGTTGTGTTAATCAGCGTCGTAAATTACTGGCATATTTGAAAAAGAAAGATCTGGGGCGTTATCGTGATCTGATCTCTCGTTTAGGTCTGCGTAAGTAAACTAACTACAACTTCTGGTCTTATTTAAGGAATCTGACGTGACGACAGCAACAGTAAAAACCTTTCAGTACGGTAATCACACCGTAAAATTGGAAACAGGTGAAATCGCCCGCCAGGCATCTGGTGCCGTCATGGTCAGCATGGGCGACACCACCGTTTTGGTCACCTGTGTTGCGAAAAAAGAGGCAGTCGAGGGGCGTGATTTCTTCCCGCTGACTGTTAATTATCAGGAACGTACCTATGCGGCGGGTAAAATTCCTGGTGGTTTTTTCAAGCGTGAAGGCCGTCCGACTGAAAAAGAGACACTGACCTGTCGTCTGATTGATCGCCCGCTGCGTCCGTTGTTTCCGAATGGCTTTATCAATGAAGTACAAATTGTTGCTACTGTGGTTTCACTCGATCCCGAAATTGATCCCGATATTCCCGCAATAATTGGAGCCTCGGCGGCAGTGGCGCTGTCAGGTTGCCCCTTTGCTGGGATAGTGGGTGCAGCGCGTGTTGCTTATATTGATGGCCAATATTTGCTGAATCCTGAACGCAGTGTATTGGCAGATTCCGCGCTGGATCTTGTGGTTGCCGGTACTGAAAATGCGGTATTGATGGTCGAATCAGAGGCTAAAGAGCTTTCTGAAGAGGTGATGCTGGGTGCGGTGGTTTATGGCCATGAACAACTGCAAACAGCGATTACCGCCATTAGTGAGTTAGTTGCCGAGGTTGGCGTTACCTCTTGGGATTGGCAAGCAGCAGCTGAAGATGTTGAGCTGAAGGCGGCAGTTAGTCAGGCTGCTGAAACAGCGGTTACCGATGCTTATCAAGTCAGCGACAAGCAGGCGCGTTATGCAGCCTTGGATAGTATTCGTAGTGATCTGATCTCAACGTTAGTATCTGATGAGTCACAATGGTCTGCAGAAGAGGTTAAGGGGGCACTGAGCAAACTTGAGAAATCAGTTGTGCGCTCACGTATTATTGATGGCAGTCCGCGTATTGATGGTCGTGATACTCAGTCCATTCGTCCGATTACGGTGAATACCGGTCTGTTGGCGCGTACCCATGGTTCGTCACTATTTACCCGTGGTGAGACGCAGGCAATTGTTGCTGTCACATTGGGTACTGAACGTGATGCCCAGGTGATTGATGCTATCGAAGGTGAGCGTAAAGACCCCTTTATGTTGCACTACAACTTCCCACCATATTGTGTTGGTGAAACCGGAATGGTTGGTAGTCCCAAACGTCGTGAAATTGGTCACGGTCGTCTGGCCAAACGCGGTGTGGCGGCCGTGATGCCAACGCTTGAGGAATTCCCCTATGTTGTTCGTGTGGTCTCTGAGATTACCGAGTCAAATGGTTCCAGCTCAATGGCTTCGGTGTGTGGTTCCAGCTTGGCGTTGATGGATGCTGGTGTGCCGATTAAAGCGCCGGTTGCGGGTATTGCCATGGGGTTGATCAAAGAGGGGGCGGATTTCGCCGTTCTGAGTGATATTTTGGGTGACGAAGATCATTTGGGCGATATGGACTTTAAAGTGGCAGGTACCCATGAAGGTGTCACCGCGCTGCAGATGGATATCAAGATCGATGGTATTACCAAAGAGATCATGGAGGCGGCACTTGAGCAAGCAAAGGCGGGTCGCCTGCACATCTTAGGTGAAATGGGTAAGGTGATTAGTGATTCCCGTGATGATGTCTCTGATTTTGCCCCCCGTATTTTGACGATAAAAATCAACCCGGATAAAATTCGGGATGTTATCGGCAAAGGTGGTGCCACCATTCGGGCGCTGACGGAAGAAACGGGTACCAGTATCGATATTACTGATGATGGTGTTGTTAAAATAGCGTCGGTCGATGGTGCTGCCGCGAAAGAGGCGGCCAAGCGTATTGAGCAGATTACCGCTGATGTTGAGGTGGGTACTATTTATGAAGGCACGGTATCCAAACTGATGGACTTCGGCGCTTTTGTCAATATATTGCCGGGCAAAGATGGCCTGGTGCATATCTCTCAGATCTCTGAAGAGCGGGTTGAGAAGGTGAGTGACAAGCTCTCCGAGGGTGACGTGATTAAGGTGAAGGTGCTTGAAATCGATAAGCAGGGGCGTATTCGCTTGAGTATGAAGGCGATTGCTACAAGCTGATCTTTTAGATCTTCATCCTGACACTTGGATGAGTTGTAAAAAAGGGGCTTTTTAGCCCCTTTTTGTTGAGCCAAATTCAAGTAATCCATTTTTGGCGTATTAATTGTCATAGTTGTTGGGTTAAATGGTGCGCAGAGCGGCAAAAAATGACGTAGACATATGCAGCCCCTAAGAATATTTTTGTCTGCGTTGCTTTTTGATAATTACATTTATATCAATATGTTACCTGTCTTTCTTGGCTCGTGGTATTACTTGGACCCTTTGTTTGGAATAATTCTCTAGACTCTGTTTGCGATCGCGCTTAAATTAACCCTTGGATTTATATCATATAGAGAAGTTATAGGAGAGGAATCATGGTCGACGTAATAATTAAAAAAATAAATACTGCACTGGTAGTTGGTTTTACCGCTTTTGCTCTATGGGTTGTTGGTGTGAGCTATTTTCACGTTTTCACCGGTTAGCAATAACAGGCTAACGCACTTGCTTTCCGGGGGGGAGGTAAGTGCGTTTTTTTATGCCGAAGGAAAAGTAATTTCGTCAGCGTGCCTGCCCGTTTAAATTTAAGGATAGCTGTCATCAATACCTGCCTGCCCCGGCATTGTGAATACACATTGCCTGTTGATAGGGCACCAAGCCACAGTATAAATTCAGTTTTATGCCATTAATAACGCTATAATGGAGGTATCTGGTTAGCGTATTGATTGATTCAACAGTATTTTGTTGGAGGGCATGAATATGTTGTTAAAATGGTTGTTCATGCTGCTGGGGCTTCTGTTTCTGGCGCTTGCCCTTGTGGGTGTGCTGTTACCTGGCCTGCCGACAACGCCCTTTTTGTTGCTGGCGGCGGGTTGCTTTTCAAAGTCATCTTCACGGCTCTATAACTGGCTGCTGAGTAATCGGCTGTTTGGGCCAATGATCCATGATTGGCAGACACACCGCAGCATTAGCCGGCGGGTAAGAAATATTGCCATTGGCTCGATGTTACTCATGGGTGGAATCTCCATATTCTTCATACTTGACCAGTTTTTTATTCAGTTGTTAGTCGGGTCAATGGTTCTTGTCGGAAGTTACGTGCTAATGCGTATTCAGTTAACCGAGTTGAAAGTAGATTGAGGTTCGGTTGCCGAATTTTTTCCATTACGCGAATTAGATCCCTTTATTTTTGGAGTTTGAAGTGAAAAAAATTGAACATTTTTTAGAAATGGTCATTTTCAATAGTCGTTGGTTACTGGTGCCATACTACCTCGGCTTAGTACTTGCCATTGCCTTGCTCCTAGTGAAGTTTGCCAAAGAGTTTATCAGCTTTACTGTGATGGTTTTTACCGGCAGCGGTACCGATGTCATTATTGGTATTCTTACGCTAATTGATGTTGTCCTGCTCTCCAATCTGCTGCTGATCATTATTTTTGCTGGTTATGAAAACTTTGTATCCAAGATTGACACTGGTGATAGTGAAGATCGTCCATCCTGGATGGGGTCGGTTAGTTTTTCAGACTTAAAAATGAAGCTGATCGGTTCTATTGTCGCTATTTCTGGTATCGAACTATTAAAGGCGTTTGTGGAGATCGATAAGGGCTATCTTACAAATGAAGAACTTGCTTGGAAAGTTGGCATTCATATGGCGTTTGTGATGACCGGTTTACTCTTCGCATTGTCTGACTGGCTTACATATAATAAGAAAAAGTAGACTCAAGCTGTTTTGATCTTGTTTCGCATAGGAAAGCTTCGATGAAATTACTGTTTTTAGCTGTTTTTTTTGTTTTGGCCCAGGGGTGTACCAGTACGCCTGACCGGCTTCATAGTCTGGATATTTCGCTTATTGGCTATGAAAAGGCTCTGCGTTGGGGGCATGAGGATAGTCTTGTGGGCTTTATGGTGTCTAAGCAGGCGATCGATGCTGAGTTGATTCGGCGCTATAATCAAATTGATATTGGTGGCTACAATACGCTGGGACGCACGATCTCTGAAGACCTTAACCGGGTGGAGTTAACGGTGGCAATCGATTACATCGACAAAGATTCGATGAGAGTACATAACTTAGTTGATAGGCAGGTCTGGATTTATGATGACGAGGTGGGGCGCTGGTTGCTGGCGAGCACACTCCCCGCCTTTATGTGAGACAAGGTGCTGGATTTCAACCATCAATGCCATCAGATATAATGGTGATATTCAGTGCCTCAGGCCCTTTGGGGCCATCGCCACTGGTAAAGTGGACGGACTGTCCCTCAGTTAGTGTTTTCCTCTCATCGGATGTCAGCAGCGAGTGGTGGATGAAAATATCAGCTCCCCCTTCATCAGGAGAGATAAAGCCGTAACCTTTCAAATTGTTAAACCACTTTACGGTGCCCGACGCCATCTTAAAATCCTTCGGTAATCTGCTGGTTTTTCAGGGTCATTATCAACGTTCCAAATTGCGTGAATGTATCATTGGTTGTACTAGTGGTTACCAATGATAAGTGATGCGGCACTCTGAATGACATCTATATTTGCCTTTTCTTTATGAGCATTCTCGCTCAAATGACGACGCCAGGCGCGAGCCCCGGGCACACCTTGGAATAGCCCCAATATATGACGGGTCAGGTGGTTTAGTCGAGCCCCGCTTTTTAATGCCTGTTCAACATAAGGATAAAACTGCTCCAGCACCTCGAATCGATTGGGCGGTGTTGAACTCTGCCGGTAAAAACGCTGATCCACCTGTGAAAAAAGGTAGGGGTTGTGGTAAGCCTCCCGGCCAATCATCACCCCATCAACATGCTCAAGGTGGTGTGCCACCTCATCCAGTGTGCGAATGCCGCCATTGATGCTGATTTGCAGCTGGGGGAAGTCGGTCTTTAGTTGGTAGACCCGTGGATAGTCCAGTGGTGGAGTTTCTCTATTTTCTTTTGGGCTGAGGCCGTTCAGCCAGGCTTTTCGTGCGTGAATAATAAAGTGCTGGCAGCTGGTTTGAGCGACGGTTGCAATAAAGTCATGCAGAAAGGGGTAGTCATCTTGCTCATCAATGCCGATGCGGACTTTAACAGTAATCGGTATGTTGACGATGGTGCTCATTGCCTCGATGCTTTCAGCGACCAAGGCGGCCTCTGCCATCAGGCAAGCGCCAAAACGGCCTTTTTGTACCCGGTCACTTGGGCAACCTACGTTAAGGTTAATCTCATCATATCCATACTGCTCGATGATGCGGGCGCACTCTGCCAGTTGCTTAGGGTTGCTCCCGCCAATTTGAGCAATTAGTGGGTGCTCACTTTTATTAAAACCCAGGTGATAGTCTGGGTCACCGTTAATAATTGCATTACAGGTGATCATCTCTGTATAGAGCGGGGTCTGTTGGGTGATCAGGCGCATAAAGTAACGGTAGTGTCTGTCACTCCAGTCGAGCATCGGAGCGATGGATAGACGATGATCAGGTGGTGGCATAGACAGCTCAGCCAGTGTTGTTTTGGGTGAATTCAATAGCGAGTCGCGAGTCGAGCTATTATGCCGGTCAATTTTTTACTTGTCACTGAATCATCGTGGTGGCATGCTGGTGGTATGAACAGTATTAATCCCACCCACATGTTAACCGTGACTGCCGTCGTGAATTGCCTATGGCGAATTCGCCGCATGGCGGTGGCTGCGCGCTGTTTACGACGACGATAAATCGATAAGTTAAAATAAACAGACAGGGCCGCACTTCATAATGAATTGCGGCCTTTTTATTTGGCCTCAGAAAAAGGAAAAAACAATGTCAGTTCCCGCCGCATTTATTGCAACGGTATTGATCTGGGCGACAACACCCCTGGCGATAAAGTGGAGTGCTGTGGATGCCGGTTTTATATTTGGTGCTTCATCAAGAATAGCGATCAGTGCGTTTATTTGTCTGCTGGTTATGTTCGCTCTTGGCCGTTCACTGCCTTGGCGAAAGGGTGTGTGGCGCGTTTATGTGGCCGCAGCAATTGGTATTTATGGTGCATTGATGTGTGTCTATTGGGGAGCTCAGAGTCAAACCTCCGGTATGATTTCGGTACTGTTTGGTTTGACACCATTGGTGACCAGCGCGTTGGCGTGTTATCTGCTTCAAGAGCAGAGTTTGACCACGAATAAAATACTTGGCATGGTATTGGGTGTTGTGGGGTTGTTGGTTATTTTTTTTGCTGATTTGGGCAAGGAGAGCTTACTGTCAGGGCTTATCGTACTTTTGGTCGCTGTTTTTTTGCACGCATTCAGTACGGTGGCTGTCAAACGGTCGGCCATTGAGCTCAACCCGTTTGATGTTACCGCCGGTGGGCTGTTGCTCTCGGTGCCTCTTTATCTGTTGAGCTGGTGGTTTTTGGGTGCGCCACTACCAGAGCAACTGCCACTACGTGCCATGGGTGCTATTTTCTACTTGGCGGTGTTTGGTTCGGTGATTGGCTTTGTGCTCTATTATTATGTGTTACGCCACAGCAGCGCCAGTCAGGCGGGGCTGATTCCACTGCTAACCCCGGTGATTGCGCTATGGTTGGGCAGCCAACTAAATGGTGAGGAGGTGACTATGCAGACAATGGTCGGCACTTCTCTGATCTTATTTGGTCTATGCCTGCATCAATGGGGAGAGCGCTTGTTTGCCAAAAACAGCTGAGAGTGGGCATGATTTATGAGTTATTTGAGATGGAATTCCGGAATGACATTGATTGATAGCCACTGCCATTGGGATTTTTCTATTTTTGATGGTGACCGAGAGGGGTTATTGGCTGCGTGTCGTAGAGAGAAAATAACTCGCTTCGTCGTACCCGGTGTGATGGCTGACCGTTGGCCTGCATTGATTGAACTGGTGGATAATCATGAGGGTATGTTTGGTGCATTGGGGCTGCATCCGCTTTTTATGTCACAACACCGGCCTGATGATATTGATCAGCTAACATCTGCTCTGAGTGATTGGCATGCGGTTGCCGTGGGTGAGATTGGGCTTGATTTTTATCATGGTCGAGATAACCAAGGGCCGCAGGTTGCATTGTTTGAGTTGCAGTTGCGTATTGCTAGGCAATTTCAGCTGCCGGTGATTCTTCACGTGCGCAAGGCTCACGATCAGACCTTGGCAATATTGCGGAAAATTCGCCCGGAAGGGGGAATCGTGCATGCTTTTTCGGGCAGTGAACAGCAGGCACGGCAATACATCGCGCTGGGTTTTTATTTGGGTGTGGGTGGTGCTGTTACTTACGACAGGGCAGCCCGGTTGCGGCGTACCTTATCAGCATTGCCTTTGACATCCCTGGTTCTGGAGAGTGATGCACCCGATATGTTGCCAGCAGGCGTGGCACGGGGTGGGCGTAACTCTCCGCTTGGTCTGTTGCCTGTGGTGGATCTATTATCTGATCTGCATCAGTGCTCTACTGATGAAATTGCTGAACAAACAACAAAAAATGTGGTCTCGGTTCTCGGGTTGCCACTCAATAGGTAAAATAGGGCATAGCTCTATGGGTGAAAATTATGCCATAATTCGGCTGATTAGTGATCCAGATTCATCGAGCCGGCATTCGCTTGCCATAAATGACAACAGTAAGGTGTTAACTATTCAATGACAGGGAATCTTGTAACGCTGTGGTACAAAGCGACACAGTCGCCGTTACCAAGGCTGCTCTTTGTCATTTTACTGTTGCTGTTGGCCTATCAGTTTGCCTGTTTAACGTGGTATTGGCTCTCTCCTCCCTGGCAAAGCAGCGTGTATACCGTTGTTGAAAACAGTGAAAAACAGAGTGCGGATGCCGCTGCTTTCGATATCAATACTATTTCTCGTTACCAACTCTTTGGTCAGCGAGTTCAGCAGGTGGCGGTGGTGGACGAGCCAGTGACGGCCCCCGAAACAAAGCTCAAGCTTGAGCTGCGAGGTGTCATTGCTACCGGAGATGAGCACGGTGCCGCCATCATTGCGGATGATAAAAAGCGTGAAGGTTACTACCGGGTGGGTGATGAGTTGCCGGGCGATGTGTTGTTACACGAAGTCTTCGCAAATAAAGTAATATTGGATCGTAACGGGCGCTATGAAACGTTAACCCTGCCCAGTGAGCGTATGGTACTTGCCGATATGCAAAAAGGTGAGAATACGCCGACAACGGGAAGAATCAGTGCTGAGGCTACCCAGACTCTGCACCGCTACCGGGAGATATTGCTGAATGACCCTCAACAGTTGATTGGGGCGGTGCGCACCTTTCCGGTTAAGCGGAACGGGCGGTTGGTGGGCTACCGTATTGCGCCGGGACGAGACCGAACATTGTTGAATAAGTTTGGTTTGCGTCCAGGAGATATTGTCACTGCGGTGAACGGCATTCCGTTAAACAGTCCCGCTAATGGTTTGGCGGTGATGCAGAAGCTTAATAGTGCCCAATCTCTCTCCCTGGAAGTGGAGAGAAACGGCAGTAGTCAATCTTTCCAGTTCTCATTGAACTAGAGTAACAGATAGGTATGTCAGGACGTTTTATGGGACAAATCAGCGACAACAAAACGGGACAACCCCGGTTTTGGCAGAAAACAGGTCTTGTTTTTACATTGTGTTTGCTCTCTGGCTGGGTGCAGGCAGCGGTAACGTTGAATCTTAAGGATGCTGAAATCAGTGCCGTGGTTGAAATGGTTTCAAAAGAGACCGGCAAAAATTTTGTGGTTGACCCCCGGGTTAAGGGCAAGGTGACGGTGATCTCATCCCACCCCATGGAGAAGGAGCAGTTGTATGAGGTGTTTCTTTCGCTTCTGAATGTGCACGGTTTTTCAGCCATCGAAAGTGGCGATATTATCAAGATAGTGCCTTCGGCCAATGCAAAGCATATTGGTGGCAGCAACAAGAAAGATGCCAAGGGTGATGCTCATGTTACCCGGGTGGTAAAGATTCAACATGTCTCCGGTGCTCAGTTGGTGCCGATTCTGCGTCCTCTTGTGCCACCCCAGGGGCACTTGGCGGCACATGCACAAAGTAACAGTCTGATTATCTCCAGTCAGGCATCCACTGTCGATCGTCTGCTGTCGATTATCAAACGTATCGACCTGCCTTCCAGTGGCGAAATTGAGATTGTTCCACTGCAAAATGCCTCAGCAACGGAAGTGGTTCGAGTGCTGAGTGCTTTGCAGCAACAGGGGCGTAAAGCGGATCCTCAAGCAGCGGCACCCACACTGGTTGCGGATGAACGGACCAATAGTATTCTGCTCGGTGGTGTCCCTTCCGAGCGGTTACGTCTTCGGGCACTCATTACCCACCTTGACTCTCCTACCGAAAATACTGGCAATACCCATGTTATCTATCTGAAGTATGCAAAAGCTAAGGATATGCTGACCGTATTGACCGGAGTTGCCGAGGGGCAGGTGAAGGCGCAGGGTGGGAAAGGTGCCAGCAAAGCACCGGCGGCTGCCGCTAGGAGCAACTTCCAGATTCAATCGGATGAGAGCACCAATGCACTGGTGATTACCGCTTCGCCTGAGATGTTTCGTTCACTGCGTTTTGTGATTCAAAAGCTGGATATTCGCCGTGCACAGGTATTGATTGAGGCGGTGATTGCCGAAGTGCAGATGGATAAAACCGCTGAATTGGGTGTTCAGTGGATTTTTGATAGCAGTAAAAGTGGCAACGGGCCGATTGGTGTATCGAATTTTGGCAGCGCCGGTTCCAGCATTATGGGGTTGGCCGCTGCGGCGGCATCTGGCACCGCGTCTGTACCCAACATGCAAGGCGCACTGTTTGGTCTGGGGCGTTTTAGTGATACCGGCATGAGTTTCGCTGCTCTGATTCGTGCGCTGGATGGCAGTGGTGCTTCAAATGTACTTTCAACACCCAATATTGTGACTCTGGATAATCAGGAGGCGGAGATTGTGGTGGGCCAAACGGTTCCCTTCCTGACCGGTTCCTACACCAGTACCGGTGGCAGCAGTTCGGGAGCTAATCCATTTCAAACCATTGAGCGTGAAAATGTCGGTTTGACCTTGAAGGTGTTGCCGCAAATTAATGCGGGTAATTCGGTGAAGCTAGACATTGAACAGACGGCCGATAGCCTTGCGGCCAGTGCAGTTAATGCGTCTGATCTTATTACCAATACCCGCTCTTTCAAAACCAGCGTGATTGTGGATGACGGTAAAATGATTGTATTGGGTGGTCTGATTAAAGATGAATTGATTGAGAGCCAGCAAAAAGTACCGTTTCTGGGGGATATTCCTCTTTTGGGTGCACTGTTTCGGCATAAAAACACCACTAAGTTAAAAACCAATCTGATGGTATTTATCAAGCCAACGGTGCTGCGCAGCAGTGAGGATAGCGTGAGAGCAACCAATCAAAAATATAAACTGATCCGCCAATACCAGCAACAACAGGGTAGTAATGGCGTGGCGTTGATGTCGGGCGAGGTGGCGCCACTGTTGATAGAGGATGAACCTGGTCTGCGGGGTGGTGATGGTGCGGCATTAATGTCAGAAGAGCCTGCTCCATTGTTGACAGAAGATGGGCCTGCTCTGCGTCATCAGAAGGTGCCTGACGCAGTCGAGGAAATAGACGACTTTTTGGAGAGTGATATCTTTGTCGGTGAATGATCAACAGCCTATCTCTGCGGAACACGGTGTGGTAGCCCTGCCAAGGTTACCGTTTGCATTTGCCAAACGCTATGGCGTGTTGGTGGATGAGCTTGAGGGTGATGTCGCCTCCGTGGTCTGCCGTGAAGGTGTAAGTTGCCAGACAATTACTGAATTACAGCGTTTTTTGAGTACTTCAATAGCGCTGGAAGAGGTGCCCTCAGCTGAATTTGATCTGCGGCTACAAAGGCGGTATGAGCAAGGCTCCGAACAGGCGATTACCGCCGCCGATGATTTTGATGACGACCTTGACCTGTTCCAGGTTGCTGATCAGTTACCCGAGCCAGAGGACCTGCTGGAGAGCGAAGATGACGCGCCCATTATTCGCCTGATCAATGCACTGCTGGCGCAGTCGATTAAAGAGGGTGCCTCTGATATTCATATTGAACCTTACGAAAAACATATGATCGTACGCTTTCGTATCGATGGTGTGTTGCGAGAAATCTTGCGTCCCAAGCGTGTCTTGGCACCGCTGCTGGTCTCTCGTATCAAGGTGATGGCACGGCTTGATATTGCTGAAAAACGGTTGCCGCAAGATGGGCGTATCTCACTGAAAATAGCCGGTCGTGCGGTTGATGTGCGTGTCTCTACCCTGCCGACAGGGCAGGGCGAGCGGGTGGTGATGCGCCTGCTGGATAAGCAGGCGGGTCGGTTGTCACTGGAAGAGTTGGGTATGGAGGTGCGGGCGATGGCCGGTATGGATCGGATTATCCATAAACCCCACGGGGTATTGCTGGTTACCGGGCCAACCGGCTCCGGTAAATCGACCACACTCTACGCTTCGTTGATGCGCATCAATGACAAACAACGTAACATTATGACGGTCGAAGATCCGATTGAGTATTCGTTGGAAGGGGTGAGCCAGACCAATGTTAATGCCAAAGTTGACATGAGTTTCGCCCGGGGTTTGCGAGCCATTTTACGTCAGGATCCGGATGTGGTGATGGTGGGTGAGGTGCGCGATCTGGAGACGGCAGAGATCGCCGTTCAAGCCAGTTTGACCGGGCACTTAGTGATGTCCACCCTGCACACCAACAGTGCCGTGGGTGCCGTCACCCGTTTGCGTGACATGGGCGTGGAACCCTTCCTGCTCTCCTCCAGCTTGTTAGGGGTGCTGGCACAACGTCTGGTGAGGGTGCTCTGCACCCACTGCAAAGGGGAGTATAAGGCCACGGAGGTAGATTGTTGTGCCCTCGCTATTGAATCTAATCAATTGCCGACCCTTTACCAGCCCATCGGCTGTGATCAGTGCGGCCACACTGGCTATGTCGGCCGAACCGGCATCTACGAGTTGATCGAGGTGGATGAGACGCTTCGAGTGATGATCCATGACGGTGCCGGTGAGCATCAGCTGGAGGCGTATGCACACCAACATACACAAAGTATTTTCCAGGATGGTATTCGTCGAGTATTGGCTGGTGAGACCTCGCTTAAAGAGGTGCTACGGGTGACTCGCGAGGATTAATGTATGGCCGCATTTGAATATTCGGCACTGGATGATACAGGTCGTGAGAAAAAGGGGGTTCTGGAGGGTGATGCGCCGCGTCAAATCCGCCAACAGCTGCGGGATAAAGGGTGGACGCCGCTAGAGGTCAACCAGGTTAAGCAGAAGGTGAATCGCACCGGCTTCAGCCTAAGCCGTCCCACACGCATCTCCAATAATGATCTGGCAGTGATTACCCGTCAGTTGGCAACACTGATTCGCTCAGGAGTGCCGATTGAAGAGGCGTTGCGGATCGCTTCACAGCAGGCGAATAAAGGACGTGCCCAGGCCGTGTTGGTGGCGATTCGCGCCCGCCTGCTTGAAGGACATGGGTTAGCCGCCGGCATGGGAGAGTTCCCGCAGATTTTTTCAGAAATGTACCGTGCAACGGTTGCCGCCGGTGAGCAGTCCGGGCATCTGGATCTGGTGTTGGAGCGCCTAGCTGACTACGCTGAAGGTGCCTTGCAGGTAGGGCAGAAGATGATGCTGGCTCTGATCTACCCATTGGCCCTCACACTGGTCGCTTTGGGAGCGATCATGTTTTTGACCGCCTATGTGGTACCCCAGGTGGTTGAGGTGTTTGAGGGGCTTGATAAGGCGCTTCCTCCTTTGACGGTAGCGGTGATCTGGGTCAGTGATATGATTCGAAGCTACTGGTTGATCATGGCGATTATCCTGGTGGCGGGTATGAGTGGTTTCAAATATCTGCTGCGAATCGTCTCGTTTCGCCGTCAATTTCATCACCTGCTGTTGCGCCTACCGTTGGTCTCCAAGGTGTTGAAAGGAGTTGATGCCTCACGCTTTGCACGTACCTTTGGTACGTTGCTGGGGGCCGGGGTGCCGGCGCTGGAGGCGATGAATATTTCGGCCCAGGTGATGTCCAATATCCCGATGCGTGATGCGGTAGAGAAAGGGGCGAGGCGACTACGTGAAGGAGCCAGCCTGCAAGCCGCACTGGAGACCGGTGGCTATTTCCCACCAATCATGCTGCATCTGGTCGCCAGTGGTGAGGCAAGTGGCAATGTGGAAGAGATGCTGTTTCGCTCGGCCGAGACGCTGGAGCGGGAGCTGGACACCTTACGCGGTGCTTTGCTGGGCTTTATGGAGCCAATAATTATTTTGTTAATGGGTGGTTTGGTCATGGTGATTGTGATGGCGATATTGATGCCTATTCTTGATCTCAACCAGCTTATCCAATAATCGACTTAGGAAGTGTGACTATGTATTTCAAACAGAACCGCCAGCGGGGTTTTACGCTGATAGAGCTGATCGTGGTTATCGTCATTCTCGGTGTATTGGCCACCATTGTGGTGCCAAAAGTGATGGATCGCCCGGATGATGCGCGGATTGCAAAAGCGAAACAGGATATCCGGGCAATACAGACTGCGCTGGATTTATATAAGCTGGATAACTACAAACACCCCAGTACCGATCAGGGCCTGGAGGCGTTGATAAACAAACCGGCGGGCACACCAGAAGCAAGAAACTGGAAGAGTGGCGGATACCTGGATCGCCTGCCGAAAGATCCGTGGGGCAACGAATACCTTTATATGAAACCCGGTAGTCGCGGTGGTGCGGTGGATATCTACTCGCTGGGCGCGGATGGCCGCCAGGGTGGCGATGGTGCGGATGCCGATGTCGGTAACTGGGAGTCGAAATAGACGCACGGAGGCTTTCCATGTCTGAAATGCCTAGGTCACAATCCGGTTTTACCTTGATTGAGTTGATTGTCGTGGTGGTCATCATCGGTGTGATGGCCAGCTTTGTGGTGCTCTCTATCGGCCTGGGGCACAGCGATGAAGTGAAACAAGAGGCCCGTCGCTTACACGCGTTAATTGAGCTGGCGGCCCAGGAGAGTGTGTTAAGTGGTCGTGAATTGGGTATTCGCTTTAAAGAGCAGGAGTATCGCTTTTACACTCTGGATTATGAAGGTAAAAAGCCAGAATGGCGGCCACTGGTTGATGATGAGCACCTGAGTGAGGCGCGGGAGTTGTCTGAACAGATCGAGTTGGAACTCTACGTGGAAGGCTCGATCATTGATATCGACAAGCCATTGGAAAAAGGGGTGCATGTTTTTTTGCTCTCCAGCGGCGAAATGACTCCCTTTGAACTACTGATAAAACAACATGAAAGCGGACTGGTCTATTACTTAACCGGTTCGATTACCGGTAAGTTGACACTGCAGCTTGAGGGTGTTGATGATGTCTAAGCAACGCGGTTTCACTCTGATTGAGATTATGGTGGCACTGTCGATTCTGGCCATCGCCATGGTCGCCATTTATAAATCGGTAGCGGGTTATGTGAATAATGCCGGTTATCTGGAGCAGCGTACTTTTGCCCAGTGGGCAACCGTTAACATTGCGGAAGAGTTGCGACTCAGTAACCCCTGGCCTGAGCTGGGGAAAAGTGACGGTGAGCTAGAGGCGTTTGCCGGGCACGACTGGTTTTGGCGGGTGGTGGTACTGAAGAATGAAGTGAAGTGGATGCGCACGATTGAAGTGAGCGTGTTTGTGGATGAGGAGGCGGATAGTGCCGTCGGTCAACTCACCTTCTACGTGGTGAAGCCCTGATGCGAGCCGTTATTCACAAGCAGCGAGGTTTTACCTTGCTGGAGTTGATTATCGCCATCTCAATTTTTGGGGTGATCATGGCGATGGCGTATGGCGCGTTGCGCCACATCTCAGATACGGCTCACCATCTCGAACAACGCAGTGAGCAGTTGGCAGATCTGCAACGTGCCTTTTTTATTATCAACAAAGATTTACAGCAACTGGTTGATCGAAAAATACGTGATCAGTTTGGCGATGAACAGCCGGCCCTGAGCGCCGATGGTGAAGGGTACCTTGAATTTACCCGTGCCGGATGGCGCAATCCGCTGGATCAGTTACGCTCCAACTTGCAGCGCGTTGCCTACCGCCTGGAGGAGGGGGTGCTCTACCGTGACTACTGGCGAGTGCTGGATCGGGCTCAGGACAGTGAACCACTGCGTTCCGATATTCTGCACAACATTGAAGCCTTTGACATCGAGCTGTTGCCGCTCAAGAGCGAGGAGTGGCAAACCAGTTGGCCACCTTACAGCAACAACCCTAACCAGGCAGCTGCCTCGTTGCCACAAATGGTTAAGGTCAATATCACGCTGGAGGACGTTGGTGACATCTGGCGCTTCTATACGGTGGTGCAGGATGAATAGGGCCGGTGTGTTATCTCGCCGGGAGCGCGGCATTGCTTTATTGACGGTGGTGTTGGTGGTCTCTATTGTCACGGTGCTGGCCACCGCCATGGCGAGCCGCCAGCAGATGGATATTCGTCGCGCCAGTAATGTACTCGCTATTGATCAGCTTGAGCAGTATGCCCGTGGTGCAGAGTTGATCGCCCTCTGGGGTTTGCAGGAGGATATCACCGCCACCACGGGCAAACAGTACGATACCCCGGATGAAGGCTGGGCGATGCCGGTGGCTTTTGAGCTGGATAATGGCAGCATCAGTGGCCAGGTAGTGGATCTCAATCGTTACCTTAATATCAATAATCTAGTGGATAGTCAGGGGAAGCCCGTCACACCGGAAGTGGAGCGAATGAAACGGCTGTTCAAGGCGTTGGGGCAGGATAGTTCACTAGTCGATGCGCTGGTGGACTGGATCGATCCAGATCAGCAGGTCTTTGGCTTGGGTGGTGCCGAGGATGATGACTACCTGTTGATGAACCCACCCTATCGAGCCGCCAATCGAGCGATGCTCTCCATCAGCGAGTTACGCTTGGTGAAAGGCTTTACCAAGGAGGTGAGGGATGAACTGGTGGATGACGATGATAATCGACTGCTGACAGCACTGCCCGGTGAGAATGAGAGCAAAGTGAATGTGAATACCGCACCGTGGCAGATTATTCAGGCCTCTCTGAAGGGTGTTAGTGATCACGATGCGGAGACATTGACCGCAGAAGAGTATACCCAATTATCTGGATTTATGGCGGAGCCAATTGTTAATCAGGCAAGAAATAGGGTGGTGGCTGGGACGATGCTGGGTGTCAGTAGTCATTATTTTTTGTTGGACAGTTTTACCACGTTTGGTAACCGTGATCTGGCTATGTATAGTGTATTAAAGCGAAACAACAACAACGGCAAGAGTATTGTGATCTATAGAAGCCAAGGGGTTTATTGATGCCGGACCATTTTTTCCTGCGACTGGAGCAGCACGGGTTAGCTGGTGAAGAGCCATCCGCCAGCTGGTGCTTTGTCCCGGTTGACGGCGAGGCGCTGTCGGGTCGGGGATCACTGGTTGAAGCTGCAGAGGCTTGCCATCATGCTCATATCACCCTTATTGTGCCGGGAGCATTATGCCCTGTGGTTCAAGCCTCACTACCTGGTGTGGGTCGTAACCGACTTGCCAAGGCTCTCCCTTACGCTTTAGAAGAGCAGTTGATTGACGATGTGGAAGAGCTTCACTTCGCTCCGGGTGAACTAAAGGAGGGGGGTGTGCCGGTGGTGGTGGTCAGGCGAGAAGTGCTGGATCAGTGGCTTTCTCTACTGGAGCAACACAATATGATACCTCAGCGAGTGATTCCCGACTATTTTGTAATCCCCTCCCTGCCCCAGGGGTGGCAGCTCTGGTTTGACGAGGGTGTTACGCTGTTGCGCAGTCAGCGTGACAGTGGCATGAGCATTGCGCTCACCACGCCGATGTTAATCCTGCAGCAGCTTTATGATGAATCAGAGGAGAAGCCAGAGCAGTTGCGAGTGAGCGGTGATTCAGAAAAACAGCCCGATGAGCTTGCCAGTTGGTGTGAGAAAAACGGTGTAGAGCTGCTTCAAGATGAAACCCCGGCAGCGTTACTGCCGGTGGCTGCCGCCACCCTGTCGCAAGAGCGGGTGATCAACCTGCTTCAAGGGGCCTATAGCCACCAGGAGAAAACCAGTCGACTGTGGCGTCCCTGGTGGCCTGCGGTGGCGGTATTAGCGGTGATGGTGGTATCTCTACTCATCTCAATGGGGGGCGACCATCAACGGCTCTCGGCAACGCAGATGGCGCTGGATCAAGAGATAAAACAGCTCTATCTGGATACCTTTCCTGATGCAAAGAGAGTGGTTGATCCACGGGCACAAATGGAAGCACGCTTGAAAGCACAGGTATCCGGCACAGAAGGTGATCAGTTTTACCAATTATTAGGTGGTATTACGCTGCTCTCTGATAATGAAGTGAGTTTTGAATTGCAGCGCTTACGTTACCAAAATGGCGAGCTGAGTGTGGATATGCACTTGAAAAATTTACAAATATTGGACCAAATCAAACAGCTGTTTGCGGATAAAAAAGGTCTTCAGGCCGAGGTGGTTTCAGCCAGTGCCCGGGGTAATAAAGTGGAGGCGCGTTTGTTGATTAAAGGGACAAACTCATGAAGATATGGTTTGAAGAGCTCAACCGTCGCGAGCGATCAATCCTGTTGTTTGGTGGCGGTGCACTACTCTTGATGCTGCTCTACAATCTGCTGTGGTCGCCGTTGAGCGAGCAAAATGAACGCCTGCGTGATGATATTGGAAATCAGCAGATGACATTAGCCTGGATGCAACAGGCGGCTCAGCAGGTCAAACAGGGCGGTGCTCAAACTGCCCGACGCAATGTGAATGGCGAATCATTACTGACGCTGGTCGACCGGACGGCTAAAAGTTCCGCCCTCGGTGGTAGCATCAAGCGTATTCAGCCCGACAAGGAAGGCGGGGTGCGTATTTGGTTGGAGAAGGCGGAGTTTAACCAGATGATGCGCTGGCTGGCAACACTCTCCCGCAACCACGGTGTCATATTGAGTGACAGCAATATTGAAAAACAGTTAACACCGGGGTTGGTTGATGCCCGTTTAACCCTCAAAGGGGAGAGTTTGTGAAATCCCGAATCGGTTATGCGCTGATATTTTGTGGAATATATGCGCTGAGTTTATTGGCAATAGTCCCCGCCAGCTTTGTGAGTGAAGAGCTGGAAGAGCGAGTCGAAGGGCTCACTTTGTATGGTGTTAAAGGTACGGCCTGGTCCGGTGAACTACAGGCACTGGAAATTAACGGTACACGATTAAAAAATATCGAATGGAGTCTCTCACCCTTTGCCTTGCTACTGGGTAATGCTCAGTTGCAATTTATTCTCAATAGCGATGGTTTGCAGGGTGATGGGGTTGTTGAGGTTGGTCTGTTGGGTGGTTTGACCACCTTGCGGGATGTCGATATCAAATTTCCAATTGAAAAATATGCACAGCAACTGGGCGTGGCAGATTTTGATTTAAGCGGCAATATTGAGCTGAACCTGTACCACTTAACCTATCAGGATAATTTGATTTCAGGCCTTTCCGGTGTGCTGGTCTGGTATGAATCGGGCATATCCGGGGCTTTGGCGATGGGTGATATTCAGGCCGAGCTGGAACAGAGCGATGGGTTACTCACCGCTGTTTTGAGTGACCGGGGTGGGCCAGTGAAATTGAATGGTGATTTATCACTACAGGGCTCAGGTCATTATCAGTTTAACAGTATTCTTGAGGCACGTGATAACAGTGACTTGAGTCTGAAGCAGACACTACGCCTGATGGGACGCACCGTGGGTGATAATCGGGTAGAGGTGAATACCAAGGGGCAGGTGGCACTGCCAGTGTGGATAAAGCTGGGTTGAGCCATTCAACCTAAATCCATCAGTTGGCCGCTATAGTTGCGCGCAACCTATTGACTTGTAACGTTTAATAAGAGTTCATCTTTTCACCCGAAGGGTGAATGTCGCTACACGCTGAGTTGCACGCCTGTAGTGACGTATCTCTGCGTTGTAATCCCTTGGAATAGCAGGTTATTCCGCAGCGTTGCGCCTTGATCTACACCACTACAAACGCACACTTCAGCATGTCCAACTGATGATTTTAGGTTCAAGTGGTGATCATTTTCGTGAGCTAAAAAAAGGGCACCTGAATCAGCGCCCTTTCTGTTTATTGGTACCCGCTTTCTAGGAATCTAACCTTGGCTCACCATCATCATCTGGGACGGTGATTTTAGTGGCCTGGAGTCCCTTTGGTCCCTCAGTATATTCAAATGCAACCTCTTGGCCTTGTTTTAGCGTGCGGTAACCATCCATTTCGATGGTTGAAAAGTGTGCGAAAACATCCCCCGATGTTTCTGCGCCCTCAATAAATCCATAACCCTTTGAATTGCTAAACCATTTAACAATACCCATGTCCATAATCCTTTAACCTCCTCATCTACCCAATGTAAATAACAAAAAATAGTGATAACTTATTGATTGTTTTTATCACCACTGGGATTAAATTTGGTACGGATGACGTGGCTAGTCAAGTTTTTTTGGTATAAAGATTAGGCAAGAGCACTTAGTGAATGCGATATTATGTTCGTGGTATACTGCTAGGCTATTTATAACACCATGAATTATGGTTGGTTATTGACAGGGGAGGTGTTGCTGTAATGGCAGAAAATGATCAGGTTGATTTTGATGATGGGCTGGCCGTCAAGGAGGCCAAACCCGCGTTGAAACGCCCGCCGATGTATAAAGTTATCATCATGAATGACGACTATACTCCTATGGAATTTGTTGTTGAGGTGCTTGAAAGCTTCTTCTACATGTCGCGGGAAAAGGCGACCCAGGTGATGCTTCAGGTGCATGCTCAGGGAAAGGGTATATGTGGTGTTTTTAGTCGTGATGTGGCAGAAACAAAAACCACTCAAGTGAATGATTATTCACAACAAAATCAGCATCCTCTGCTTTGTTCCATGGAGGCGGAGTAGAGAAATGACAGGTGGTAGTTGTTATGATTAGTAAAGAGTTGGAAATCACCCTGAACCAGGCATTTACCATGGCCCGGGAAGATCGGCATGAATTTATGACTGTCGAGCATCTGCTGCTGGCACTGCTCGATAACGCCTCGGCAACTGCGGCTTTGAAAGCCTGTAGTGCCAGCCTTGAACAGATGCGCATGGAACTTAGTCTCTTTCTGAGCGAAACAACCCCCTCCCTTCCCGCCGATGTTGAACGCGAAATACAACCAACACTGGGTTTTCAGCGGGTACTGCAACGTGCGGTGCTCCAAGTTCAAGCCTCGGGAAACAAAGAGGTTTCCGGTGCCAATGTATTAATTGCTATTTTTAGCGAACAAGAGTCGCAAGCAACCTATTTCCTTCATAAGCAGAGTGTTTCGCGTCTTGATGTGCTGAACTACATCTCCCACGGCATCTCCAAAGTGCCGGATGAAGAGAGTGAAGAGATGGAGTCGCAGAGTAGTGATGATGCGGCGGAGAGTGAGGGCGAGAGCCCGCTTAGCAAATACGCAGTCAACCTTAATCGAAAAGCGGCACTGGGAAAAATTGACCCGGTGATCGGTCGCAAAGAGGAGCTGGATCGTACCATTCAGGTATTGTGCCGTCGCCGTAAAAACAATCCACTGCTGGTGGGTGAAGCGGGTGTAGGTAAAACCGCCATCGCCGAAGGGCTGGCAAAAATGATTGTGGATGGAGAGACCCCGGAGGTCTTGGCGGAAAGCACCATCTACTCCCTGGATATGGGGGCGCTGCTAGCCGGTACCAAATATCGGGGGGATTTTGAAAAACGCCTGAAGGCGGTGGTTAACCAGGTTGCCAATGAAAAAGGTGCGGTTCTTTTTATTGATGAGATTCACACCATTATCGGTGCCGGTGCCGCCTCAGGCGGGGCGATGGATGCCTCCAACTTGATCAAACCAGCACTGGCATCCGGTGATCTTAAATGCATCGGTTCGACCACCTACCAGGAGTACAAAGGAATCTTTGAAAAAGACCGTGCTTTGGCGCGGCGCTTCCAAAAAATTGATGTGCCAGAACCCACCATAGAACAGACAATTAAAATCCTTGAAGGATTGAAGTCCCGCTTTGAAGAGCACCATGCGGTGCGTTTTACCCACCAAGCATTGCGCACTGCCGTTGAGTTATCAGCGCGTTATATCAATGATCGCTTTTTACCTGACAAGGCGATTGATGTGATTGATGAAGCGGGTGCCAATCAGTGGCTTAAGCCACTTTCGAAGCGTAAAAAAACCATTGGTGTGCACGAAGTTGAAGAAATTGTTGCCAAGATTGCGCGTATTCCGAGCAAAAGTGTTTCAAAGTCAGACAAAGAGGTGTTGCGCAACTTTGGTCGAGATCTGAAATTGCTTATTTACGGTCAGGATGATGCGATCAGTTCACTTGAATCGGCGATTAAAATGGCACGTTCGGGCCTGGGTGATAAAAATAAACCGATTGGCTCTTTCTTGTTTGCCGGGCCAACCGGGGTGGGTAAAACCGAAGTTACCAAGCAGCTCGCCTATTTGATGGGCATCGAATTGATCCGTTTTGATATGTCGGAATACATGGAGCGTCACACCGTCTCCCGGCTCATTGGTGCGCCACCAGGTTATGTCGGTTATGACCAAGGTGGATTGCTGACCGATGCGGTGAGCAAACATCCCCATGCCGTGGTGCTGCTGGATGAAGTAGAAAAGGCGCACCCGGATGTATTCAGCTTACTGTTACAGGTGATGGATCACGGCACCTTGACCGACAGCAATGGCCGTAAAATTGATTTTCGCAATGTGATATTGGTGATGACTACCAATGCCGGAGCCGATCAACTGCAAAAAAGCTCCATGGGTTTCACCGAACAGAGTCATTCCAGCGATGCGATGGGTGTGATCAAGCGAACCTTTACCCCCGAGTTTCGTAACCGACTGGATGCGATTGTGGAGTTCCAGGCACTTGATATGCAGACGATAGAGAATGTTGTTAACAAGTTTCTATTCGAGCTTGAAGAGTTACTGAGAGCAAAAGGGGTGGTGCTGGATGTGGACAATAAAGCGCGTCGCTGGTTTGCCAAGCGAGGTTATGATCCGCTGATGGGTGCAAGGCCGATGGCAATATTGATTCAGGAAAAGCTTAAAAAACCACTGGCAGAAGAGTTGCTGTTTGGTCAGTTAGCCTCGGGTGGTACGGTGAAGGTGACTGAAAAAGGAGGCGAAGTGGTTGTACGCAGTATGGCCAAGCGCAAAGAGCCAGCCAAAGCTGAGTAGCCATACCGTATAGCGCGACTGGATATAGAAAACAAAACACCCCGCTTCATTCAAATGGATGAAGCGGGGTGTTTTGTTATACAAGTTTTTTTTAGCGGTTACGGAAGGTGATGCGGCCTTTCGAAAGGTCGTAAGGTGTTAGCTGCACGGTCACCTTGTCACCGGTCAGGATGCGGATGTAGTTTTTTCGCATTTTCCCCGAAATGTGCGCAGTAACAACATGACCATTTTCCAACTCAACGCGGAACATGGTGTTTGGCAAGGTATCAATTACCGTACCTTCCATTTCAATATGATCTTCTCTCGCCATGGGACCCTTTAAAACTATGGTTCAGTGGACTACTTCGATTTGGCGCTCATAATGCCTACCTTTCCAATATAATTCAAAGAATTTTTACCAAAAAAGCTAAATAGAGTGATAAAACATCTTTTTATGGGCTTTCTCTCCCCTCAGGGGAGTGTTGTGGTCGTATCATTCAGGGTTTCTTGAGGCGTTTATTTTTACCAAAAGGGAACTGCAAGGGCAGATTGTTAAAGGTATGGTGTAAAAAATAGCCCAGTGTTGGCTATACTACACTGATCACAATCTGGTAAAAATAACACCTGTTTCGGTGTTTTTAAATCCGACCTATCCAGAGCTTCTATAAGGAAGCTCTGAACAAGTCATGATTATTTTATGCTGGCTGAAACTACCCTCATCTGTCTCGAAAATTGCACTAATAGAACGACTATTACTGCGCATTTCGAGACAGATGAGAGCAATTTCCGCTCAGCCTAAATCTAACCAGACTTATCCAGAGCTTCCATAAGGAAGAAATAACATGACACCTGAATCTCCTTTTTATGAAAACACCCTGAGATTTCTTAAGGACTCCCCGCTGTTTGGTCAGTTAGACGAGGCGACACTGATAGATGTGTTGCAGCGTTGTCGCCGTGAGACCTGGAAGCACCGTCGCTTGTTGCCTGCGGAAGAGACTTGGCAGCGCTTTCACATTTTGCTCTCGGGTCGGGTGCGGCTCAGTCGTAGCAATCCGGAGAGTGGCCGTATGATCACCCTGTTTCTGCATGGCCCAGGTGATGGTTTTTGCCTCTTCAGCTTGTTGGATGGTCAGTCTCACGATCTGATGCTTGAAACGCTGGATGATGTTGTGTTGCTCAGTATACCGATGGATGAGGCGCGGCAATGGATAGACGAGCACCCTGCGTTCAATCGCCTGTTGCTGCCCTACATCGGAGAGCAGATGTCGGCGTTGGCCGACCTGGCCGCTGATTTGGCTCTGCATGATACCGAGGTTCGTCTGGCGCGGCTGATTTTACGCCATGTAGATGATGGAAAGCCTGAGCATATCGAACCACGCTTGATCAATGATCTTTCCAATGAATCTCTGGCCGAGATGATCGGCAGTGTACGTGTGGTGGTCAATCGACAGCTACAGCACTGGAAGCATGAGGGTATTGTTGACTCTCACCGAGGCTATTTGATGGTGGAGAAGCTTAACCTGCTGGCACAGCGGGCGGAGCAGCGGTTGGCTGTACTCCCCGATAAAGCACCGGTATCACTGCAATAGAAGCGATCACGAATTCGAATTGATTTTCCATGATCTTGCCGGTTTTGTAAGGGCTATAATTTGTTACCGTGGGCTGAACGTTTCGTTCTACCGAAGGATGTGAATATGCAGACAAATCACTACCTCCCCCGTGCTCTGCCTGAACCGTTGTGTGGGTTGGCGACGCTGGCGTTGGATCTGCGCTGGAGCTGGAATCATGGTGCAGACCTCCTGTGGCATCAGGTAGATCCCAGGTTATGGGAGGCGACAGCCAACCCCTGGTTGATTCTGGAGACGGTCTCTGATCAACGGTTGAAAACGCTGGCAGCTGACACCACTTTTCTTGAAAAACTGCAACAGCAACTCGATGCCAGGGAGGCCCATTTTGAAGGGGAATCCTGGTTCTCTGAAACCATTGGTAGTGCTTTTTCCGGGCATATCGCCTACTTCAGCATGGAGTTTGGTATCTGCGAATCGCTGCCGATCTACTCCGGTGGCCTGGGAGTGCTGGCCGGGGATTACCTGAAGACCGCTTGTGACCTGAATGTCCCTTTGATTGGTGTCGGCCTGCTCTACCAGCAGGGCTACTTTCGCCAAGCACTGAATGCCGAGGGGGAGCAAATCGAGTTCTACCCCTACAACGACCCGACCATGCTGCCGGTGGTGCCGCTGCGTGATGATCATGGAGAGTGGGTACACATCACACTAGAGCTGCCCGGCCGCTCCCTGCGTCTGCGTACCTGGCGGGGGCAGGTGGGTCGCCGTACCCTGTTGTTGCTGGATAGCAATGACCCGTTCAACAACCCCGGTGACCGGGCCATTACCAGTGAACTCTACGGTGGCGGCGAAGAGATGCGCCTGCAACAGGAAATTGTACTGGGGATGGGTGGTTGGCAGTTACTGGAGGCGCTGAATATCGATTGCCCGGTGTGTCATCTCAACGAGGGTCACGCGGCGTTCGCTATTTTTGAGCGGGCACGGAGTTTTATGCAGCAGCATGATCAACCCTTCCATGTGGCGCTGCGGGCGACCCGGGTGGGCAACCTGTTCACCACACACACTCCGGTAGCGGCGGGTTTTGACCGTTTTAGCCCCGAGCTGTTTGGCTGCTATTTTCGTGAGTTTGCAGCGGCGTGCGGAGTGACTCTGGATCAGCTTCTAGCGCTTGGGAGGCTGAATGCCGAGGAGCCGAGCGAACCTTTTAATATGGCCTATCTGGCGGTGCGTGGTGCCGGTGCTGTTAATGGCGTCAGTCGCCTGCACGGCGAAGTGAGTCGCCAGATCTTCCAGCCACTGTTTCCTCGCTGGCCCCTGGCCGAAGTGCCGGTGGGTTATGTGACCAACGGAATTCACGTGCCGAGCTGGGACTCCGCTGCCGCTGATGCGTTGTGGACCGAAGCCTGTGGCAAATCCCGTTGGCGCGGCACCATGGAGACGATTGAGGATGATCTGCGTCGGTTATCAGATGAAAAGCTGTGGTATTTCCGTGCAGAAGGGCGTCGACGGTTGATCGCATTCCTGCGTCAACGGCTGGCGCGGCAGCACCGTGGACGTGGTGAAGAGCAGACGAAGGTTCGGGTAGATAGCGAGATTTTTGACCCGGATGTGTTGACTCTCGGCTTCGCCCGGCGCTTTGCTGAATACAAACGTCCCAATCTACTGCTGCAAGATAGCCAACGTTTGATGCAGCTGCTCACCCATCGTGACTGCCCTGTGCAGTTGGTGATCGCCGGCAAAGCCCACCCAAAGGATGCGGAAGGCAAGCGGATGTTGCGCCAGTGGCATCAGTTTATCGAAAATAACGGTATTGGCGAGCGGGTGGTCTTCGTGGAAGATTACGACCTTGGCGTCGCAGAGCAGCTGACCCAAGGGGTGGACCTTTGGATCAATACCCCGCGTCGCCCCTGGGAAGCCAGCGGCACCAGCGGCATGAAAGTGCTGGTTAACGGCGGGCTCAACCTGTCGGAGCTGGACGGCTGGTGGTCTGAAGCCTATACCCCTGAGTTGGGCTGGGCACTGGGTGATGGTAAAGAGCATCGGGATATTGCCGCCTGGGATGCCGAAGAGGCACAACAACTTTACCGCCTGCTAGAAGAGGCAGTGGTTCCCTGTTTTTACCGCCGCAATGAACAGGGGTTACCCATCGACTGGGTGAAGCGGATGCGCGAAAGTATGGGGCGCCTAACCTCACAATTTTCATCCAACCGAATGATGCGGGAATACACCGAAAATTATTACCTGCGGTTGGCTGACACCTATCGACAACGCAGCAGCGATAGCAATATTGCACTGGAGTTGGAGGCGTGGCATCACCGGCTCAAACAGCACTGGCAGTGGATCCATTTCGGGAATGTCAGCTCAAAGCAGCAGGCGCAGCATCACCATTTTGAAGTGCAGGTTTACCTCGATGAGCTACCGGCCCCCGAAGTGAGTGTAGAACTCTACGCCGATCCGCTGGCCGCAGACCAACCACCACAGCGTCAGCCATTGAGTCGCGGAGCGCAACTCGCCGGTAGCGCCAATGCCTATCTGTACACAGGATCAGTGGCCGCAGACCGACCGGCATCCGACTACACCCCACGCATCATCGCCGCCCACCCACAAGCGGTAGTGCCTCTGGAGGCGGAGTTGATTCTTTGGCATCGATGAGGCAGATTGATCTACCTCTCTATCCATTCAGGTGGTTAAATTTGTGAAACGCGCAAGCCAGCTTCGTCAATTATCAGTAGATCACCACCAATGCCTTGTATTGGCAAGAAGAGCCAAACGGCTGCCTTCTGACTCGACATTGCCGCAAAGAGTCGCGCTCTGGGAGCAGGTGAAAAAAACATGTCAAACTGAGCTTGAACCACACTTCCAAATTGAAGAGACCTACATCGCAGCACCTTTGAAAAAGAGCGGTGAAAATGCCGTTGCCGAGCAACTTGGTTCGGAACACCAGCAGCTGCGCGAGCTTGTGGCGGACTCTCCCGACGACCCCGCTGATCATTTAATTCGCTTTGGTGAGCTTCTTGAACGTCACATACGATTTGAAGAGCGAACACTGTTTGTGATGGCACAAGATTTACTGGGAGAAGCCGCTCTGGATGAGATTGAAAAAGCGTGTGCATCAATCCTAAAGGGAAAAACAGGCTTCCATAATTGACCGGCTAAATCCTCGCCCACCTCTTTGGAGGTCGAGGCTTTAGCCGGTTGGGTTATGATTTTTTGGGTCTTGCAGTGACAGTATTATCCCTGAATTCGTATGAATAAGTGCACAACCTCTGATATCAGCTGAGCATATACCCTGAAAGAAGAACAAGACTCAGGGTTACAATGCAGGCTACGAAACCAAAAGCAGAGGCTACAAATGAGCTACAAACACCTGAGTCTTGAGGAAAGGCATTATATAGAATTTTCATTTAGAAATGATAATAGTTTAACCCAAATTGCGAATGACCTTGGTCGACCTCGGTGCACCATATCAAGGGAAATCAAACGAAACACAGGGCTTCGAGGCTATCGCCATAATCAAGCTAATCGAATGGCACAGCAACGCCATACAGAGAAGCCCAAGGCCGTAAAGTTGACGGCTGATATCAAGGCAGTGATTGGTACTTACATTCGACAAGAGTGGAGCCCTGAGCAAATAGCGGGTCGTCTTAAAAAAGAGGGCATTGTCGAGTTGCACCACGAAACAATTTACCAATATATTTTATCGGATAAAGTATCGGGCGGTGATTTGCACACACACCTTCGTCACCAGAATAAAACCTACAGAAAACGCTATGGCTCAGTCCATAACCGAAGCCAGAACGGGATACCAAATAGAACCGATATCAGCGAGCGCCCCGAAGAAGTCAATCAGCGCGAGCGTGTCGGTGACTGGGAGGGCGATACCATCATAGGCAAAAATCACAAAGGCGCGATTGTCACATTGGATGAACGAAAGTCAAAAATACGCCTAGCCATGCCCGTATCGAGTAAAAAGGCAAGAGGCGTAACCGATGCGGTAATCAGCCTATTCAAGCCAATAGTAATGGGTACAGGTATTGGAAATTGCACAGCTGGAAGCCGTACCGGGCTTGTCCAACAAACCGATTCATATCGCGGCTTCGCGCGATATATAATCTTATTCGTTAGATTTTGTTTTTTGTACCATTGCTCTAGTTTCACCTACTTTCAAAACCCACAGTTCATTATCAGAAAACCCATTTTTTATACCAGCTTCCCTAAACCGCACCGGAGGCTCGAATGGTGGTTCATCCGATAGACTACTAACGGTACCCCAATGTGAAGCCACCAAGATTTCTGTATTGGTCTCTATGCCTATAGTTACAGCTTCTTCAGGTGTAACATGAGACATCCACATTACCTCTCTAGGTTCATATGCACCAATCGGCAAGATTGAGTAATCAAAAGGACCATATTGATTTCCGATGTCTCTAAATATTTCTTCTGAATATCCTGTATCACCAATAAATAATATTTTACGCTCCGCACCTTCAATTCCCCAAGAAGCCCATAGAGTTTTGTTATGATCACTTGTACTTCTAGCAGAGTCATGTACAGAGGGTAACGAAGTTATTTCGATGCCCTCAACAGTCATTGATTCATACCAATCTAGCTCTGTCACATTTTTATAGCCACGCTCTGTAAAAAATGACTTTAGCCCTAAGGGAACTAGGACATGAATTTTATTTTTATTACCCAATTTTTCTATAGTTTCTTCATCCAGATGGTCGTAATGGCTATGTGAAATAAGCACAATATCAATTTGTGGAAGGTTTTCTATAGAAATGCCAGGATCAACATATCTTCTAGGCCCCGCCCAAGAAACAGGGCTGGCAAATTCACTTAAAAAGGGATCGGTAAGAATCGTTTTCCCAGATACATTTATTAAAAATGTAGCATGCCCTAACCAACTGATCCGGTCACCTTTAACTGAATTAAGTAAACTTAAGGATTCTTCCGAGGAAATTGCATGCCCTTCTGGAATTTCAGGTGTAAAAACTGACCCCCAAAACCTACGCATATAAAAAAGGAAACCTTTTGGCGCTGCTGTTTCAACAAATGGATTATTTTTAAATCCAGCATTAGTGTGGTGAATGGGGTTTCTGTCCATTGATATTTGTTCGTCTTTTGATGCACACCCCGAAACAAGAAATACTAATAACAAACAAGCTATTAATTTTTTCATGATAAATTCTCCGACCATATTTAATTGCATTGGTAAAAAACAAATAGGGTAGAGTAAATGGCTTGTTAATACTTAAAGATGTGATGTATCGCCATATAGTGGTGCTGAAGTGCAAATATGGTAAATGAATGGCAAATAGTGGAAAATCTAACGATTAAGTTCAGCTGATCCCAAAGCGTAGCGTGTTTTTGTGCAACAATCGAGCGATAGCGAGTGCCCCAATCCCCAGATAGAAAGTAAACGATCCACAAACCCCATCTAACATAACGACAATAATCTCTTTACCCTGTCTACACACTATCCATTGAGAGACAGGTTATGAGCAAAGAAGAGAGCTGGAAACAACATATCGAAGATTGGCAAAAAAGTGGCCCCTCTCAGCAGGCCTTTTGCCAGCAACGTCATATCAAGGCTCACAACTTACACTATTGGCGCAAACGTTTGGCAACCACTGTCGATAAGCCTAAAACGCTTATTCCCATTAACATCTTGCGCTCTGTCAATGCGCGTTTGCAGTTAGGTTCTCAGGTTAGCATTGAATTGCCCGCTGAAAGCTTACCTGACTTATTGCTGGCATTGCGTGATCGAGGGTTGCTCCATGCTGCAACCTAACCCTAAAACCCCAGTCTATCTTTATGCTGGGGTGGTTGATATGCGTAAATCCATTGATGGTTTAGCCGCGCTGGTTGAGCACGCGCTTGAGATGAATCCAATGAACGATGCCTTGTTTGTATTTTGTAATCGTGGCCGCGATAAAATCAAGCTGCTCTATTGGGAGCGTAATGGTTTTGTACTCTGGTATAAACGCCTTGAGAAGCAACGTTTCACTTGGCTTAACCCCACCACTGATGACGCTATTAGTATTGATGGCTACCAATTGAACTTATTACTTGATGGCTTGGATATTTTCAACAACAAGCCTCATGATGCTTTGATTTATAACGCGATTAGCTAGCTAGTAGGCATGATTTCACCTGTTTATTGGGTATAATACACCCCATGACATCACGACCAAAAGACAATTTACCGGATGATATTGCTGCGCTAAAACAGCTTGTTTTAGCGCAGCAATCGACACTGGCTGAAAAGCAAGGTCGTATCCAGTTTTTAGAGGCGTTGGTCATTCTCTTTAAACGTCGTCAGTTTGGTAAAAGCAGTGAAAAAAGCCCGCAGCAAACCGAGTTATTTGATGAGGCCGAGAATGAAGCAGATCTCGCCGCGCCTGAAATAGCCAAGTCGGTTGATGCGGAACCAACCGCCAATAAAAAAACCAAGTCAGGCCGTAAGCCACTGCCTAAAACCTTACCTCGTGTTCGCATTGAGCATGACTTGCCTGCACATGAAAAGGTCTGTGAGTGTGGTTGTCAAAAGCACTGTATTGGCGAAGAGACCAGTGAACAACTCGATATTATCCCTGCAGTGATTCAAGTACGGGTACATGCTCGTAAAAAATATGCCTGCACCCCCTGTGAATCAAATATCACCCTAGCGGCGTTACCGAAACAACCCATCCCCAAGAGTAACGCCAGCCCCGGGTTATTGGCACATATCGCCGTCGCAAAATACCAAGATGGTCGACTCAACATTGATAATAATCCCGTGGAAAATGCGATTCGTCCATTTGCCATTGGTCGCAAAAATTGGATGTTCAGTCAAAGTCAGGCCGGCGCTAAAGCCAGTGCGATGCTGTACAGTTTGATTGAAACCGCCAAAGCCAATGATTTAGAACCATACGCTTATCTACGCACTTTATTTACACGT
>JAFLJP010000144.1 GCA_022712945.1 Gammaproteobacteria bacterium | reverse complement strand
GCTTTGGTTTGTATGGTCGCCCAACAACGATTAATAACACTGAAACGCTTGCATCTGTGCCGATGATTCTGAAGAATGGCGGCAAGTGGTTTTTGGAGCTGGGTAAGCCGAACAACGGCGGTAGCAAGATTTTTGCGGTGTCAGGTCACGTTAATAAGCCCGGTAACTACGAAGTACCAATGGGCACGCCATTTTCAGCACTGCTAGAGATGGCGGGTGGTGTGCGCGATGGGCACAAGCTTAAAGCGGTCATTCCCGGTGGTTCATCAACGCCTATATTGCCTGGTGATGTGATGATGGATGCAACCATGGACTATGACGGCATCTCCAAGGCGGGCTCAATGTTGGGTGCTGGGTCGGTTATTGTCATCGACGACTCTACCTGTATGGTCAAGGCGCTGGCACGTATATCCTATTTTTACTACGAAGAGTCATGTGGTCAATGTACCCCGTGTCGGGAAGGTACTGGCTGGCTCTCACGTATTGTTAATCGGATTGAAAATGGTCAGGGTCGGCCAGAAGATATTGATCTTCTTTGTAATGTTTCCAAAGGAATTGAGGGGCACACTATTTGTGCTCTGGGTGAGGCAGCTGCAGCACCGGTTACAAGTTTTGTTAAGCAGTTCCGTGAAGAGTTTGAATATCACATCGAACACAAGAAGTGCATGGTCGGTGGAGCCGGGTAACAGTCGGTAACGAGTAATGAGGCATCGCCTCCCTAATGGTAGATTTTGATTGGATATGACTACAGTAAATATCGAAATCGATGGTAAAAAAGTAGAGGCGCGTAACGGCTTGATGTTAATTGAGGCCGCCGACGAAGTTGGAATTGATATTCCACGTTTCTGCTACCACAAAAAACTCTCGATAGCGGCAAATTGCCGCATGTGTTTAGTTGAGGTGGAAAAAGCGGCAAAACCGCTTCCCGCTTGCGCGACCCCGGTAACGGATGGGATGAAAGTCTTTACTCGTTCACCCAAGGCGATCAATGCACAAAAAGGTGTTATGGCCTTTCTACTTATCAATCACCCACTGGATTGCCCTATCTGTGATCAAGGCGGCGAGTGTGAATTGCAGGATGTGGCTGTCGGCCGCGGTGGTAGTGAATTCAAATTTTATGAGAATAAGCGGATTGTTGTGGATAAAGATATTGGCCCACTGATCTCTACCGATATGACACGCTGTATCCATTGTACGCGTTGTGTTCGATTTGGTGATGAGATTGCCGGTATTCGTGAAATCGGCTCAACCGGTCGCGGTGAGCACATGGAGATTGGTACTTATATTGCGGGCAGTGTCACTTCAGAAGTCTCTGCAAATGTAATTGATCTGTGCCCGGTGGGCGCACTGACATCAAAACCTTTCCGCTACCGTGCGCGTGCATGGGAGCTGGGTTCCACATCAACGATAGCGGGGCATGACTGCCTCGGTTCGAATGTCTCGGTTCATACCCGAGATAATGAAGTTCTTCGTGTTGTCCCCCGTGATAATGACTCTGTAAATGAATCATGGATCTCTGATCGTGATCGCTTCTCTTATGAAGGCGCAAACAGTGGTGAACGTTTAACCAAGCCAATGATTAAGGTGGATGGCGAGTGGCAGGAGACAGACTGGAATACTGCGCTCGAAAATGCCTCGCGCGGGCTTCAAGCGGTTATTGATGGTGCGGGATCAGAGCAGCTTGGCTGTCTGGTATCACCCAACTCCACCGTCGAAGAGCTTTATCTCGCACAAAAGTTGATGCGAGGCTTGGGTAGCCATAATATCGATCACCGTTTGCGTCAAAATGACTTTTCAGGTCAGGAGGGGGCTTCGCCTTTTCCATACTTGGGTCTGCCGCTAGAAGAACTTGATCAGTTGGATGGTGGCTTGTTGATTGGTTCTAATATCCGCAAAGATCAGCCTGTTGCGGCGCTCAGATTAAGAACAGCGTCGATGAATGGCGCGCAGTTTTGTCTGTTGAATCCGGTTGACTATGAATTCAACTTTACAGTGGCGTCATCAATGATTGTCGCACCGTCTAAAATGGTCGCGTCACTCGCCTCAATTGCAAAATCTCTGTTTGAAACGGCAGGTAGCACGCCTTCAGGTATAACCGCCGATCTTATTAATGGCGCTACGGTTGGCGAGGCCTCAAAAACGGCGGCTGATAGCTTGCTTGCCGCCAATAAATCGGCAGTAATCCTTGGCAACTACGCATCACATCACCCCCAGGCATCGACATTGCGCGCCTTGGCTGATGTGATTGCAGAGGCAAGTAACAGCACGTTGGGTCAATTGAGTGATGGTTGTAATAGCGCAGGTGGCTGGTTGTCGGGTGCGGTTCCTCACCGATTAGCGGGTACTAAAAAGTCGTCACCCATCGGTTTGACAGCAAAGACAATGTTGACTGAGCCGCGCAAAGGCTATCTATTGGTCGGCATTGAGCCTGCGCTTGATTGTGCCGGTGGCACAGCCGCAGAGAACGCCATTGCAAGTGCAGATTACACCGTTGCGTTGACCGCGTACCGGAGTGAATCTCTCGATAACAGTGCAAATGTATTGCTGCCGATTACGCCATTGACCGAAACCTCGGGCTCCATTGTCAATATTGAAGGGCGTTTACAATCTTTTACTGGTGCAGTGACACCAAAAGGTGATTCACGACCGGCTTGGAAAGTGTTGCGTGTTCTGGGTAATCTCTTCGATGTGGACGGTTTTGACTATTTTTCCAGTGATGAAGTGACCGGTGAATTTCAAAGCCTGACATCCCGTATTAAGCCATCGAGTAAAGCGACACATAAACTCTCTGCTGAGATAACAATTTCTGATGGATTGCAGCGAATTTCAGAGTGTGCGATTTATGCGGGAGATGCCCAGGTTCGTCGTTCATCCAGTTTGCAGCAGACGTATGACGCCATGAGCTGCTTCACGGTGCAACTCAGCAAAACTACTGCCGAAGAAAATGGAGTGGTCGATTGTGAGCGTCTTCTGATAAAGCAGGGTGAGCTGGAAATAGATATACCAATGGTGATAAATGATCGTGTTGCTGATGGCACGCTCTTGGTATACAGTGGCCTGCCGCAGACATCTGGTCTTGCCGCAGATTTTTCACCAATAACAATTACAAAAGCTTAATAAGCTGTGTTTCAGGGGTGAGAGGGTTTAATGATTGAGACATTGCAAAACTTGTTGAGTTTCCTGCCCGAGGTGGTTCAGAGCCTGATCATCATTGCGGTGAAAATTCTTGCGATCGTACTGCCTATCATGGGTGCGGTAGCGTATTTAACCTTGGCTGAACGTAAAGTTATCAGCTACATTCAAGTGCGAATTGGGCCAAATAGGGTGGGTCCACGCGGTCTGCTGCAGCCGATTGCAGATGCGCTTAAATTGATAATGAAAGAGGTAATTATTCCTACCAAGGCCAATCCCTACCTGTTCATGATTGCGCCTGTTTTAGCTTTTGCTCCTGCCATTGCCGCTTGGGCCGTGGTTCCGTTTGATGAAGGCATGGTGCTCTCCAATATTGATGCGTCACTACTCTATATATTAGCGATTACCTCAATGGGCGTTTATGGTGTCATTCTGGCCGGTTGGGCATCGAATTCCAAATATGCATTTCTCGGGGCAATGCGCTCTGCTGCACAGATCGTTTCGTATGAAATTGCGATGGGCTTTGCGCTTGTCACGGTGCTGATGGCCGCAGGGAGCCTTAATCTAACCGAAATTGTTAATGCCCAGCAGGGTGGGGTTTGGATGTGGTTTTTCATTCCGCTCTGGCCGATGTTTCTTGTCTATTACATCGCCGGTTTAGCGGAGACAAATCGCGCCCCATTTGATGTGGCAGAGGGTGAGTCTGAAATTGTTGCTGGTTTCCATGTGGAATATTCAGGCATGAGCTTTTCAATATTTTTCCTTGCCGAATATGCCAACATGATATTGATTGCACTGCTGACGGCATTGATGTTTTGCGGGGGGTGGCTGTCACCTTTTCAGGGCATTCCGGGCCTGGAAGCACTGTTTAGTTGGGTGCCGGGTATTATCTGGCTGCTGCTTAAAACCAGTTTTTTCTTATTCTTGTTCCTCTGGTTCCGTGCGACTTTTCCGCGTTACCGTTATGACCAAATCATGCGTCTGGGTTGGAAGGTATTGATTCCGATCACCATACTGTGGGTATTGCTGCTTGGTTTGGCTATTGTTGAAGGGTGGGGCCCTTGGTTCGGCTAAGGGTTGGAAAATAATATGAATGCTATCAAACATTTTTTTAAGACGTTCTTTCTTTGGGAACTGGTGCTGGGTCTTAAGTTGACAGGTAAATACCTGTTTGCGCGTAAGATCACCGTGCAATATCCAGAAGAGAAAACACCACAATCCCATCGGTTTCGCGGCCTGCATGCACAGCGTCGTTATGCCAATGGCGAAGAACGCTGTATTGCGTGCAAGCTTTGTGAAGCGGTCTGTCCTGCTCTCGCCATTACCATCGATCTGGAAGAGAGAGATGATGGGTCACGTCGCACCACGCGTTACGATATTGATCTTGCTAAATGTATATTTTGCGGGTTTTGCGAAGAGTCATGCCCGGTTGATGCCATTGTTGAGACACGTCACTTTGAGTATCACGGTGAGGTTCGCGAGGATCTGCTGATGACAAAAGAGAAACTATTGGCATTGGGTGACAGGCTTGAAACAGAAATTGCAAAAGATCGCGCTTCAGATGCGCAGTATCGCTAATTAACCTAACGGCGTAATATAATGGCTTTTGAACTGATCATATTTTATATCTTTTCTGCGATACTGGTGGGTTCCGCACTCGCGGTTGTTGTCGTCCGAAACCCCGTCTATGCGGCACTTTTTCTGGTGCTTGCGTTCTTCACCTGTGCCGGTATTTGGCTGCTGCTCGAAGCAGAGTTTCTCGCGATCACCTTAGTACTGGTTTATGTCGGGGCTGTGATGGTGCTGTTCCTATTTGTGGTCATGATGCTTGATATTGATTTAGCACCATTGAAAGAGGGCTTTATAAAATTCCTGCCAGTGGGTATCGCGGTCGGGGTGATTATATTGATCCAGATGGCGATGATTCTTGGCCCGGAAAACTTTGGGCTGGAAAAATTTGCGACGCCTGAAGCGCAGGGTAGTGATTACAGCAATACTAAGGCACTGGGACGTATTCTGTATACCACCTATGTTTATCCCTTTGAGATTGCAGCGGTGATATTGCTGGTCGCGATTATTGCCGCTATTGCATTAACGTTGCGTAAACGCCCTGAAACCAAATCACAAAATGTTGCTGAGCAGGTGAAGGTTCGTCGTGATGATCGCGTGCGCCTAGTTAAAATGCCGGCCACAAAAAAAGATGAGGTACAGTCATGATTACGTTGTCCCACTTCCTCATTTTGGGGGCAATACTGTTTTGCATCAGTATGGCGGGTATTTTTATAAACCGTAAAAACGTTATTATTTTATTGATGGCGATTGAGCTGATGTTGCTTGCGGTTAATATTAACTTCGTTGCATTTTCCTATTACCTTAATGATCTGTCAGGCCAGATTTTTGTCTTTTTCATCTTAACCGTTGCGGCGGCTGAAGCTGCAATTGGGCTGGCGATTCTTATAGTGCTGTTTCGTAACAAACGCACTATTAATGTTGACAGCCTTGATTCTCTGAAGGGATAACGATGACAGATTCTATGCATAACGTTTATCTCGCTATCGTCTTGGCACCACTCGCTGGTGCTATTATCGCCGGCCTGTTTGGTAAACAGGTTGGACGAGCCGGTGCACATTGGGTGACCAATATTGGCGTAGCGATTGCCTTCTTCCTCTCGGTGGTTGTTTTTAAGCATATTATTATTGATGGTGCTGAGAGTTATAACGCATCAGTTTATACCTGGTTGATCAGCGACGGCATCAAATTTGAAATTGGTTTTCTGGTTGATGAACTAACCGCAATGATGATGGTGGTGGTGACCTTTGTATCGCTGATGGTGCATATCTATACCATTGGTTACATGAAAGACGACCCAGGTTATCAACGCTTCTTCAGCTACATATCCCTATTCACCTTCTCGATGTTGATGCTAGTAATGGCAAACAACTTCATGCAGCTGTTCTTTGGTTGGGAAGCGGTGGGTCTGGTTTCCTATCTGTTGATCGGTTTTTGGTACAAAAAAGAGACAGCAATTTATGCAAACCTGAAAGCCTTTTTGGTTAACCGCGTAGGGGACTTCGGTTTCCTGCTGGGTATCGCAGCGGTACTGATGTACTTCAATAGCCTTGATTATGCCGAGGTGTTTGAAGCCGCCCCGATGATGGCGGATCTGACAATTCAGCTTATACCCGGTATGGATTGGTCGTTGATGACGGTTATCTGTATTCTGTTATTTATCGGTGCTATGGGTAAGTCTGCGCAGGTGCCACTTCATGTTTGGCTGCCAGACTCTATGGAAGGCCCGACACCGATTTCGGCTCTGATTCACGCGGCAACCATGGTCACCGCCGGTATCTACATGGTGGCACGTATGTCACCACTCTATGAGTTGTCGACAACGGCTCTGAGTTTCATCATGGTTATCGGTGCCGTAACCGCGCTCTCAATGGGCTTTCTCGGCATCATTCAAAACGATATCAAGCGGGTAATTGCTTACTCCACGCTCTCTCAATTAGGTTACATGACGGTTGCTTTGGGGGCATCAGCCTATGCTGCGGGTGTATTCCATCTAATGACCCATGCCTTTTTCAAGGCATTGCTATTCCTGGCCGCAGGTTCGGTTATTATCGCCATGCACCATGAACAAGATATTCGCAAAATGGGTGGCTTGAAAAAATACATGCCAATTACCTACTGGACAATGTTGATCGGCTCATTAGCGTTGATCGGTTTTCCATTCTTCTCTGGTTTCTTCTCCAAGGATGCGATTATTGAAGCGGTACGTCACTCTGAAACAGCCGGTGCGGGTTTTGCCTATGTTTGCATATTGATTGGTGTATTTGTGACCGCATTCTACAGCTTCCGCATGTTCTTCCTGGTCTTCCATGGTAAAGAGCGAATGGATAGCCATACTAAAGAACACCTGCATGAATCGCCAAAGGTAGTGACGCTGCCACTGATTGTACTGGCGGTACCATCGGTTATTGCCGGTGGCTATTTCATTGAACCGATGTTGTTTGGTGATTTCTTTGGCGGATCTATTCACGTCTCCCCTGATAATGACACACTGGGTATTGTCGGTGGGTACTACACCAGTGTGGTTGGCTTTGTTGTCCATGCCTTTGCCGGGCCGGCTATTTATCTTGCGGCGGCAGGTGTCGGCACCGCTTGGTTCTTCTATATGAAACGCCGTGATATACCCGGTAAAATTCAGAAAACGTTTAAGCCGATTAATACCATTCTCGAGAAGAATTATGGTTTTGACCACTTTAATGAAGTATTTTTTGCCGCTGGTTCGCGTATGCTCGGGCGCTTCTTCTGGAAAGTGGGTGATGTGATGGTGATTGATGGCATCATGGTTAATGGTACTGCGAATGCGGTGGGTTGGATTGCTGCAAAGATTCGCTGTATTCAAACAGGCTATCTCTATCATTATGCATTTTCGATGATTATTGGTCTGTTGTTGTTGCTGAGCTGGATTTTGCTCAAATAATAAGAGACCTTTGCATGGAAAATATGAATCGTGCAAAGGTCTCAATAAAGAAGGTTATGATTTAAATGTCAGATTTGCCACTACTCAGTCTGGTTATTTGGGTGCCGATTATCGGAGCCATGCTCGTACTTGCCTGCCAGTCGGAGGAGAAAGCACCACTTGCGCGAATGTTAGCGCTTGTCGTTTCTGTGGTGACATTCCTCATTTCGGTACTGCTCTATACAGGCTTTGATTTAACAACGCATGAAATGCAGTTTGTTGAACATGTCTCCTGGATCCCTGCATTCAACGTCTTTTACCATCTTGGTGTTGATGGCATCTCGATGCCGTTGATTATTTTAACCACCTTCTCCACTGTTCTGGTTGTATTGGCCGGATGGCAGGTTATCAAGCACAAACCCGCGCTTTATATGGCTTCTTTCTTGATCATGATGGGCTTCATGAATGGCGTATTTGCTGCGCTTGATGCGGTTCTGTTCTATGTGTTCTGGGAAGCGCTGTTGATACCGATGTTTCTGGTTATCGGTATCTGGGGTGGCCCACGTCGGGTGTACGCAACCATTAAATTCTTCTTATATACCTTTTTTGGCTCGGTGTTCATGCTGATCGCCTTGATCTACATGTATATGGAGTCCGGCAGCTTTAGCATTCTTGATATGCAGGATATGCCGCTGGGTATGACTGCACAAACCTGGATCTTCCTGGCCTTCTTGATTGCATTTGCGGTAAAAGTACCGATGTGGCCTGTACACACCTGGTTGCCTGATGCACACGTCGAAGCACCAACGGGCGGTTCGGTGATTCTGGCGGCTATTATGCTCAAGTTGGGTGCCTACGGCTTCTTGCGCTTCAGTTTGCCGATTACGCCCGATGCAAGTGCCGATCTAGCATGGCTTGTGATCACCTTGTCGCTAATCGGCATTGTCTATATCGGCTTTGTGGCACTGGCGCAGTCCGATATGAAAAAACTGGTAGCCTATTCATCCATATCACATATGGGTTTTGTGACACTTGGCTTCTTCATTCCGTTTCTGATTTTTACAAATACTGGCAGTCTATCTGGGGCGGCCATGGGTCTGGAAGGGGCGATGGTTCAGATGATCTCCCATGGTTTTGTATCAGGTGCGATGTTCTTGTGTATTGGCGTGTTATACGACCGTATGCATAGTCGAGAGATCAGTTCCTATGGCGGTGTTGCAGAAAAAATGCCGTGGTTTGCTGCATTTGCGGTCTTGTTTGCAATGGCAAATGCGGGTTTGCCTGGTACCTCCGGTTTCGTCGGTGAATTTATGGTTATTCTCGCCGCATTTAAAGCGAACTTCTGGATCGCATTCCTGGCGGCAACCACGTTGATTATTGGTGCGGCTTATACGCTGTGGATGGTGAAGCGTGTCATCTTTGGTGAAGTTACCAATGAAAACGTTGAGAAGCTTGAAGACCTCAATAAACGTGAGTTTTTTATATTGGCGGTTCTCGCGGTTGCTGTGCTGGTACTGGGTCTGTGGCCAGCGCCCTTACTGGAAGTGATGCACCCAACCGTAGATAACCTGATTCACCAGATCAGTAGTTCTAAACTATAACAAGATTGAGTAATAGAGTATGAACTTTGAAGTGCCGAATTTTACGCCTGCAATACCGGAGATATTTGTTCTCTCTATGGCGTGCATTATCCTGTTGTTAGACCTGTTTATTACAGATAAGGGTCGGATATTGACCTACATCCTGTCGCTCGCCACATTGGCGGTGGCTGCCGTTTTGACCATAACACTCCATACGCCTGAAGCCGTTTATACCTTTAGTGGTACCTACGTAGCGGACCCGATGTCGAGCCTGCTGAAGGTGTTTATCTACCTGACTGCAGCGGGTGTGATGATCTACTCCCGTGACTACTTGCTCCAACGTGATCTGTTTAAGGGCGAGTTTTACGTTCTTTCACTATTTGCCGTTCTCGGTATGATGATTATGGTTTCAGCTCATAGTTTTATTACTATCTACCTTGGGTTGGAGTTGCTTTCACTTTGTCTCTACGCCCTGGTTGCACTGAATCGTGATTCTGAAGTGTCAACAGAAGCGGCGATGAAATATTTTGTTCTGGGTGCATTAGCCTCCGGTCTCCTGCTGTACGGTATGTCGATGATCTATGGTATGACGGGATCGCTGGATATCACCGTTGTTGGTGAAAAAATAATGCTGGCTGATCACAATAATATTGTGCTGATCTTTGGCTTGGTGTTTGTGATTATTGGTCTCGCATTCAAATTAGGTGCCGTACCTTTTCATATGTGGATTCCCGATGTTTACCATGGTGCACCAACGCCGGTCACACTGTTTATTGGTACTGCACCAAAAATTGCGGCATTTGCGATGGTAATGCGGTTGCTTGTCGAAGGAATGCAGGGGCTGCATGTGCAGTGGCAGGATATGTTAATCATACTGGCCATTTTATCGATGGGGATTGGCAATATCATTGCGATTGCTCAAGGTAACATTAAGCGAATGCTCGCCTATTCAACAATTTCTCACGTTGGCTTTATACTGCTTGGCATTATGACGGGTACCACGTTTGGTTATTCCGCAGCGATGTTCTACGTTATCTCCTACGCCATTATGGCGCTTGGTGGCTTCGGTATGATTATTCTGCTCAGTCGTCAGGGCTTTGAGGCAGATAAAATTGATGATTTCAAAGGTTTGAACGATAGAAGTCCGTGGTTTGCATTTATGATGATGATCCTGATGTTCTCCATGGCAGGCGTTCCGCCTACTTTGGGTTTTTATGCAAAGCTTGCAGTGCTTGAGGCGGTTGTTAATGCTGGTTTCATATGGCTGGCAGTGCTGGCAGTTATCTTCTCCATTATCGGGGTGTTTTACTACCTTCGTGTCATTAAAGTGATGTATTTTGATAAGGCGGAAGATCACCATCCAATTACTGCGGGCAGTGATATGAAAATTGTACTCAGTCTCAATTCATTGGCGGTATTGGGGCTCGGTCTGTTCCCGGCAGGTCTGATGGCTCTGTGTATGACGGCGCTCTAATTTAATCAAACCAAGTGGTATCATACGAGATTTGCTCAATCTGAATTGATTGGGATTATTGTCCGTGGTTTCGTAACTATTCAGCGTGTTTAGATTTTTCCTCAAATCGAGGCATTTTTGCACGGAAAGAGGGAGCATATGGATATATGTGACCGATTGAGTACGAAAATAACGAAGAGTTGAGGCAAAAGATGAATGCGCTGAGTAGTTACATGGTTTTTTAAAGACGGGCTTGCTTAGCATGAATGAATATGGTCTACTTCACCACCGGTTGCGGAGGGTAGGTCTAGGTGTGGTCCGAAGTGCAATTAGCATGACCGCTTTGATGCTAGCCTTGGTGGTAATAGTCTCGCAATGGCGTAGGCAGAGTTAATTTAAAAAGCGAAAGTGGCGGAATTGGTAGACGCGCTGGATTTAGGTTCCAGTGGGGCAACCTGTGAGAGTTCGAGTCTCTCCTTTCGCACCATATATCGAAAGAAAGAGCTCTTTATGAGCTCTTTTTTTACGTTTAAAGTGATGAGTTTTTCTTTAGGAGTCTCTTATGCAAGTTTCGGTTGAAACAACCTCGGTTCTTGAGCGCCGAATGACGGTTGAAGTTTCTGAGGATCGTATCAAATCTGAGGTGGACAGCCGCTTGAACTCTATTGCACGAACGGCTCGCTTAGATGGTTTCCGTGCGGGAAAAGTGCCTTTCAGCATAATTAAAAAACGTCATCACAGCCAGGTTTTACAAGAGGTTGTGGGAGAGGTTATTCAAAGTACATTCTACGAAGCGATTGCGAATGAAAAACTTCAACCCGTTGGTGCTCCCTCAATTGACCCTCAGCCAATGGGTGAAAGTGGTGCTCTTTCATACACTGCGGTGTTTGAGGTTTATCCTGAGTTGTCACTGGCTGCAATGGATGACGTCACTATTAATAAACCGGTTGCTGAAATTACGTCTGCTGATGTTGATGCGATGATTGATAAAGTGCGCAACCAGAAGGTGGTGTGGCAAACAGTTGATCGTGCTGCTGGCAATAAAGACCGTGTTGTTATCAACTTTAAAGGCTCTATTGATGGTGAAGAGTTTGCGGGTGGTTCGGCTGAAAAAATGCCCATCGAACTGGGAGCGGGCCGCATGATTACCGGGTTCGAAGATCAGTTGATCGGTGTTGTAGCCGGTGAAGAGCGCACTCTGGACCTTAGCTTTCCTGAGGAGTATCACGCAAAAAATCTGGCAGGTAAGCCGGTGCAGTTTGCGGTTACAGTTGTAACGGTTGAAGAGTCAGCTCTACCAGAAATTGATGACGAATTTGTTAAATCACTGGGTGTTGATAGCGGAAATATTGACGAGTTGCGCAAGCAGATTGAGCAAAGCATGCAGCTTGAACTCGGTAATGCATTGCGCTCCAAAATCAAGCAAGAAGTATCAGAGACGCTTTTGGAAATTAACGAGGTTGCGGTTCCAAAAGCGATGGTTGATCAAGATGTTGAGTCCAGCGCAAAGCGTGCTAATACCCGTCTTGATCAGTTGACGGATGAGCAGCGAGCCAAGATGGCAGAAGTGTCTAAAAAACGTGTTGCAACTGGCCTAATATTTTCAGAAATTGTTAAAAATAATAAACTTAGTGTGCCAGCTGAGCGCCTTCGTGCTGAAGTGGAGAAGATGGCCTCTACTTATGATGAGCCTGAACAAGTAATTGATTGGTACTATGGTGATAATGCCCGTCTTTCAGATGTCGAAGGTATTGTTTTGGAAGATATGATTGTTGACTTCGTTCTTGATGCCGCTAAAGTGACAGAGGTGCCATCAACGTTTGATGCGATGGTTAACGTTTGAAAAGAAAATGTATTGCTCTAAAGGTAGTGGGAATGGTGATGTTATGAATGATATTCAAAACAGTTTAGTGCCAATGGTAGTTGAGCAGACTGCTCGTGGTGAGCGGTCATATGATATCTACTCCCGCTTGCTCAAAGAGCGAGTCATATTTTTGGTCGGTCCGGTGGAAGACCATATGGCCAACTTGATTGTTGCTCAGCTGCTCTTTTTAGAGTCTGAAAATCCGGAGAAAGATATTCATCTATACATCAACTCTCCGGGTGGCTCAGTGACTGCGGGTATGTCTATCTATGATACGATGCAGTTCATTAAGTGTGATGTTAGTACTATGTGTATTGGCCAGGCGGCGAGTATGGGTGCTCTTCTGCTTGCGGGTGGTGCAGCCGGTAAACGCTTTGTCCTTCCACATTCTCGTGTAATGATTCACCAGCCACTGGGTGGATTTCAGGGGCAGGCCTCTGATATTGAGATACATGCTCGAGAAATTCTGCAAATTCGAGAGCGCTTGAATAATATACTGGCCGGGCATACCGGCCAGACGCTGGATGTTATCTCAAAAGATACTGACAGAGATAATTTTATGAGTGCAGCACAAGCCAAAGAGTATGGTTTGATTGATGAGGTTCTTGATAAGCGTACCTCACTGTCTGAGTAGTTTTGATCGGATATTAACCCGACGTTGTAAGTGCTTTTTTACAGCTATAAAATTTAATGCAGATTGCTCTGTATACAAGTAAGGCCTAGTGATGAGTGATAACAAACAGAATTCAGGCGATGATGACAAACTGCTGTATTGTTCATTTTGTGGCAAAAGTCAGCATGAGGTTCGCAAGCTGATTGCAGGGCCATCTGTCTACGTCTGTGATGAATGTGTTGAGCTTTGTAATGAAATTATTCGTGAAGAGATTGATGAGCAGAAATTAGATGGTAATGACGATCGTCTGCCAACTCCCCACGAGATAAGCAAGCGCCTTGATGAATATGTGATTGGCCAGGATCGAGCTAAAAAAGTACTTTCCGTTGCGGTATATAACCATTATAAGCGACTGAAAAGCGTGACCAAGAGTGATGATGTTGAGCTTTCCAAGAGTAATATTTTACTGATAGGCCCTACCGGAAGCGGTAAAACCCTATTGGCTGAAACACTTGCTCGCCTATTGAATGTGCCTTTTACGATTGCCGATGCAACATCGTTAACGGAAGCGGGTTATGTTGGCGAAGATGTGGAAAACATCATTCAAAAGCTCCTTCAAAAGTGTGATTACGATGTGGAGCGCGCCCAAACCGGTATTGTTTACCTGGATGAGATTGATAAGATTTCACGTAAATCCGATAACCCCTCAATCACACGAGACGTTTCCGGTGAGGGTGTGCAACAGGCTTTGTTGAAACTGATCGAGGGCACGGTCGCTTCTGTTCCCCCTCAGGGCGGACGTAAGCACCCACAACAAGAGTTCCTGCAGGTGAATACCTCAAATATCCTCTTTATTTGTGGTGGTGCGTTTGATGGCCTGGAGAAAGTGATACGTGACCGAACTGAAAAATCGGGCATTGGTTTTTCTGCACAGGTCAAAGGCGATAGTGAACGTGACGTATCGGGTAAAACACTGCTTGATGTAGAACCGGATGACTTAGTTCGCTTTGGCTTGATCCCTGAGTTTGTTGGTCGACTGCCTGTTATTGCAACATTGGAGCAGTTGGATGAAGAGGCCCTCATTCAAATTCTGACTGAGCCTAAAAATGCACTAGTCAAACAGTATGCCCGGCTTTTCGAGATGGAAGGGTGTGAGCTGGAATTTCGTGAGGATGCTCTCCACGCAGTGGCTAAGAAGGGGATGGAGCGTAAAACCGGTGCTCGTGGCCTTCGTTCGATCATGGAAAGCATGCTCCTTGATACTATGTACGATATTCCCTCCATGGAAGAGGTCTCCAAGGTCGTCATTGATGCCGATGTTGTTGCTGGGAACTCACCGCCATTGCTGGTTCATGATGGTGGAAAACAGACTCTTGCCGCTGCCGCTGAGAACTAAATTTTCAGCTAAGGGTTGATTTACAAAAAATCTGTCGCCATCCTTAGAGCCTGTCTGAGAACAAATGCCGCTGTGAGAAAAGCCGGTTTTTTTGTTGGACAGGTTTCCAGGGCTATGTCGTTCCAAGTAGCCTCCATTTTTAGTGGAGAGACCAGAGAGGATTCTTTGCAATGTCCCAGCAAGATAAATCATCAAAAATAATTGAAGATCAGCTGCATGCTGTTCCCGTTCTTCCGCTACGTGATGTTGTTGTGTACCCCCACATGGTGATTCCTCTCTTTGTTGGTCGGGAGAAGTCGATTAAATCCTTGGAAGCCGCAATGAAAGATGACAAGCAGATCCTGCTTGTTGCCCAGCAAAATGCCTCTGATGATGACCCTACCCCTGAAGATGTTTATCGTATTGGCACGCTTGCCAATATCCTCCAGCTTTTGAAATTACCTGACGGCACGATCAAAGTGTTGGTTGAAGGTGGTGAACGTGCACGCATTATTCATTTTCTCGCCTCCGATGATTACTTTAAAGCCCAGGTAACCGCCTTTGGAACTCATGATCTAGATGAGCGTGAAGTAGAGGTTCTTACTCGCTCTGTGCTGGCTCAGTTTGATCAATATGTAAAACTCAACAAAAAAATCCCACCAGAAATACTCTCATCACTGTCTGGTATTGATGATCCAGCACGGCTGGCCGATACGATTGCCGCGCATATGTCACTGAAAATTTCCGAAAAGCAAAAGCTGCTCGAGACCGAGGATGTGCGTGAGCGTTTGGAGCTGACCATTGGCTTCATGGAGACGGAGATCGACCTGCTTGAGGTTGAGAGGCGCATTCGTGGTCGAGTTAAACGTCAAATGGAGAAAAACCAACGCGAATACTACTTAAATGAGCAGATGAAGGCGATTCAAAAAGAGCTTGGGGAGATGGACGAAGCACAAAATGAGATTGATGAGTTAACGTCAAAAATTAAAGCAGCCGGTATGAGCAAGGCGGCGGTTGAAAAGGCAAACTCTGAGCTGAATAAATTGAAGATGATGTCACCCATGTCTGCAGAGGCAACGGTGGTGCGTAACTATATCGATTGGTTGACAGGCGTTCCCTGGAAAAAACGTACCAAAGTGAGAAATGATCTCGTTCGCGCACAAACAGTATTGGATGAAGATCATTATGGCCTCAGCGAAGTAAAAGAGCGTATTTTAGAGTACCTTGCGGTTCAGCAGCGTGTTGGTAAGGTTAAAGGTGCTATCTTATGTTTGGTTGGGCCGCCAGGTGTCGGAAAAACATCATTGGGGCAGTCAATTGCACGTGCGACTAATCGAAAGTTTGTGCGTATGGCGCTGGGCGGGGTACGTGATGAGGCTGAAATTCGTGGGCACCGTCGCACTTACATCGGCTCAATGCCGGGTAAAATTGTACAAAGTTTATCCAAAGTCAAGGTTAAGAATCCACTGTTTTTATTGGATGAAATTGACAAAATGTCTGCCGACTCTCGTGGTGATCCCTCCTCTGCGATGCTGGAGGTGCTTGATCCTGAGCAAAATAGCAGTTTTGCAGATCACTACTTGGAAGTGGATTATGACCTTTCGGATGTGATGTTTATTGCTACCTCTAATTCCATGAATATTCCCGGTCCTCTTCTGGATCGTATGGAGGTTATTCGAATTCCGGGTTACACGGAAGATGAAAAATACAACATTGCATCGCGTTATTTATTGCCAAAACAAATAAAAAGCAATGGCTTGAAAGAGTCGGAAATTACTGTTGCCGAGGATGCTATTCGTGATGTTATCCGCTATTACACACGAGAGGCGGGTGTGCGTAACCTAGAGCGTGAATTGGCTAAGATTTGTCGCCGGGTAGTTAAAGAGGCGTTGCTCTCGAAAAACAAGAAGGCCGTTGTCGCGGTTAGTAGTGCCAATCTTGAAAAATACCTTGGCGTGCAACGCTTTCGTTACGGCGAGGCAGAGGAAGATGATCGAGTTGGTCAGGTCAATGGACTTGCGTGGACGGAGGCTGGTGGCGATCTATTGACGATTGAAGCGGCTGTTGTTTCTGGGAAGGGTAAACAGTTCCTGACGGGTAAGCTGGGTGATGTCATGAAAGAGTCCATTCAGGCGGCACTCACCGTGGTGCGAAGCCGTGCTGCTGCACTAGGCATTGCACCTGATTTTGCAGATCAAAAAGATATCCATATACACGTACCAGAAGGCGCTATTCCTAAGGATGGGCCAAGTGCGGGTGTTGGCATGTGTACGGCGCTTGTCTCTGCGTTGACCAATATCCCCGTAAAGGCTGATGTTGCCATGACCGGTGAGATTACCCTGCGAGGTGAGGTTTTACCGATTGGTGGCCTTAAGGAGAAGCTGTTAGCGGCTCATCGTGGTGGAATAAAGACAATCATCATTCCTGAAGAAAACCGTCGTGATTTAAAAGAGATTCCGGATAACATTCTCAAGTATGTGCAGGTTCATCCTGTTAAGTGGATTGATGAGGTTTTAGCGTTGGCGCTGAAAGATATGCCGACACCAACGGCTGATTTGGAAGAAGTGGCTGAAGGCGCTGTAGGCGACAGCGTGCATAATGCACAGGCTCACTAGGAGGCTGTCCGAGAATGAGAGTCGTCGCGAGGGAAAACCATTTTGAGTCATATTTTTCGTAAATTTGAGGCGAATAGTCGTTCTATTCAACAATGATTTACGGAAAATATGGCCAAAATGGATTTTCCGCAGTAGGCTTTTCATTCTCTAGCACTCCAATTAGATTGTGTTTTTTGCTGGCAATTGCTTGAAATTCGAACAAGTAGTATGAAATGTTGTGTGGTCTGGGGTAAATCTATTGACGTGGATGGTTCGCAGTTGATATAAACGCTACATCCAAGCTATACGATATGAGTAACACGATAAGATACGGGCACAAAATTTGTGCCTATTTTGAATGATTATAAGGGGATAAAAAGTGAATAAAACTGAATTAGTTGATGCCGTAGCTGAAAGTGCAGACCTATCAAAAGCCTCAGCTGCGCGTGCAGTAGATGCCGCTCTGGCAGCAATCAGTGGTAGCCTGGCACAGGGTGATCAGGTTGCACTGATTGGTTTTGGTACATTTTTAGTTCGTGATCGCGCAGCCCGCACTGGTCGTAACCCCCGCACTGGCGAAAGCATTGAAATTGCAGCAGCTAAAATTCCTGCATTCAAGCCTGGAAAAGCGCTGAAAGATGCAGTTAACTAGCAGTTCGTAGGTTTGTGTGCTTGGCGGCTCGGTCGATAGAACCGAGCTCCTGCAGGCAAGGGTCGTTGATTCGGATCTTGTTCTGGCACCCAACGGAATCTAGGAGTGGTAGTTCAGTTGGTTAGAATACCGGCCTGTCACGCCGGGGGTCGCGGGTTCGAGTCCCGTCCACTCCGCCAGTTATTGAAAAGAGGGTGTTCCGTTTGACGGGCACCCTTTTTTTATATTTAAACGTAGTCAAAAATGAGTTGCGCTAATAATGCTTGAATTTATTCGTAATCGTGCCCAAACGTGGGTTGCATGGGTAATCGTTGCACTGATTGTCATTCCTTTTGCACTTTGGGGGATCGGTGACTATGCCACTGGTGGAGCGGAAGACAATGTGGCAACCATCAATGGTGTGAATATTTCGCAGCGAGAATTTCAAGTTGCATTTTATCAGCAAGAGCAGCGTTTAAGGCAGATGCTCGGTGAGAATTACGATGCGACACTATTTGAGGATCAAATGCGAAAAAATGTTCTTGAAGGCTTGGTTAGTCAGGAGCTAATGGTTCAAGCAGCGAAAAATGAAGGCTTGCAGGTTGGTGCAGGCCAATTGGCATCTATCATTCAAGGTGTTTCATCATTCCAGGAAGATGGTGTTTTTAACCGCGCCACTTATGAGTCTGCGCTGAAAATGCAGGGGCAGTCAGCGGCGTATTTTGAATCACGTGTTTATAGGGACTTGTTATCACAACAGCTCTATTCTGCAATGTACGATTCATCAATTATTACTGACCATGAAATCGATGCGTTACTGAAACTAGAGCGTCAGAAGCGAGAGATCAGTTACATTCAGATACCGGCGGCACGTTTTATTGCCGATGCGGTTATTGGTCAGGATGAGATTGAGTCTGATTACAGTGCAAATATTGATCGTTATAAAATTCCGGAAAAGGTTGACGTTGAATACCTTGAGTTGTCGATCGATGCACTAAAAAACAGTGTAAAAATAAGCAATACTGATCTTGAAGATGCTTATCAAGACCAAAAAGAGTCGTTTGCGCAGCCAGAGCAACGCAAGGCCAGTCATATTTTGATTGAAATACCTTTTGAGGCAACCGCTGATGAAAAGCAGTTGGCTGAAGAGAAGGCCAGTGATGTGTTGGCTCGCCTGAGAGACGGTGGTTCTTTTGATGCTTTGGCAAAAGAGTTCTCTGATGACCTGGGTTCGGCTGATTTGGGTGGTGATTTGGGGCTCTTTAGCCAAGGGGATATGGTTTCTGGATTTGACGAAAAAGTCTTTTCAATGAGTGTTGGCGATGTAAGTGATTTGGTCATAACCGAGTTTGGCTATCACATTATTCGTCTTGATGAGATTGAAGAGGGTAGCGTGCCAGCATTTGCCGAGATAGAAGATGAGTTGCTATCCCAATTGAAGCAAGCCAAAGCAGAGCGTCAGTACTATGAACTAGCCGATAAATTGACCAACCTGGTGTTCGAATATCCAGATAGCTTGGATGTTGCAGCGGATGAGCTGGCGCTTGAAATTAATAAAGTCGATGGTATTGAACGCAATGGTGGTCAGGGTGTGCTGGCGAATCCATTGGTTACGCAGGCGCTATTCTCTAATGATGTTTTAAATGAAGGCTTGAATAGCGAGCCTTTGGAAGTGGGTAACGACCACCTGATTGTTGTTCGCGTCAGTGATTATATGCCAGCACAAGCAAAGCCATTGAGTGCTGTTCGAAGTGAAATTGTTGAATGGTTAACCCGGCAGTATGCGGAGTCGGAGGCGAAGTCACTGGGTGAAAAGTTGCTTTCAGCCGTTGAGTCTGGCACCGAGCTTTCGGCTATTGAAAAAGAGTTCGCTGTTTCATGGGCCGATGTGGGCTTGATTGAGCGGAGTTCGGGGTCTGTGAATCGTTTGATTTCGCAGCGTGCATTTGAGTTGCCACGGGTTTCTGCCGACGAGGTGGCTGCGGGTACGGTATCACTTGGCGGTGATTATGCCATGGTGGTGGTGAAATCTGTTGAGCTATACGACGTTAATCAAATTAATGATGCTGATCGTATGGCAATGCGTCAGCGGCTCGCCAGTGTGCAGGGTGGTGCTGACTATGATGCCTTCTCTTCGGGCCTCAGAGAGGCCTCTACTGTTGTGGTGCGCCTAGAGGAATAGTGTCTTGGGCTATGTGAATAGGAGTGCTTAGGGATGTGGAAAAAGACAAGTAAGAGCGGTATTTTAATAAATTCTACATGCCTTACTGCTTTTGTTTGTGCGCGCTTGGCAAGTCATCATTTATGGGCTGCGTAGTCCCTACGCGGCAACAGCTTGAGCCATATCCGCAAACTCTTCCTGTTGTGAGCGAACTTGGGCGAGTGCCTCTTCTGCTCTTTTCTCCGTGATATTGAGTTGTTCCAGCAATTTGTCGGTGGGGAGCTTGGTGCTGTTATCCTGCATTCCCGGTTTTTCCATCAGGCGATTGCTGAGGGCAACCAGCTTTCCATACAGTGCGTGCTCGCCATCATAATCAGGGAAGTGGTGTTCTGCGACGGCATGGACGATCTCTTCGGGCATATTCCAGGCACGCATCAGCTCCATGCCAATCATGTCATGGGAGATACCAAATGAATGTAGCTCAAGTGCCCGGATTTCAGTATGGGGGTAGCGCTCCACTGTTTTGTTTAGATGAGCGTACTCTTGCGGGTGTAAATGACCAAATAGTAGATAACCGAAGTTATGAAACAGTCCGGCGAGATAGCTGAGACCCGCGTTAGGCTTGTTTTTAATGCGACACTTCGGGGCTAATAGTTGACACAGTGAGGCGCACTCCAGCGCTTGTTGCCAAACCATTGTGCGGCCAAGTGGCCCGCTGTTGGTGCATTGCAGTGTTTTGCCTGATGAAATTCCCAGGCAGAAGTGCAGTGCAACATCAAACCCCATTACCAGCGCGACAGCTTCTTTAATCCCTTTGATTCGATCACCATAACCGTAAATTCCCTGACGTCCGTAACGCAGTACTTGTGCTGTTAAGCCGGGGTCCTGTTTGATCACTTTGATGAGATCATCCATCTGGGCATCTTTTTTGTTGCGCAGAATTAGCAGTTGACGAGCGGTTTCGGGCAAAGGAGGGAGCTGTTCTGTCTGTTGCAGTTGTCGGCGAAACGAGACATTAAATTCTGCTTTATTGACAATTTCCACTCTGGAATCTCTCTTTTAGGGATATTAAGCAATATCTTTTAAGGTGCTACTTTTGTGTTGTAATGTGTCATTTGGGGATCTTTAATTCTACCGTTGATTTCGTCTATTTTTGGATTAGCTTTAGGTTTTTATTATATTTTTATGCTTTACGTTTGGCGTGATGTTTGGGCGTTATCTGTTTTTCGTCTGGCATAGCGCATGTCGTAATGTTTTAATAAGTGCAGTTGCTTGTAACGTTTGATGAGAGCTAACGGTAATGACCAGTATGAATACAGAAGCATGAGCCAGATTATTCACTATGATGAGGGTGGTGTAGAGCGCCAGCCGTTAAAAACATTTGCCGAGGCAGCTTACCTTAATTACGCCATGTATGTGATTATGGATCGAGCTTTACCGAATATCGGTGATGGCTTGAAGCCGGTTCAGCGGCGTATTATTTATGCCATGTCGGAGCTGGGCTTGAAGGCCGGCACCAAATACAAGAAGTCTGCTCGAACGGTGGGTGACGTTTTGGGTAAGTTTCATCCCCACGGTGACTCGGCGTGTTATGAGGCGATGGTTATCATGGCGCAACCCTTTACCTACCGTTATCCACTGGTGGATGGCCAAGGCAATTGGGGTGCACCGGATGACCCTAAATCATTTGCCGCTATGCGTTATACCGAATCACGGCTTTCTGCTTTTTCTGAGCTTCTATTAGGTGAAATAAGTTTGGGCACGGTGGATTGGCAGCCTAATTTTGATGGCACTCTGGAGGAACCTACCATTCTCCCTGCTCGGGTGCCCCATGTGCTACTGAATGGTACCACTGGTATTGCGGTGGGCATGGCGACCGATATTCCCCCGCATAATCTGCGTGAGGTTGTTGCGGCTTGCATCAAGTTATTGCAGTCGCCGAACACCACGCTTGATGAACTGTGTGAGTATATTCAGGGGCCTGATTATCCCACCGAAGCGGAAGTGATTACCCCCCGCGCTGATCTGCTGAAGATGTATGCCACCGGGCATGGCAGTGTGCGTATGCGGGCGCGTTGGGAGAAGGAGCAGGGTGATCTGATTGTTACCGCTCTTCCCCACCAGGTTTCTGGAGCAAAGGTGCTGGAGCAAATTGCCGCACAGATGCAGGAAAAAAAGTTGCCGATGGTGGAGGATCTTCGCGATGAGTCGGACCATGAAAACCCTACACGATTAGTGATAGTTCCCCGCTCTAATCGAGTGGATGCCGAACAGTTGATGACACACCTCTTTGCCACCACCGACCTTGAGCGGACCTATCGAGCCAATATGAATATGATCGGCTTGGATGGCCGTCCACAGGTTAAAAATTTACATACTATGCTGAGTGAATGGCTCGGTTTTCGTATCGCTACGGTACGTCGCCGTTTGCAGTATCGCCTAGACAAAGTAAATGCACGTTTGCACCTTCTTGATGCTCTGCTGATCGCTTTTCTCAATATTGATGAAGTGATCCATATTATTCGCACCGAGGATAAACCCAAGCCGGTGTTGATGGCTCGTTTTAATCTGGCACCGGAACAGGCTGAGGCGATTCTTGAACTCAAGTTACGACATTTGGCCAAGCTGGAAGAGATGAAAATTCGTGGTGAACAGGCTGAGCTAGAAAAAGAACGGGACGCTTTGATGAAAGTTCTGGGTTCAGAGCGCCGTTTAAAAACGCTGGTGCGCAAAGAGCTGGAGTCAGATGCGGAAAAATATGGCGATGACCGTCGCTCGCCAATTATCACGCGTAGTGCTGCCAAAGCACTGGATGAAACCGCATTAATCAGCTCCGAAGCGATCACGGTGGTGCTTTCAGAAAAAGGTTGGGTGCGTGCAGCTAAAGGGCATGAGGTGGATCCCTCTTCATTAAGTTATAAGTCAGGAGATAGTTTTCTGGCGGCGGCAAAAGGAAAAAGCAATCAACTGGTTTTCTTTTTAGACGATCACGGGCGGAGCTATTCGCTCGCGGCACATACGCTACCATCAGCACGGGGGCAGGGAGAGCCACTGACCGGGCGTTTGAATCCATCGGATGGTGCGCAATTTAGCCATGTGCTGATGGGGTCAGACCAGCAGTTATGTCTGATTGCCTCGGATGCTGGATATGGATTTGTCACCAAGCTCAGTAATTTACAGACTAAAAACAAAGCCGGTAAGGCGCTGCTTTCGCTGCCTGCGGGTGCTCGGCCGTTGCCACCGATATTATTTGATTCACCTGATTTCTTGGTTGTTGCGATCACCAATGAGGGACGGCTTCTGACCTTTTCTGTGGCCGAACTACCCGAGTTATCCAAGGGGAAGGGTGTTAAAATTATTAGTGTCCCCTCTTCACGTGCTGCGGAGCGGGAGGAGCTGCTGATTAATCTTCAGTTAATCAAAAAAACGGCCACCATTGTCGTTTTTGCGGGGAAGCGCCACTGTAAATTGGGGGGCGGTGATTTGGAGTATTACCTTGGTGAGCGAGGCCGTCGTGGTAGCAAATTACCACGTGGCTTTCAGAAGGTGGATAAAGTTGAGGTTGTAGAATAGGTTTATGGGTTTAGATGTTGTTGGTCGATTGTTAAATATCAATTTTTCTGGGCGTGAGGCGTTGCCGGCGCGTGAGTTTTCGCTCCAATTTAACTTGCCGGCCCAAATGAAAGATAAGCGTTATCGCCCGGAGCAAAACCTGAGTGCCCTGCAAAAAGAGCTTCGCGCATACCAAGATTCCCCCCTCAGTCAATTGGAATTGGCGATTGCACAGCTTCAGTGTCTTGTTCGTTATGAGTGCCCGTTAAAAAAACGATTGGCGATATTAGAGTTGGTTGGTGGTGAGGTATCAGCGTTAATTCGACATGTTTATGGGCAATACCGGGACGAGCTCGGTGTATCCGGAAATAGTTCACGAAAGTATAATTTGGATCATCTTTTGGAACTGCTGCGTTTGCTGACCATTGGGTTTCAACAGGTATTTTTCTCTATTTATCAACTGCCAGAATACCGTTATCAGGGGCAGCGTAGGCGACTGGTCAAGGTTGGAATGCGCATATTGGAGTTGTTTTATATCGAGCAGCGTGTTTGTGCCTTGTGCTATCAGCTCTTTCCACCCCAGCGTTGGCGGGATTTTAATCAGGTCTTTTTTGTGCTTTGGCTCTGTGGGGAGGTGAACCAGCTTCAGCCACTGATGATTGATCTGCCGGGCCATCTTCGCAATTCAGAGGTGGCGTCAAATAAAACACAACAGATTATGCCTCGACAGCTGTTTATCTCGGTGCAGCTTTTTGGCTTGGTTGATTGTTATACCTGGCCCAGTGAATTTGTTCAGGTTTTAGATAGTTATATCAAATTATTTGAACCCGAGCTGGAGATCAAACCGGATGATGGGGTCGAACTTCAATGTGGTCATCTGCTGACGTTCTCAAATTCAGAGCGGCCTCCACTCTACCGTCGAACCAATCCTCAGGGTGTTGGTTTTTTGATTGATATTCTGGCGTTAAAACACCAGGTCAGTCACGACTATGCCTGCCTTAATTCGCTTGAAGAAAATGAAGTTTTGCAGCGGGTATCGGCTCCATTATCTGTTTTGACGCAAACGCAACGACTCGCTTTTGTTGATATGCTGCAAAATAAATTGCAGCCTCGCCAACGTCGGGACCAGCGTGTTGTGATTGAGGCTTATCGGGATTTCACGGTCGTCTCTGGCTTTATGAATTGTTACAAAAAACTACCAAAAGGTAGCAAAAAGCCAGTTGCCCACAATAGTGTGCTCAGCATTAGTCTTGATGAGATGCTGGCGGGGCGTTCATCTGTCTTGGCGGATGATAGCCGTGATGTGAAGCACGGTGAATGGTATGTGATTAATGATAGTAAGGGTGGCGTTTTAGTTCGTGCCAAAGAGACGCGCTATTTGGTTGCTCTGGGGGTGGGGCAGTTGGTACTGTTTAGCCCGCTAACGGACTCAAGTACTCCTGCGCAAGTGGGGTATGTTTCTCGCTTGCTACGTTCCGGACAAGGTGAGATTTCTGTCACGATACAGAAGCTCTCGTCACAAGCGGAAAATGTTGTATTGCAGACCGCTTTAATGCATCAGTCGGGGGAGGCAGTACCGGCATTTCTTATTCGTGCGGTAAAAAACATGGGTTGGCAGTTGCTGGTTCCATCGAAATATACCGAACAGCTGAGTCAGGAGGGGCTGTTTATGCGTCGAGGCAAACGCCTTTTTTCCGTCGACGTGATTCAAGTTGTGCAACGGCATAAGGATTATTCACTTCTTGATATTCAATCCACAAGCAGCGGTTAGCTGTCTCCGGTTCGGAGTTTGGGGTAATGCGAAAAGGATTGCTTTGCCCTTGAACTTTTTATTTTCACCCTTATCTTATGGGCTAGTTCTAGCGCTGTTTTGATAATCTTGTGCAGTGCTTGCAGAAGTTTTTAACCGTTGTTCCTGGAGTTAATGATGAAACGTGTTCTGCTTTTCTTGGCAACCAATATTGCTATTATTCTGATCCTGAGTATTACGTTGCGTCTGCTTGGTGTCGACTCTATTTTAGCTCAAAATGGTAGTCTTAATCTCAATGCGTTACTTATTTTTTCCGCTGTATTTGGTTTTGGTGGCTCATTCATCTCGCTGGCGATCTCCAAGTGGATGGCGAAGCGTGCGACAGGGGCGCAGGTTATCACTCAGCCCAGCAATGAGATGGAAGCGTGGTTACTTGAAACAGTGACACGTCAAGCGAAACAGGCGGGTATTGGTATGCCTGAAGTGGCGATATATCACTCACCTGAGGTGAATGCATTTGCGACAGGTATGTCACGCAATAAGGCATTGGTCGCCGTCAGTACGGGCTTACTTGATAATATGAGTCGTGATGAGGCCGAAGCGGTGATGGCCCATGAAATAAGCCATGTGGCCAATGGTGATATGGTGACGTTGGCCCTGATTCAGGGGGTGGTTAATACGTTTGTCATCTTTTTTGCTCGAATTATTGGTTACTTTGTTGATCGTGTTATTTTAAAAAATGAGAAGGGACACGGTATTGGCTTCTTTGTCGCCTCATTTGTTGCTGAGATTATTCTGGGTATTTTGGCCAGTACGATTGTGATGTGGTTTAGTCGCCAGCGTGAGTTCCGAGCTGATAATGGCGGGGCAGCCCTAGCAGGCCGTGAAAAGATGATTGCCGCATTGGAGCGTTTACAGCAACAGTCAGGGCAGCCATCACAGCTTCCTGAACAAATGGCGGCGTTTGGTATCTCTGGTGGTTTGGCTACGGGGATGAAAAAACTCTTTATGACCCATCCGCCATTAGCAGAGCGGATTGCTAGTTTAAAGGCGATGCGCTAACTATTTTCGGATTAAGAAAAAGGCAGAATATCTGCCTTTTTTATTGTCTGAAATAGCTGTATTTTCCTGCTATCTACGACACAATCATGACGGGTGCAGTGTTTTCTTAATCCTCAAAGTTGTAGTTCATTTCATGGTCAGGCTGTTGTAGGTAGTGACCTTGAACAAAATTGATACCGTGTTGCCAGAGAACGGCTAACGTATTGGCATCATGTACAAACTCTGCAATCGTCTGTTTATTGTTTGCTTGTGCTAGTGCGGCAATCTTTTTAGTGATCTCCTGTGAGCTATTGTCATTGGCTAATGAGCTGATCAATAAGCCATCTATTTTAAGGAAATGGGTGTTGAGGTGAGCAAGGTAATCGATCGACTCCAGAAGGCCTAAAATGTGACCTATTGCGGTGAGGCAGTGGAGCTGGTTTATCATGTTTATAAAGGTTTCAGACTCCTTTTTATGTTTTAAAACATGCTCTTGATTGAGTTCAAATACCAGGTTGTCACCAGGTATCCGTGAGTCATGGAGATATTTGCTGATCCACTTGATGGTTGCGGGGTCGAGCAACGACTCTTCTGATAATTTAATAAAAAGCTGTACCTTTTTATTTTGCTGGCGCTGCTTGATCAAGTTGTTGATGCTGTTGACGATGACCCAGCGATCAATCATTTTCATCAATCCGGCCTCTTTTTCTGCTGTCGGGAGAAATTCACCGGGTGCAATCTCTTCGCCTTTGTCATCGATCATGCGTAGCAAAACCTGGTAACGTCCGCCGGGTGAGGCGTGTAAGCTGACGATGGGTTGAAAAACCAGCCTGAAGTTGTTCTCTTTGAGTGCTTTTTTGATGGCAACGGTATTGCAGCTGCTCTGCAGTGTATCTACAGAAGCCAGGTTATGCAGCTCCTTAACCTGGTTCCCACCGGCTTCGTGTGCACTGTTACAGGCACGCTCCACATCCACCAAAATTTTCTCTACGGAGTGCTGCCCATTTTCAATGGGACTAATGCCGATGCTGACGGAGGTTGTGACTTCTGTACCATCAACCACTAGGTGGGCAGCGGCAATGGCATTGCATACATTTTGAGCAAGGTCATCTATTCTGATGTCAGGGTGTATCGGTTGGCGAGAGGTGAATATCTCATCGGAGAAGCGGGCCAAATTGTTGGAGTCTTTCAATATTGGCTGAATGATGTCGGTGATATCTCTTAACAGTACGTCATAGCCGGCAATACCGAGTTGTTGTTGCAGTTCAGAGTAGTTATCAAGTTTGATGAAAAGTATCGCATGAGATGGCTTTTCCTGCTCAGTGTCACTGGCCATGAATGATTTTAGCTGTTCGATAAAGTGACTGCGGTTGCTTAGGTTGGTGACGAGGTCTTTGTTGCTTAGCTCCTCAAGTTTTTGGCTCAGCTCGACGTCGTAGCTCTGGTCTTGTATGACAAGTTGAACGCTGGGTTCACCATCCAGTAGTGCTTCAGTGAAGTCGATGCTAACTTTCAGTGCTTGGTTGTCTCTGATGGCGGTGCAGTCGAGCGTTGTGTGTGTTAGCTCCTGTCGGCTGAATTGACGTAAAATGTTTTTTATTTCATCGCGGGATGCTGTGTCGATGAGGTCTAATAGTGGTGTGCTTTCCAGTTCATCCTGTTCATCAATATGAAACATCTCAACATAGGATGTGTTGGTGTAGGCGTGCATTCCATCTTGAATATAGGCGATGGCATCACGAGAGCTGTCCATTAATATTCGATTTCGTTGTTGCTCTTCTTCTATTTTTTGCTGGGCAAGATAGAGCTGGCCTTGCAGGGTGTGGCAGTTGATCACTCTTGGGAGTAAAACCTCAAGAAGTTTGATTTGCTCTGGTTCGATGACTTGGGTTGCCCCGGCCGTATAGAGTGCGTAAATCGACTCGCAATCCTCAGTAGAGTGCAGGTAGCTCGTGATGAGGTTTGGTTGTTGTATGCTGATCTGCTGTTGAAGTGTTAATGCGGGTTGGTCGATTGCTCCCGTATTCACAATTAGAATATCCCAGCTTCTTTCAGAAAGTGCGCTCTGTAGTGCTTCGCTATTTTTTATTAGCCGTTCCCTTACGGCAAAGCCACTGTTTTTAAGGGTGTTTATGTGTTGTTCACACTGCTCTTGCCCATGCTCCCAGATGAGAAGATTGAGGGTATTTTTTTTCAATATAGTTCCTTTCTTGGTCGGACGGATTGTAACGGTTTTTTGCCTAAAGAAGCTCCCAGTTATTATCAAGAATATCATCATTTCTTTGGGTATTAAATGGTGTTTTTGGGGTGTGTTGGGTTTTTCTTTCTATGCGTTCATATTGATATTGAGCATAACTGCTTCCTTGGTTCTTTTGTTGCTTGAGGATAATTAATTCACCCTCTTGCCCACCCCCGTTTTGTAATAGGACTTGTTGGTTTTCTTTGAAGGTGTTGGGCATTATTAGTGCTGTTGGTTGGTTGATTGCTGGCTGTTCAGGAAGAAGCAGTGCTCGCATCTTATGTTGAAAGTTTGGGTTTTCATTTTCGGAATGCAGGCTTACCTCAACAGGTAATGCGTGGGGTGCAATGAGTTCAACTCCAATCATGAATTCATTGTCGACAGTGCGGTGTAGCCAGCGGATTAATGCTAATCCAAAGTGCTTTCCTGTGCCATTAAAGCCTTTGTGCAGACTGATTAATTCGCCAACCTTGAGGCCGCTGGCGGCTTGTTTTTGTTTGAGTTTTAGTTTAAAGCCATTCGCACTTTCATCAACAACATCAAAATCATATGTTTCGTGTTCGATGGGCTTATCGGAATTCCCCCCTCCCAGTGTATTATTCATCTCTGCTTTGCGATAGAGATTCCAAACGTCAGGAGCATCGCTATGTCCGACATTGGTTATGAAGGCGTTCATATAGCAGGCCGGGCGTACCACATCATAATTACTGACCCCAATATGATGGCTAAGCATCCAGTGTATTGCACTGATACCAATAGCGAGGGTAAATGCATCCCGTTTTTCCATACGATTAAACTGTCTTTTTTTCTCACTTCCCAGCTGTTTTTGTAGCCGCTGTAGTGTCTCCCGATGGAGCTGGATAGAGGCAAGGTTGTCACGGGTCTTGGTTATTTCACCCTCTATGGCCGGTATTAGCGCTCCAGTATCAATAATTCGCCAGCTATGACTATGCCACTCGAGATTTTCGATATATTTGGGGCCTTCATCACCGTGTAAGTCGATAAACAGGGTGTGTAATCCAGGCGTATATTTTTTCATGCTGAGTAGGCGGCAATGGGGGCTCCACTCTGTTAAATAGTGATTGAATCGTAGTATTTCTTGCTGTCCCAGGCTACAGGGGGGGGCGATGGTCAGCAGGATAGCCTGCTTGAAGCGGTTGATGACGCTCCAGGGTGAGCTGTTACCAAATACCGCCAGATCAGTGATGGATAGCTGTTCGGCATATTGTAGAATCAGGCACTGTTCACGCCAAAATTCCTTGGGTATTGCGCTGTAGGTTAGATGCAGGCACAGCAAGAGCCGATTGTTAAACGCCATGTGGTTTTGCATGACAGTGGCCAATTGTAGGCGGTTTTTACTTGGCTTTTCACCATAGAAGCTGTCGAGAATGATCGATTTATGAGCGATAATCATCTCTTGTAGTAGGCTCTGTGCCAGAAGTGCTATTTTTTGATTTTTGTCAGGAAATGGGAGAGAGAGACCCACATAGTGTTTCTCCATTGCCTTAAGAATGTAATCGACTGGATTGTAAAGTTGCTGGAGCAGCTTTAATCGCTCTGATGGGGAGCGCTTGAGGGCGTTGCTCTCTACCAGTAAAGTGTAGATCTGTTTTGCCATCACCCCTACGTTGGCGCGTGGCAGATCCTCCAGCCAACGCCCTATTACTTTAGGGCGGAGGTCACGGCCACTGCTTACCTGATTTTTTTGCTCAGGTATTTCGAAGTTAAGGCTCCACACCTCTACATATTTCCATTCATGCTTTCAGCGTCACTTGTCTAACTTAAAGGCGCTCTCACGCTATCTATTAATTTTAGTTCTCCTAGCTTAAATATGCAATATATTGTGATCAGTTTCACGTTATGAGCTCTTTTTTGAAACAAATAATGGATGAAAGTGGCTGAAATTCGTCATCTATATTTTGTGCAAAGGCTATGTTATCACTGTTTTATTGGGTTCTCCTGCCTGTTCTTGTACTAAGGTTGGCACCAGGTAGCCAGGAAGGATCGCACTGAGTTGTTGGTGGAGCTGTCGCGCCTGCTTGATCGGTATATCAAAATGTGCAGCACCAGAGACTTTGTCCAGGCGGTGGAGGTAGTAGGGGATAATGCGTTGTTCAAATAATTTTTCACTGAGCCTCTTTAGTGATGAGGCAGAATCGTTGATGCCTTTTAGTAGCACACTCTGGTTGAATAGGGTGATGTTGCGGTGGGCCAGTTTGTTTATCGCGGACTCAACTTCATTATCAAATTCATTTGCATGGTTGAAATGAAGAACGACCACCGTTTGTAAGCGGCTACAGGTCAGTATCTCTATCAGTTTGTTGGTGATACGACTAGGCAGCACCACCGGTTGCCGGGTGTGGATGCGCAGCCGCTTGAGGTGAGGGATGTCGTTTAGTTTGGATACGAGGTGTGCGAGGCGCTCGTCACTGAGTGATAGCGGGTCACCGCCGCTGAGAATCACTTCGCTTAGGCTGGTATCTGTTGCGATGTAGGTGAGTGCTTGTGCAAGTGATTTTTCATCCAGTTGTGATTTTTGATAAGGAAAGTGGCGGCGAAAGCAGTAGCGGCAATGTGTTGCGCAGCTTGCGGTGGTGATTAACAGGCAGCGCCCTTCATACTTATGCAATAAACCGGGGAGTGCGATTGATTCTTGGTCTCCAATAGGGTCAATTTCATAGCCATCGATACGGTCAAGTTCCCGTGGCTGCGGCAATATTTGTAGCAGTAGAGGGTCTTGTGGGTCACCCACCCGCATGCGTGAAAGATAGCTTTCGGTGACTCGCAAGGGAAATTGTTTGCAAGCTTGGTACTGCTCTGGAAGCTGATGGTGACTGAGGTTTAGTCGATTGAGAAGGGTTTTAGGGTCTCGAATTGCTTGAGCGAGCTCCTTCTGCCATGTGGGGGTCTGCCATATTGGGTAAGTTCGCGCTATCATAAGGCTCTTTTGTATTTCATTAATTAGATAATTTTCTCAGAATGAGGGTGAAATGGCTACATACAGTACTAATGAATTCCGTGGCGGCCTGAAGATCATGCTGGATGGTGACCCTTGCTCGGTTATCGAAAATGAATTTGTAAAGCCGGGTAAAGGGCAGGCGTTCAGCCGTGTGAAAATCCGTAATCTGAAGACAGGGCGGGTGGTCGAACGTACCTTTAAGTCGGGTGAAAGTGTTGAGGCGGCTGATGTGATGGAGACTGATATGCAGTACCTCTACGCCGATAGTGAGTTTTGGTATTTCATGAACCAAGAGACTTTTGAGCAGATTGGTGTTTCTGAATCGGCGGTCGCTGATGCCAAACCGTGGTTGAAAGAGCAGGATGTTTATACACTCACGTTATGGAATGATGCGCCTATTTCTGTCACACCGCCTAATTTTGTTGAGTTGACCGTGGCAGAGACAGACCCAGGTGTCCGTGGTGATACCTCGGGCGGTGGAGGCAAACCCGCTACGTTGGAGACCGGTGCTGTGGTGCGTGTGCCACTATTTATTAATATTGGTGATGTGCTGAAGGTTGATACCCGCTCTAGTGAGTATGTTTCTCGTGCCAAGGATTGACGCTGACTGGCATCCTTCGGCATCACTTGAAAACCTGAAAATAAGGGCGCGTATCTTGTCGGAGATACGTGCTTTTTTTGCTGCGCGTGAAGTGCTGGAGGTGGAGACACCTGTTTTGAGTCGAGCTGCGTTGAGTGACCCCTCAATTGAAAGTTTTAGTACCCACGGTCGAGGTTATCACCTTCATACTTCGCCTGAATTCCCAATGAAGCGTTTGCTGGCCTCTGGCTGTGGGGCGATCTATCAGATCTGCAAAGTTTTTCGTCAGGAGGAGAGCGGGCGGCGTCACAACCCTGAATTTACGCTGTTGGAGTGGTACCGTCCCGGGTGGAATCATCAGCAGTTGATGGTCGAAGTGGAGAGTCTGCTGTTGACACTGCTGGCTCCGTATCGAGAGTTCTCTTCAAGTGAGACCCTGACTTACCAGCACGCTTTTTTACACTATGCGGGTGTGGATCCATTCGTGGCCACGGTTGATGAATTAAAGCTCTGCTCTGATCGCCTGGGAATTTCAACTTCGTGGGATGCGGGTGGTGTGACAAGGGATGGCTGGCTTGACTTGATTTTGAGTCACGCCATTGAGCCTCATTTGGGTAGGGGGCGGTTAACCTTTTTGTGTGACTATCCACCGTCACAGGCGGCACTCGCCATTGTCAGGCCGGGAAATCCTGATGTGGCTGAACGCTTTGAACTCTATTTGGACGGAGTTGAGTTGGTGAACGGTTTTCACGAACTGGTGGATGCGCTTGAACAGCGACAGCGCTTCGAGGAGGATATTTCTCAGCGGCGCGAGTTGGGTTTAACGCAAAACCCGTTGGATGAAGCATTTCTTTCCGCCCTATCATCCGGAATGCCCCCGAGTGCCGGTGTTGCACTGGGGGTAGATCGCTTGGTAATGCTGGCCTGCGGTGCTGACTCAATAGCAGAGGTGATCAGTTTCGATTTTACAAAAGCTTGAGTCTCCTGAACAACTCTCGCCCATTTTACGCTGATCTATTTAGAGGCTTCCTGATCATCATCCTGTTTTTCCCACTTTTCAAAGCACTCCTGACCGCAGAAGTGGTAGACATATTCAACCCCCTCTGCGCTCTTTGACAGATCTTTTGGAACCTCTTTCATGCAGATCTGACAGGCGAGTACTTCGGGTTCTTCTGGCTTGATTTTCGGGTCATTCATGATCATTCTCCTGAGCTGTTGTCCTAGTACATCAACCACTTTATATTGACGGGTCAGTTGTTCTGTCTGTTTTCGTGGCAAGGCGTGCTTCGCAGGGAATGGTTGTTCCCTTCACAAGAAGCACAACGCCGCCATGGAAGCAGACAGAGCAACCCTTCGGGCAACCCTGTGGCATTCCGCCTCGGCGTGACAGCCCTTACCAAGGGAACAACCATTGCCCGCGAGCTGTGCCTTGATGCGAAATGCCACAGGGTCGCTGACCCGTCAATATAAAGTGGTTGCTGTACTAGCTTAATGGTAGTTCAATATGGTCGATTATTCCTGCGGCTGTTGTTCTGCCAGCAGTTGCCCTAGTTGAACCGGCTCTCCCGCTTGAATGTTCTCTGCAAATTTTACTTCTGGATTTGCAAAGAGCACGATGACGGTTGATCCCATATTAAAACGACCCATCTCTTCGCCTTTTTTAAAGTTTACCTGACTCTCACCCTCGTAGTGCCACTGCTTAACATTATGGCGTGATGGCGGGGTAACCACACCGTGCCAGGTGGTCTCGATGCTGCCAACAAATATGGCACCCACCAGCACCATCGCCATTGGCCCGTGCTGGGTTTCAAATAGCGTCACCACACGCTCGTTGCGTGCAAACAGTCCGGGAATAACGTTGGCTGACGCGTTATTAACGCTGAACAGGCGGCCAGGTACATGCTGCATTTGTAACAGCTTTGCGTCACAGGGCATGTGGATGCGGTGGTAATCTCTTGGTGAAAGGTAGATGGTGGAGAAACAGCCCTTCTGGAAGGTTTCCGTCAACTGTTGATCTCCTCCAAACAAGGCTTTCAGGGTGTAGTGATGCCCTTTGGCCTGGTAGATGCGGCCATCATTAATGGCTTCAGATTGACTGACAACGCCATCAACAGGGCAGGCGAGCTGCATTTCGCCAGAGACGATGTGGCGGGCATCTTCCCTGAGTTCGCGGGTGAAGAAGTGGTTAAAGGTGGGGTAAGCGGTTGGTTCGGGTTGCTTGGCCTCATCCATATTGATATTAAACTGCTGGCTAAACCAGCAGATATGTAAGTTTTTAAAGGGGGCAAAACGTACTCTGGTGAGTGCCAACATCATTCGAGAGAGCAAGTGTTGTGGCAAAATATAGAGTGGCACTGCTTTTAGGTAGTCAATAAGAGTGGCAGATGATGGGTCTTGTTTCATGTTAACGTCTTGATAGCTGAATGTTTGGTGAGCGAGATTATCACAACTCCAGATAGATTAGAGCCTACTTTTGTTATGTGGTTAGTAAAAACTGATGAAACAGGCATATTCGATTGGCTTGGAGATTTCTTTTGACACCTTTTGTGTTTAGTAATTACGGTTTAGTATGGGATACTCGGCATAATATCGTTGTTAAACAGTAGCATTACGCTGCAATGGCGTTTAGGTTTTTATGAAATACAAGAGTGAAAAGTTGTCTGGTGGTCACCAAGCCAGGGTCGGGGTGTTGTTGTTGAACCTGGGTAGCCCGGATGCGCCAACGCCCTCGGCGTTACGGCGCTATCTGGCTGAATTTTTGTGGGACCCCCGGGTGGTTGAGATGTCACGACCGCTTTGGTGGTTGATTCTTCATGGCATTATTTTACGTACACGTCCAAAAAAATCGGCACAGGCGTATCAATCTGTCTGGAGTGAGCAGGGTGCACCGCTCCTAGTTACATCCCAACAACAAGCGCAGGCCCTGCAGGCGCGTTTACAAGGTGAGGTTTCGCCTCATTTTGTTGTGGAACTCGGGATGCGTTATGGTAATCCATCTATTGTTTCTGCCTTGGATAAGCTAAAAGAAGCGAATGTGCAACATTTGGTGGTGCTGCCACTCTATCCACAGTATTCGGCGGCGACAACGGCCTCCTGCTTTGATGTTATCTATCGTGAATTGCAGCAGTGGCGCTGGATTCCTGAGCTGCGTTTTATCAACGGTTATGATGATCATCCCGCTTATATTTCTGCATTAGCCAAAAGTGTTGAAAGTGCTTGGTCGCAAACAGAGGAGAAAGATGAGTTACTGCTGTTCTCTTTCCACGGTACACCCACGCGTTATTGTGAGGCAGGTGACCCCTATTACAACTTTTGTCAAAAAACTGCCCGTCTGGTTGCTGAACAGTTAGGATTGGAGAAAGAGTCTTATTTAATCACATTTCAGTCCCGTTTTGGAAAAGAGCCGTGGTTGCAGCCCTATACCGATGAAACACTGGCCGCTTTACCTTCCAAGGGGATAAAGCGTGTCGCGGTTATCTGTCCTGGTTTTTCGGTCGACTGTCTGGAGACGATCGAGGAGATTGATGTGGAAAATCGTGAAATATTTCTTGCCGCAGGCGGGGAGTTATTTCGATATATTTCAGCATTGAATGCCTCTCCTGATCATATTGAGATGATGTTTCAGTTGCTTCTTCAGCATACCCACGGCTGGCCGCTATCGAAAGACAGTCTGTTGATGGAATGATTGATAATGAGATTACTGTTTCGTGCAAAGATACTCGCAGCATCTCTGGGGAGTTGATTTAAAATATGGATGTCACCATGAATAAAGCGCAGTTGCCGTATCCTTCGCTACTGATAGAGGATACCGATCTGGTCGTTGGGCCAAAAAGCGCCATTGTTGTCACTTTAACCAGTGGTAAAAAACTGAAGGGTTGCTTGGTGGAGTTTTTGCCCGATGCCCCAACAATAGCGGTTGCGGGAAAAAACGGTGACAAGTTAGTTATTCACCTTGGGTTGATCAAGACCTTAACGTTTCCCACCAAACGTAACAAAAACATACGCAAACCAGTTCTTGATGAGAGTCAGGGGGTTGAAATGCCTCCCTGTAGTCAGCCATTCAAAATCGTCTTTAATGATGATAGCGAAGTTGAAGGGGAGACCTTAGGTTATCGCCCTGATCAGTATGGGTTACACCTTTTTCCTTTGGTTGATCAAGACCGCTTTATTCAAACATTCTATTCACACCGGGCGATTAAACACTATCAAGTGGGTGAGTTTTTGGGTGAGTTGTTGTTGAAGAAGGGGTTGGTTACCGAGAGTGACTTACAGCAGGCAGTTGATACGCAATCAAGTGATCGAAAGCAGCAATTAGGTGACTACCTGCTCAGTAATGCCATTGTCTCCAGTGAAGATCTCCAGAAGGCACTACTGCGTCAGCGCTCTATGCCCAATATGCGCCTGGGTGAAATCCTGGTGAGTGAAGGGCTGGCGGATGAGGCACAAATTGATGAGGCGCTGGCAGCTCAGAAAGAAGACCGTGGTCGTCCCTTGGGGGAAATTCTGGTCAGCCAAGGGGTGGTGGAGCAGGTTGATATTCAGCGTAGCCTTGCCAAAAAACTGGGCATCCCCTTTATCAACCTTGCGGACTATCAAATCTCTCCGGATGTGATTGAACGGCTTGGTGAAGGCATTGTCCGTGAGCTGGAAGTGGTTCCCATCGGCATGTTTGAAGGTCGTCTGGTGGTGGCGATGGAAAACCCGATGGACCGTGAGGCGATTGAGGTGATTCGCTTTAACAGTAACGTGACGGTTGAGGCGGTAATGGCCGATGCCTCAGGAATTAGAAAGGCGATTGATTTTTACTACTCTGCGGCAGCCGGAAGTGAGTTTTCTGATCTTGATCTCGAGGATTCTGATGATGCCCTCGATGATGAATCAGGTGACCAGGCGGAGGATCAAAATGTATCGGACAATCTTGTGGTAAAAATGGTCAACAAGATTGTTATTGATGCCCATGCTCAGGGGGCTTCTGATATTCATATTGAACCCTACCCAGGTAAGAGCAAGACCATGATTCGTTTTCGAAAAGATGGCTCTTTGATGGAGTATGTTCAGCTCCCTTCCCAATACAAAAATGCATTGGTTGCACGTATTAAGGTGATGGCTCAACTGGATATTTCTGAAAAACGTCGACCTCAAGATGGCAAAATAGATTTTAAGAAGTTTGGACCACTGAAAATAGAGCTTCGGGTGGCAACCGTACCCTCCGCCGCAGGCCTGGAAGATGTGGTGATGCGTATTCTTGCTGCTGGTGAGCCTATTCCACTCGAAAAGCTGGGCCTAGGTCGTCATAATCTGGATCGTATTAAGAAGCTGATCTCCCGACCCTACGGGATGATTTTCGTTTGTGGCCCTACCGGTTCGGGTAAAACAACTACGCTACACTCCATTCTGGGTCATATCAATGTCCCTGAACGCAAAATCTGGACCGCTGAAGATCCGGTTGAAATCACCCAGGTCGGGCTGCGTCAGGTGCAGATAAACCCAAAAAGTGGCTTAACCTTTGCTGGTGCGATGCGTGCCTTCCTGCGTGCTGACCCGGATGTGATCATGGTGGGTGAAATGCGAGATAAAGAGACCACCGGTATGGGTATTGAGGCTTCGCTGACGGGGCATCTAGTTTTTTCGACGCTTCATACCAATAGTGCGCCAGAGAGTATCGTGCGCCTGTTGGATATGGGGATGGATCCATTTAATTTTTCCGATGCTCTGTTGGGTGTTTTGGCCCAGCGATTGGCCAAACGTCTTTGTTCTGAGTGTAAAGAGGTTTATCACCCTGATGAATCTGAATTAAAAGGATTGTTGGACGAATACTGCAGCGACATGAGCGCAGAAGATGGTGTGATACCGCAAAAGCGGGTGCTTGCGGAGTGGCGAGAGCACTTTGTGGATGAGAAGGGGCAATTTACCCTCTACAAAGCCGTTGGCTGTGAGAAATGCGGTGATACAGGTTATGTCGGGCGCTTGGGTCTGCACGAACTGTTGGTGAGCAGTGATGATATTAAACGGGCTATTATCGGGAAAATGCCCATCGTTGACCTGACTCGCCTGGCGATGAGAGAAGGGTTACGTACATTGCTGCAGGATGGTATTGAAAAGGTGTTGCAGGGGGCGACTGATATTCATTGTGTCCGGGCCGTTTGTGTTAAATAGTGGGGTTTTAATATGATTGATTGGCAGCGTGTCGAGATTGTCATGCTGGATATGGATGGCACCCTGCTGGATCTCAACTTTGATAATACCTTTTGGCAACAATATCTGCCGAAGCATTATGCTGAAAAACAGCAAATTAACATTGATGATGCCCGGCGTGAGTTGATGGCACGCTATGCCGAGCATAAAGGTACCTTGCAGTGGTACTGCCTTGATTATTGGCGTGATAATTTAGACATTGATTTAATGGCGCTGAAAAAACAGATCTCCCACCTCATTAAAGTATTACCCCATTCAATTAATTTTCTCGATCAGCTTCACCGGGCAAATAAGCGGGTTTTACTGGTGACCAATGCTCACCCCGACAACCTGATACTTAAAATGGAGGTGACACAGCTTCGTCACCATTTTGATGGGATTGTTTGCTCCCACGACTATGGTTACTGCAAAGAAGATCAACGCTTTTGGCAGGCATTCCAGCAACAACAGGGTTTTGAATTGGCTCACTCATTGATGGTCGACGATAATTTACAGGTTCTGGCGAGTGCTCAAAAATACGGTATCGCTCAAGTGTTGGCAATTCGCAAACCAGACAGCCATCGTCCAGAAAATCGGGTGATGGAATACCCCTCTGTCAGTGATTTTTCTGAGATCATTCCAGATATTTACTGAGGCTTAATATCACGATGCAAAGATTAGAGTTACTGAAGCAGTGGCTGAGCAACACCCTCAGCCAAAGTGAGCTGCTATTAGAACCGGCCTCCAGTGATGCCAGTTTCAGGCAATATTTCCGTGTCACCTCACGCAATAAAAGTTATATCGTGATGGATGCACCGCCGTCGCAGGAGGATGTTGGCCCCTTTGTTAAAATAACTCACCTGTTCCAACAAGCGGGTATTAATGTGCCCAAACTCTACGCAGAAGATGTTGAAAATGGTTTCCTGCTATTGGGTGATTTAGGCAGGCAGGAGTATCTATCTGCCTTGAATAGCGAGAGTGTAGAGGGACTCTATGGTGATGCCATTTCAGCACTGTTGACTCTTCAGACGCGCTGTTTCAATGATGATAACCTGCCCATTTATGATCGCGCCATGTTGCAAAAAGAGATGATGCTCTTTAGCGAATGGTATCTTGGGCGACACCTTGGGCTTGAATTAACCCGTGGTGAACAGACGGTGTTGCAGCAGAGTTTTTCGCTCCTGGAAACCAACGCACTGGCTCAGCCCCAAGTCTGTGTGCACCGTGATTATCATTCGCGTAATTTGATGGTGTGTACGGAAAATAATCCGGGGGTTCTGGATTATCAGGATGCTGTTGTGGGGCCAATCAGTTATGATCTTGTTTCACTGTTGAAGGATTGTTACATTGGCTGGCCAGAAGCCCAACGGTATCACTGGGTGAATCAATATTACCAACAAGCCTCTTCAGCCGGTGTGCTTGAGTGTGATGAATCACAGTTTATTGAGTGGTTCGATTTGATGGGCATGCAGCGGCACTTGAAAGCGGTTGGTATCTTCGCGAGATTGAATTACAGGGATGGAAAATCGAGCTATCTTAACGATATTCCACGCACCTTGAATTACCTGTTGGAAATGGCCAAAAAATACCCCCAGTTTTCTGATATGGTGAAATTTTTTAAGCCCCAGGTAACCCCTGCTCATAGTGCCGACGTGGTGAGCTGATGCGGGCAATGATACTCGCGGCGGGACGGGGCGAACGTATGCGCCCATTGACAGACGCAACTCCCAAGCCACTGCTGATGGTTCAGGGTAAACCACTATTGGTTCACCATTTGATCGCTCTGGAAAAGGCGGGTGTCACCCAGGTAGTGATTAACCACGCTTGGTTTGGTGAGAAAATTGAGGCGCTGGTTGGTGACGGAGTAGCGTATGGCTTGCAGGTGAGCTATTCGCCGGAACCCGCAGGCGGCTTGGAGACCGCTGGAGGCATCTTTCAGGCCTTGCCTCTCTTGGGAAATTCCCCCTTCATTGTGGTGAATGGTGATGTTTGGTGTGATTACCCCTTTGCTGCGCTGCCATCGCAGATTCAGGGTGTTGCCCATCTGGTGATGGTGGATAATCCTGCGCAACATCCTGAAGGTGATTTTTCGATTAACAATGGCCTGCTGTCGAATGCAAGTGACAACGCCTTGACCTACTCCGGGATTGCCGTGTTTCACCCTGGCTTTTTTGCAAAATGTCAGCCGGGCCGTTACCCACTAGCCCCTTTGTTACGACAACAAATGGTTAAGGGGCAGGTGAGTGGAGAGTATTATCACGGTGTTTGGTGTGATGTGGGTACCCCCGAGCGCCTCGACGAGTTGAATGGATAGTTGATCAACTCATATCGGGGAGTCCCTGAATAGATTGGATGGAATTTATTCTACTTGCCTGCTCTTTTATGACAGGTTAAATTTTACGCTATATTTTAAATGGACGAACAGTATGATCCGGGTGATGATTGTTGATGATCATGAATTAGTTAGGACGGGGTTAGCGAGAATACTGGGCGATGCCCCCGATATTGAGGTGGTGGCAGAGGCTAATTGTGGTGAAAATGCACTCAGTGCTGCAAAACAATCACATCCCGATGTGGTTTTGATGGATGTAAATATGCCGGGTATCGGTGGCATGGAGGCGACTACAAAACTACTCCAGCTGCAGCCAAACCTAAAAATTATTGTTGTAACCGTGCACTCAGATGGCCCTTTTCCGAACAAGCTGCTACAAGCGGGTGCAGTGGGTTATCTCACCAAAGAGTGTGCTTGTGAAGAGATGATTCTGGCGATTCGTACTGTCTTTGAGGGGGAGCACTATATTGACCGTTGTGTGGCTCAAAACATTGCACTTTCGCGTACTCCACAGGCCACTATTTCACCATTTGAACTATTATCTCAGCGTGAACTCCAGGTGGTTACCATGTTGATTCAAGGGCTTAAGGGGCAGGATATTTCAGATCGACTCTGCCTTAGCCCCAAAACGGTGAGTACCTATCGGCACCGGGTTTATGAGAAATTAAATATACGAGGTGATGTGGAGTTAACTCACCTGGCAATGCAGTATAATTTGTTGGATGAAAAATAGAGTTACCTGAATTTGTATCGCTCCGCTTCATGGGTTGTATTGGGTTTTTAAAGAGGAGATAGTAACTTGTATCTAAAAAATAGCGGAATAGCGTGTCTGTTTGTACTGCTTAGTGGCTGTGGAATGACCGGTGATCAAGTGGTGAGTGAGATTTATGGTGATTCGGGCGAGGATGGCCAGCTTTATCAGCACTTGTCAGAACTACAGTTTAAGTTAGAATTATTGACACAACAGGCTCACTGTAGCTCTGATTTTGAGTGTCGTACCATTGGTGTTGGCACCAAGCCTTGTGGTGGGTCACGTTACTATTTTGCCTATTCCGCCAGCTCGTCGGATGTTACCGAAATTACCAGTGTGGCGCGGGAATATGACATTACTGATAACAAGCTTGACCACCGAATTGAACGTGCTGATAGATGTGTCACCGGTGTTGACCTTGGTGCCAGCTGTCGTAATCAACTCTGTGTGCTGAAGTATTAGGGATGTAGAAGAAGTTAAAGTACCGTTATTACGCCGAATTTTTGTTCACCCTATCTAGGCCGGTATTGGGCGCATAGTGAGCTACGTAACGAATGCCGGCCTAGATAGGGTGGGCAAAAAGACAAGTAAGCGCGGTATTTTAATAAATTCTACATCCCTTAGTACTTGCTCTCAGGATACCCGTGGTTAGATGGTGGCTAACGAATTCCCCAGCGCTCTCTAAGGGCCTTGAATACCTTGTTGGGGTATCGGAAGCTGCCTAAACTGCCGTTGTAACGCGCCAGCGCACGGCTGAGTCCTCCTTTTTCTCGATCAAGGTAGTGACGCAAGATGGTACACCCAAAACGGAGGTTGGTGGCGATATCAAATAGGTTGTCATCGGGTCGATCCAGCTCATCTAGCCAGAAAGGCATAATTTGCATCAAACCTCTGGCACCCGCAGAGGAGATCGCCCAGCGATTAAAGTTGCTCTCTACCTCAATCACCGCCAAGACCAATTCAGGCTGCAGCCCGGCATGTTTCGCCTCGTGATGAATCATCTTCAGGAGTTCGATGCGTTTTTGGTGGTCTGGAATGCGCTTGCTAAGGCGTGCAGACATATCATGCAGCCACACCTCTGCATCAAAACGATCCTCAAAGCCACGAACCTCAACCACCGCTTTGCTGAGCAGTTTAAGCAGCTCTGGATCGGGGTGATCTATTTTTGCAGAGAGATGGGCAGGCAGTAAAATCAGTAACAGTAGTCCCACCATGCTGATCGTCAGGTGGCGAGTACTGAATAGCAGATTGTGTGGCATAGAGAGACCTCATCTCTTCATTTAGAGGGCAGATTGTTCAGGGCTTTCTTAAGCAACATTTGAGTCACCTCTTCCAAACTGACATCTCGGCTCTCCTTGTCTCGCCGAGCCTTGTACTCGACAGTGCCGGCTTTTAATCCCCGTTCACTGATCACGATGCGTTGCGGGATACCAATGAGATCCATATTCGCAAACATCACGCCAGGGCGCTCTTTACGGTCATCCAGTAATACTTCAATGCCCGCTTCGCTTAATGTGGTGTAGAGCTGCTGGACATTCTCTTGTACCACCGCCGACTTTTGCATGTTGATGGGCACAATGCCAACCTGGAAAGGGGCAATCGCCGCAGGCCAGATAATGCCACTGTCATCGTTGTTTTGCTCAATCGTCGCGGCGACAATACGTGAAACGCCGATACCATAGCAGCCCATGGTTGGGGTTGCAGCCTTACCCTTCTCATCCAGCACGGATGCCTTGAGTGCCTGGCTGTATTTTTCGCCCAGCTGAAAAATATGCCCCACCTCAATCCCTCGCTTAATGGCCAGCGTTCCTTTTCCATCTGGGCTGGGGTCTCCCTCGACCACATTTCTCAGATCAGCGGTTGTTGGTGCTGGTAGATCACGTCCCCAGTTAACACCGGTAAGATGCTTTCCATTCTGATTGGCACCACAGATAAAATCTGTTAAATGAGCGGCGCTATGATCTACTAGCAGTGTTATCTCTAATCCAACCGGGCCGAGTGAGCCGGTGCTGCAATTTACCGCCTGTTTTATCTCGTCATCTGAGGCCAGGCTGAACGGGCTGGCAACTTGCGACAACTTTTCTGCTTTGACCTCATTTAGCTCGTGATCACCCCGCACCACCAAGGCAACAAGCTCTCCCTCATTGATCCCTTTGACCAACAGGGTTTTGACTATCTGACGAGGGGAAACATCTAACTGTATAGAGACCTCGTCAATGGTTTTGCTGTGTGCAGTATCAACCGTATTGATCGGTTGTGTGGCTGCCGCACGCTCACCGGCGGGTGGAATTGCTTCGGCCATCTCGATATTGGCAGCGTAGTCACTGCCACTGCTAAAGGCGATATCATCTTCCCCTGAATCGGCAAGTACATGGAACTCATGGGAGGCACTCCCGCCGATAGCACCCGTATCGGCCAATACCGAGCGAAAATTGAGTCCCAACCGTGTGAAAATGCGGCAATAGGCCTCATGCATCTGCTGGTAGGTTTGTTGGAGTGAGGTCTGGTCGATGTGGAAGGAGTAGGCATCCTTCATCAAAAATTCACGGGCACGCATCACCCCAAAGCGTGGGCGGCGTTCATCACGGAATTTTGTCTGTATCTGGTAAAAGGTGACGGGTAGTTGTTTGTAGCTGCGAAGCTCATTACTCACCAGATCGGTGATGACCTCTTCATGGGTTGGGCCAAAGCAGAAGTCACGATCGTGGCGGTCTTTGAGGCGCAACATCTCATCTCCCATTTCATGCCAGCGGCCAGACTCTTGCCACAGTTCAGCCGGTTGTATTGCTGGCATTAAAAGCTCTTGAGCCGAAATACCATTCATCTCGTCACGGATAATTGCTTCCACCTTGCGTAGCACTCTCAATCCCATGGGTAACCATGTGTAGAGGCCGGAGGCGAGTTTTCGAACCATTCCCGCCCGTAGCATCAGCTGGTGGCTGATTACCTCGGCGTCGGAGGGGGTCTCTTTGAGTGTGGCAAGTAGAAATTTGGAAGCGCGCATAGTGTGGCCTGATTATCTTGTTTTCGGTGTTTTACGATAGGGTTGCTGGTTTTAGTGTACATGTCGTCAGCCCCAGAGAGGAGCAGAGTCTGAAAAGAGGAGAAGAGCGCATGTGACAAAGCCCTTTTATCGACCAGATAAAAGGGCTATGGTCGTTAATTTACAACACTAACCTGATCAACAAAGATGATTTCGTCGAATGTTTTACGCAGTGACTTACTGGTGAAATTTTGCATCGGTGCACCACCCGCCCAAGAGACCGTATCACCGGTCTTAACATTGACAGGTGAAGCCGCTACCCAGGTATTTCGGCCATCAAATTCGACCTCCATGTAGGTATATCCTGCCGCATGAGTCACACTCACAACCTTGGCTTGATGCTGATTAGCCGGTGCAGATTGAGATGGGGGATGACCCGGCATCGCCGGGTGATCTGCCGAATGCTCCTGAGTGTGTCCTTCAGGGTGAGCCGCTGCTGTTTGTGGTGCAGGCTGTTGGGTTGCCGAATCTGTTGCAGGTTCTGCGCCTTGGTCAGAACAGCCCGCCAGTAGTGCCATGCAAGAGATTGCGATTATGCTTACAGTTTTTTTCACCAATCTTCTCCAAAGATGAATTACAAATTGTTATTTAGGGATGTAGAAAAAATTAAAGCACCGTTATTGCACCGGATTTTTGTTCGCTCTGTCTAGGCAGGTATTGGGCGCATAGTGGGCTACGCAACGAATACCTGCCTAGGAGCTTGTCCGAGAATAGATAGGTCTACTGCGAAAGCGTGTTTCTTGCTCATTTTCCCGCCAATTTTCGTTAAAGGGAACAACCATTCGCCTCAAATTGTCGAAAAAATGAACTAAAAATCACACTCTCTCGCTACGACCTCTATTCTCGAACAAGCTCCTAGACAGAGCGGGCAAAAAGACCAGTAAGAGCGGTATTTTAATGA
>JAFLJP010000016.1 GCA_022712945.1 Gammaproteobacteria bacterium | reverse complement strand
GATAATCGTATCGTGACCCGCTCCGCCATCGATGGCCTCAATACTTGTCAGGGTAGTATGACTGAAATCAAGCATACTATTATACCCAGCGCCTTGAACCACATCATAACCCGCTCCCCCATCAATCAACTCCACGCTGTCATCGCCACCAAAAATTCTGACACCGATAACATCATTCATATTGCTACCCTGAATAGTGTCAATACCGTCACCGCCATGATAGTGGTCATAGCCGCCATCCTGACTGGTAAGAAAGGTGTCGTTACCCGCACCACCGCGAAGCCAGTCATTGCCCGTACCACCAATAATCGTATCGTCACCCGCCGAACCGATAATCGTATCGTTATCCGCACCGCCATCAATGGCCTCAATGCTTGTCAGGGTAGTATTGCTGAAATCGAGGGTATTACGATCAGCAGTGCCCTGAATCACGTCATAACCGGCACCACCATCGATAACATCAACCCCGTTACCACTACTAAAGAAATTAAACGTAATGATCTCATCCACATCAATCTCTGGAGCAGCAGGAAACACATTAATTGAAAATGATTCGGAAACCGCTGCCCCCTCCTGATCAATTGCCGTTACAACGATGGCCAAATTACCAGCATCCATGTTTTCGGGAGTACCTGAAAATACAAGACTGGCCTGATCAAACACCAACCAGGCAGGTAATGGTGATCCGTCTGCCATAGATGCGTTGATGTCCAAATGATCCTCAAAATCAACATCCACAAAGGTGTTGGTTGGAATTGAAAAATGAAAGGAGTTGCTGGCGACAGCCTCTTGATCCGATAACGGGTTTGCAACAACCGGAGCATCATTCACATTAGTAACCTGAAGCAAAAAAGTATCCTGCGCCGTCGTGCCACTCGTATCAGTGGCCGTCACCAGTACATCAACCGTACCCAGATCATCATTATCAGGATTGCCACTAAAAGTAGCGGTAACAGCATCAAATGACAGCCAGCTCGGAAGCGATGCACCGCCCGCAAGCGTCGCGCTGTAGGTGAGTGAATCCCCCGCGTCAACATCCACAAAGCTATCAGTGGGAATGGTATAGCTATAATCAACATCTTCAGGAGCCATTTGATCAGAGAGCAAAGCAGCAACCACAGGCGCGTCATTAACATTATTCACATTAATTGAAAAACCGACAGAAGCCGTTGTTTCAAATTCGCCCGTAGCCGTGACTAAAAGTTGGATATTACCCGTATCATTATTGAGCGGTGTACCAGAAAGTGTAGCCGTAACAGAATCATAGCCAAGCCACCCTGGCAGTGGTGAGCCATCAGCCAAGGTGACCGATAGACTCGATGGCGAGCTGATACCTGCATCTGAAAATGCACTCTCTGGGATTTGATAATGAAACGAGGCATCTTCCATCGCAACTTGGTTGGTAACCGGAGTAAACACGTCACCGTAAGGTTGTGCCAAGTCCATTATTTGTGTAGCCGTGAGCACCTCACCACTATCAAAGATAATCTGACCGATATAATTGATATTCCAGTCATAAACGGTTACCTGGTCATCGGTACCGGCAATCGAAAGAATCAGGTCACTCGACTCTTCATAAGAATCAATGAATATATTCAAATCATCAGGGGTAATACCCGGCCCATACTCAATGATATTAAGGTCACCTGCCCCTATAAACTCATGGATAACATCGGCACCATCACCCAAGGCAAAACGGTAAGTATCGTTCCCATGACCACCAATCAAGTGGTCGTTACCTTGACCTCCCACCATCACATCATTGCCGGTACCACCATACATCCGGTCACTACCCCGGCCACCATATAGCTGGTCACTACCATCAAAGAGATAGCGACCAAAGAGGCCGTCGGTCATGCCAAACCCTTCACCGCCGTCATCGATACCGCCAAACAATATGTCGTTACCATCACCGCCATAAAGGGTATTGCTGATGCCTAATCTACCGCTAAACCCATTGTGACCACTCAGCCGGTCATCACCACCCAAACCATGGATGAAATTATAACCAGAAATCTGGTCATCCTGCTCAGTGCCATTCACGGTACTAAACTCCATCACATCCAAAACAAAGCTTTCGGATGCAGAGGCACCGGCCTCATCAGTCGCCGTAATCGTGATGTCAAGCGTCGCAATATCGTCATAGGCTGGCCTGCCTGAGAAGCGAGGCCGTTGCTCGTTAAATACCAACCAGTCAGGTAAAGGGGAACCATCAGACAATGTGGCGCTATAACTCAGGCTGTCATCCCAGTCACTATCAGCGTGGTTATTGACATCGCCGTCTACAAATGTAAATGAGGAAATAATATAGTCGAATTCTTCATTTATAGATGTCACCTCACTTGGAAGAGTCATGAAAGCAACCGGCTCTTGATTGACAGGAATAACGCCACCCAGATCAATAACTTGTTGAACACGGTCGGGAGATAATACACGCCCACTATCGAAAACAATCTGATCCAGCTGATATGCCTCGCCAGCAAACCAGTCCATAACCGTTACTTGATCCGTCGTGCCATTAATTGAAAGCGCCAGGTTGTCACCCTGCCGTGAAAAGGTAACATCCTCAGCGTGAATAGACTCACCCAGCACCAGCGTATCGTCATCTTCATTGCTACCCTCACGAGCAGATAAAAATTCATTTGGAAAATAATCGAAGTAACCGACAGAGCCCGTTCCCACCCCGACATCAAAGCTATTCACAAAGCCGTAATCAAAGGAGTATATCTGGTCACTACCGTCACCGGCATTAAACAGGTAAGTATCACTGCCGTAGCCACCGTCCACGACATCATTACCCGCACCACCGCTGACAACATCATTCCCCTGACCAGAAAAAATCAGATCGTCACCGCCATGACCCAACAAAACATCACTGCCAAGATAGCTGGTTAACGCATCATTCCCTTCACTACCCGCAATATCACTATCCTCAACGGAAGAGCCCATATAAACCTCACCGCTACTTCCCTCCCAACCCTGGACTGAGCGCATGGTACCATCGGCAAATTTAACCGACTCAATTTCATGTCTATCAAACGTTACCTCACCACCATTGGCAAAAATAAAAGTCACATTATTACTGAAATCATAGGTGCGATAGCCCGTTGGCGTTGCACCACCCTCAAATACCAGCACATCAGAACCACCTGTATCACGGATTGAAGTACGTCCAACACCAGAACCGATAATGTAAGTATCATTACCCTCACCACCGCTCAGATAATCCGATCCATCGGCAGAGGTCAGCGTATCGTTACCGCCGCCGCCATAGAGAATATCATTACCACTTTCCCCGGCGAGTTTGTCGTCACCTTCACCACCGGCAAGTATATCGTTACCACTGCCACCACTGAGGGTATCGTTACCGGCACCACCAACCACCTCATCATCGCCCTCATCACCAGAAAGAACGTCATCACCCTCTTCCCCGACTATGTAGTCATTACCGATACCACCATCAGCAGTATCATTACCCTCACCACCGAAGAGAATATCCGCCCCCTCTCCGCCATACAACGCATCGTCGCCACCTTCGCCATAAAGCTCATCGATGCCAAGGCCGCCGTACAACATGTCATTATCGCCCTCACCAAACAGCTTATCGTCACCCTGTCCGCCGACCAGAACATCCTCACCAACACCCCCTTGCAGCTCATCATTGCCATCACCGCCACTCAGGGTGTCATCCCCTTCATTACCTAAAATAAAATCCTCACCGGCATCACCATAAAGTACATCATTGCCCACCTGACCATAAATGACATCATCCCCCTCACCCGCGACGATCACATCATCGCCATCACCACCCAAGAGCTCATCATGACCATCGCCACCCTGGATAAAATCCTGCCCTTCGCCACCCAACACAAAATCATTACCTGTGCCACCAAAAAGCTGATCATCCCCACCATCACCAGCAAGGTAATCATTGCCGCCATTACCAAACAGATAGTCGTTATCATCGCCTCCCAGCAACACATCGCGTCCGGCCCCTGCCGCCAGGGTATCAGCACCGGCGCCACCCTCAAGGAAGTCATCCCCTTCACCGCCACTTAATGTATCGGCACCACCCAAGCCATATAATTGATCATTACCCACACCACCAAGCAGCGTATCGGTAGCACCGGCGCCCATCAGCAGGTCATTACCCGAACCACCGTCAAGGAAATTCTGTTGATCAGCCAATTGAGTCGGTAAAGAACTAGAATATTGAACTTGAATCAACCCTGTATTGTTAGAGTAGAACTCAAAGGTTTGTTGATTAAGCATGTTTAAAGAGGGCACGTTGGAGACGGTAAAATTCACAGAAGAGCTAAAACCACCAGCTGAAAAGCTATGTTGAATCACAAGATCATTGACTTCAACAATGCCACCAGCAAGCGCACCACCAAATAACAAGTCGTTGCCATCGCCACCCATCAAGTTATCCATCCCCTCGTGACCCACTAATACATCGTCACCTACGCCACCCGCCAGATAATCATCGCCATCCTGCCCCAGAAGAGTATCGTCTCCTTCATCACCCTGAATAATGTCATTACCTGATTCACCCGTGGAATCACCCAGAATAATATCGTTGCCACCACCACCTGTTATCGTATCTGAACCATCGCCACCATGGATAAAATCATTATTTGCACCACCCTCAATATAATCACTGCCACCTTCAGCAAAGATGTAATCGCCACCCTCGCCACCCGTTATCGTATCGACCCCCTCCCCCCCAAAAAGATAGTCATTACCCACACCACCGTCGATGAAATCGTCATTGTCACCACCATCGAGTGCATCATCGCCCTCCCCCCCTTGGAGGTAATCATTGCCTTCACCCCCTCTCAGGCCATCATTACCCGCCTCCCCCACGAGATAATCATCGCCACCATCACCCATCAGGCTGTCATTACCAGAGCCACCATACAACGCATCATTCCCACTGCCACCTACAAGCTGATCTTCACCGGCTGCACCGTCAAGAAAGTCATCTCCTCCACGACCGTACAGGAAATCATTTCCGTCACCCCCGTTAGCATAATCATCGCCCCAATTACCATCCAGCTCATCACTTCCGGAACCACCCCATAACGCATCGTTATGTACACTGCCACCAATATAATCATCACCCCCATTACCATATGCAATTAAATTCTCGTCGGATCCATCACGAAAAATCATGTTATCTCCGTCACCACCATCAAAAACCTCCCCACCCACTATAGGGGCTGCCGTCGGTGCAGAAGGGGCTTCTGCAGAAGAGGAGGCGTCAGGTGCTTGATTATTAGCAGAATCATCAAAATCAGGCTCAACACCTAACATCTCACCCACCATCGCCTCGACTTGTGCCTCTGACCCCCCATCTTCGGCAAAAATTTCCTGAGCGGTTTCAAGTATCGATACCAACAGGTCACCCAAGTCACCCTGCTCTTCCCCTGCCACCAATGAGCTGATCGCCAAACCGGTTGAAATGACCGCGAGGGTAGTGGCTACCATTGGAATCCGTAAAAATGCCACACTCAACATTCCAGTAATATCTGAGGCAATAGCAAGTGCCGTGCTATTGTCAATATATCCCTTATCAGCAATGTCTTCATAGCCATTGTCTACATTTTCATATAGGCTTGCGCCCGATAACAGGCCACCCGTAATAGGAAGGTCCTTCATCATCGATGCAAAATTTTGCGCCGCCTGCAGCGCATTGATGGCTGCCAAGGTATTTTCATTTTGGGAGGCATTATTCCCGGATGACGCCATACTGGAAACCGTGGCCGTTTGAGCATTTATATTTTGTATTACTTGATGTGCTAATGACATTTCCCTGCTTCCCTTTGTTAATACTGTTTTGTGTTACGTAACTTTTTCATCACTAAATAAATGATCCATGGCATCACCAGCACATAGAA
>JAFLJP010000071.1 GCA_022712945.1 Gammaproteobacteria bacterium | reverse complement strand
AAAAACGCTGGCACAGATTACGAGGGTATAGCTTGCTAGCGGATGTTATTGCTGGGGTGAAATTCAGTGATGGTATCAAACAAGAACAACAGAATCGTGATGCTGCTTGATGGCCCATACACCAGATTTGACTATAGCTCGTATTTCATCAATTTCACTGTTAATCGTTACAATATCTTGAAGTGATGACTGAAATGTTTTTTCTGGCGCTTTATTTTTCCCTAAAAGCTTTTGTATAACCTCATCATCTTCCTTAAACGCTCTTGGAGTAAAACCTTCTTCGTTAATGCAAAATTCAACAAATTCTCTTAGATATTCTGTTGGTGTACAACCATGAAGCTCTGCGGCAAGAAAAAAGACATTCTGGGTACTTTTTTGTCCCATTCCGCTATAACAGACACTAAAAGTCTGAAACGAAATATTAATGTTACCCTCACCTTCAAAAAGCTGCGTAAACTTTTGTTTTAAGTCTTTTCGCCGAAGAATAAATTTTCGAAAAACCCTACCTTCCCACAAATACACAAAGTCTTTTGATTTAGGGTGACACGGTCTTTGCTTCTCCACTCCATATTCTGCAATTCTTTTCAGTAGTGCTGCATTTTCAGGCGTGAGTTTACTCTGCTTAGTCATCTTGTTCATATAAGGAGCACCTCAAAGCTCCTATAAAACGTAGTGATTGCATTTACTACAGATAAATCATTACCTATATTAAGGAGAATTATGATACATCATTGACAAAAACTCAGCCTAGACTATTCATTCCCTGGCACAGTTGATGAGTTATCTACAGAATTTGAACTATCAGCCTCTTCTCTAAGCTGATCAACCTTCCATAGCCTATATCCGTCGATTAATGCATCAGCAGTATTACCTAAGCGCCACGTTTTTCTTACCCATTGTTCCATCAACTGAGAGATTACTTCACCTCTGTCCCAACATTGCATATTACAGGTCTCAGTAAATGCATGCCGCACTGCTGGATCAACATTTTTTATATTAAGTCTTACTGCTTCTATATCATCTACAGTTATCTTTGGCTTTTCATTTTGTACATCACTCATAACATCCCTTTCTTGTTTCACTCCCAATATTCTTACCCATAAGAATTAATTATCCGTAAAGAAAAATATCTTTTAAGTCAATAAAAACAATGAACTTACAGTTGAGCTACTTGTTTTTCCGTAGATTTACGGATGTTTCCGTATTTTTTGCATATTTCACTTCAAATCCAGATCAGGAGAATAGGCAAAAACCGCATCGGGAAATGACATGTTATGAAACCAATAGCTCCAAAAAAAGTGCTGACAACTTTATTCAACATTGCACTTACCTGCTCATTGATCTACGGCATCGTAATAGCCATTAGCTCTGAGGAAAGTCTTTGGGCTATAGGATATTTAGCTTCGCTTATAACTCAAATTCTACACATCATTAATTCACACAAAGGGAACAACAAAGCCAGAGGAGGCAAGAACGATGGAACATGAAATAAAAAATTTAAAGGAGGCTTTATATGCCTGATAATAACGAAAACTACGAAACTTGGCAGCCACCAAGAGGTGGGCATAGCCCAAGTTCGCTGGAACCGAGCGATAGGCTCTGGCTTTACGGTAAGCTATTTCTCATCTTTCTAGCGGAAGGTGGGAATTGGCTACTTCATACCAGTAACTACGCCCTTGTGAATACTGTAGGAAGTGATTTATTTGTACTGGATGTGCTGGACCTGCCCGACATACCTCTCCTTTCCAACATTTCTGTTGGAACATTAATCAATAGCGTTTTAGGGCTTGCCGCCGTTGCTACCCCAGTATTTCTGTTCGGTCAATTGCTAGAACGTCATCATGAAATCTTTCATGATACTAAAAACTTCTTTTCTAACGGGCTTCACGTAATCATCACTGCACTATTCGCCCTGCTATATCTCTTCGTAATCGCCACAGAGTTCGCCGCGCTGTATATGCGAATTGAAGAAGAAACCGCACCTTCGCCTATTGCTGGTCTAGTAGGTAATGAAGCTAGTTTTTACCCAATGTTGATTATGAGCATCGCTCTAATCATCACCAACGCGGCTATGGGCTTAGCGACGGCTCATATCATTCGCTCAACCAAACGCGCTTTAAAAGGGGAACAATCATGAAACTTCTACCATTACTAATTCTTGCTTTCTGCATTTCATCCACTGTATTAGCCAAAGGCACTCAAACCACTATCCAGATCATCATGGATGATAGTGGTGTGTTGATCGAGCCAAATGAAGCAGATCGTTACAAGATGCATATGCTATCCCAGCTAAGAAAACTTACCCGCAAGCGTGAGTTTTCACACGCACATATCGATGTGATTAGTACCTCCATTGGTCGCACGGTTTGGTCGGGAAGCCCAAGTGATTTAAAGCGTAAACCAGTGCGCGCACTTGCTTTGGTAAACAGCATTAAGTCCGTGCCAGATAATTGCAATAACTTACCCGGCGCGTTTAATGAGTTAGCCAGCAATATGCGTGCGCTTAAACGCCAAGGCTTTACCAAAGCTCATGTGATCGTGTTTTCCTCGCTGATTGACACAAAGCGCCCTTGCGACAAGACCACCTCTATCACATTGCCACAAATGCCGCCCGTGAAAGGCAATATCAATCAAGCGCTAAGTTCTTTTGAAGGCACACGTTCAATAGATTTCTACTGGGTATCTCCGCACCAAATGAGCGTATGGGAAGAGTTCTTAGTACCGTCATTTATATGGAGCGCACAAAACAACACATCAATGAGCATCAAAGATATTGAACGCTCAAAATACTCATTACAACAAGGTCTAAATCTGGAGGTATCAAAATGATTAAGCTATTGCTTAAAACTATTTTACTTACCCTGATCTCAAACCAAGCTTTTGCGATTGCAGTTATACAGCCCAAAGAGCTGCAAACCAGTGAATTTGAGATCAATGATCCTGACCAATTTATCAAAACACTTGGCAAGGTGGATTTTCAAATAGACCTATCTGCCTCGCATGATGATCTGCTCGCCCTTAAAGTTAGGCGATCAGATTTGAAGCTTAGGGATGGGCGAGCCTTTAAATCTTTCGGACTTCATAAAGATGCAGGAATTATCATTATTGCTGGCGGCGGCGTTAGCCATGTCAGCATAGCAAGCGTTAATGGTGGCGAAGTATCAGCACTGTTCTATGGGATCAACAATGAAATTATAGCTCCCAATCCAAAAGACATTGCCATGTTTGATGTGGATTTCAATCCATTGGGTTATAGCTATACGCCGTTGCAAACTCCGGGATCACTTACTATTCCGATCACCATTGCGCTTGATACCAGCGGCTCAATGGATGGGCATATGGATCAAGTGATTAAGGCAACCAAGCAGTTCATGCATGACCTGCCGGATTTTACGCGCTGCCAATTAATTACATTTAGCAATGATGTTAATTATTTGAGTGCGCGTGATGTTAATAGGCAGATAAGCTGCCCTGCATCAACTTATCTGCTAAACCAACCTTTGCAAGCAAGTGGCGTGACTGCTTTATATAAAGCAATTTCCACAGGTTTTTCAACCACTACAAAACACTCAAAAATAAATTTCCCTAATATCGTTATTGTCGTAACAGATGGCATGAATACGGTTAAATATGAAAAAGGCTTATCTGGTCTTAGCGTTACAAAAAAAGAGAGCAATTCGAAACTCTTTGTGTTCTGGGCGGGGAGCTACGATAAGGATAATTTGTCGGGGCTTCCCGATCTTGAATTTGTATCAACACAGAATCTTGACGTAGAGCTTGAAAGATTCTTTCATTCTCTCGGCGTGTCTCTTTCAGGTCTTCAAACCTTAAATATTAAGAAATAATCCGTGTTAGCCGCCCTCATTCATATCAGCTTCACACTAGCCTTGCTTATTGCAGGCTGGTGGCTATCTAGCCTTAATGGTTGGTATGGATGGGGCATGGCGGTAATGATTATTGCTGCTTTGGCATTTATCAAAAATATTTTTATCTTCCTGCATCATGCCTTTGAGGCAACACATCAAATAAACCTTCTTCACGAAAGCAGGGTTATCTCTAACGAATATGGTCATGCGCGCCTCGCAACCAGTGAAGATAGTTTCGTTAAGAAATTAACCAATGGCTTTTACATTGGCTCATTTGGAAGCAAGCCATTATTTTACGATCCCTTTGCAAGTGGTAATGGTCATATGCTCACCTTCGCGCCTTCGCGAACGGGTAAGACTATTTCTGTAATTGTGCCAGCTCTTATGCACTGGTTTAGCGGCTCTATGTTTGTTACCGATGTTAAGGGCGAGCTTACCGCTATCACTGCGAGCTACCGAAAGTCTCGCGGGGCAAATGTTTTAATCTTTAATCCGTTTAATGTGCTGGGAATTGAAGGGCAAAACTTTAATCCTCTACGCATCTTAGTTGATGATGTAATGAATAATAAAGGCAAGGATTTGCCTGATCTTGCGCGCTCCGTTGCCTTCCAGCTCATCTCAGAAAAGCCCAATGATATGGGTGATGGTGTGTTTTTTCGTAACGGCGCGCGCCGTTTGCTAATCACCTTCTTACTTTATATGCCTCTCTTTATGCCGAGTGATTGCAATTTGCCAACACTTCGCAAGCTTATCTGGTCAAGCTCAGAGGATAAAAAGCAAATAGCCGTAGAGATGCGTGATAGCGATTGGCTTAACGGCTTACTTCATGATTACGGTAATGCTTTATCAGAAATGCTAAAAGATGAATATATAAAAACCTTCGGCGCGTTTCGTGATAATGCGATGAACGCTCTTGAGATTTATGATACGCACTCATTAATGGGTCAGGCTATGAGTAGCTCTGATTTTAAATTATCAGACGTGCTTGATGGTAATACCACCCTTTATGTGATTCTGCCAGAAGCCAAGCTTGAAACTCACGGCTCTGCCCTTGGGCTAATCGCTATGTTGCTGCTAGAGGCAACCGCCGCCGCGCCGAAGACTGCGCATATGATGATGTTATTAGAAGAGATGGGCAATATCGGTAAGCTGCCTAATCTATCCAAAGCTTTATCACTTCTTCCCAGCAAGGGTGTTCGCCTGTGGATGGTATTTCAATCACGTAGGCAGCCTATAGAGATTTACGGCACTCAAATGGCTGGGCTAATTGAAGAGCAATCAAGTCTTGTTCAAGCTTGGAGCATAAGGGGCGAGCTTGATCGCAAAGGCTGGAGCGCGCGCATCGGTAATAGCACTAAAAAGGCGCGTTCATATTCGAGGGATCAATCTAATCCTCACTCACCTTGGAGATTATCTATTAATGAACGCGCAGCCCCTGTGGTCACGCCCGATGAGATTGGGCGCATGGATTTGGATCATCAATTAATTGCTATTGATGGGCAAATGGTGATCAAAGCGCATCGCTATGCTTACTTTCAGATTGAGCCATGGAGAAGTTTGGCAAAAAAATCGCCTTATCACGAAAAGAATTATCCGAAGGATAAGCCTGTCCGCCATAAGCTTGGGAGACGCACATGAGCGCCATGCCCATTAACCTTAACTTAATAACTCACTCAAAACTGGCTGTCACAGCCATGTTTGAAGGTTTTTCTTTACCGTTTGTTAACCAGCATCAACTTATAATAGTTATACAAGCGCATGGTCTTGTATTTGCGCAGTTCACCCCTAGCGCACCATCCAATATATGCAAGATCACGCGCCTCAAACTTGTAAGGGCGGAAATACCACAAGCTTTCCGCCCAATTTTGAGAATTTATGATGAATAAGCCTGCCGAACAAAATAAGCAGGCTGAGTTGCAAGGTCTGGCAAATCGGAGTCATAATCAGGACTCCTTAGATGCGCGAGTTATTGCGCTGGTTAGGCTTATGGCGCGCCATGCTGCTGAAGAAGATTACCGCAAACGCGCTGCTGACCATCACCCAAATAAAGGTGGTAATTAACTATGATAAAACGTGTAAGCATTTATGCTCGCTACTCCAGTGACCTGCAAAGTACATCTTCCATAGAAGACCAAGTCCGGCTTTGCCGCGAAAAAGCAGATATTAAAGGCTGGGAAATACAGCAATGCTATTCAGATATGGGTATTTCAGGAGCATCGCTCCTGCGCCCCGGTATTCAAAGCCTTATGACCTCGGCTATGAACGGTGAGTTCGACATTCTCTTAGCCGAGGCTATGGATCGTCTATCTCGTGACCAAGAAGACATTGCAGGTCTTTTTAAGCGCATGGAATTTGCGGGTGTGAAGATCATCACACTTTCTGAAGGAGAGATTTCTTCTCTACATATCGGGTTAAAAGGCACTATGAACGCTATGTTTTTAAAAGACCTAGCAGATAAAACCCGAAGGGGATTACGCGGGCGTGTGGAAAAGGGCAAATCTGGCGGCGGATTAGCCTATGGCTATAAAGTGGTAAAGCACTTTGATGCTTCTGGCGAAGCTATCAAGGGTGATCGCGAGATAGACGAAAACCAAGCCGAAATAATCAAACGCATATTCATTGAATATGCTCATCACAACAAATCTCCCAAAGCCATTGCAGCCACATTTAACGAGGAGGGCATTCCCTGCCCATCTGGTAGTGCTTGGGGGCAGTCAACAATTAACGGCAATCGCAAACGCGGAACCGGCATATTAAACAACGAGTTGTATATTGGCCATCTCATATGGAATCGGCAACGTTCCATTAAAAACCCTGACACAGGCAAGCGCGTTGCACGGTTGAATGAAGAGTCTGAATGGATCAGACAAGAAATTCCTGAGCTTCGAATCGTCAGCCAAGAACTATGGGATGCCGCCAAAGCACGCCAAAAAACCTTAGACCGAAAAAATGCAGGGCTTTGGAGTCAAAACCGCCCGCAATATTTACTTTCAGGGCTTACAAAATGTGGCGTATGTGGCGGTGGGTACTCCAAAGTCAATGCACATTATTACGGCTGCTCGACTTCTAAAAACAAAGGGCTAGCTGTATGTAGCAACCGTCAAACCATCAAACGCGAAATATTAGAAAATCATGTATTAAGCGCTCTGCAATCACGATTGATGCAAAGCGAACTGGTACAGATATTTTGCGAGGAATATACGAAGCACTTGAGTATATTGCAAAAAGATAAAAACACGGCGCAAAAGCGTTATCACAGTGAATTAAACAAGCTTAGCAAAGAACGTCATAACCTTGTGCAGGCTATCAAAGACGGTATTCCGGCTTCTATGGTCAAGGGTGATTTGGTAAACCTGACGAGCCGCGTAGAAGAATTAGAGCGTGTTATGGCAGCTCATAAAGATTCAAACGAGCCTTTGCTGCACCCTTGCATGGCTGCGCGCTACCGCGAAAGTGTAGAGAATTTGCGAAACTCACTAAATAAAGATGGATCACGCGGCGAAGCAGCAGAGCATCTAAGAGCATTAATCGAGAAAATTGTACTAACACCAAGGGATGGCGAGCTAGCTATTGATCTATATGGTGATCTTGCCGGTATTTTGAATATTGCTAAAGAGAGTGTGGATATGACTACCCCCCTGAAACTGAAAAAACTCCAACTATTACCAGCAAATGATAACAAGTCCCAAGCCTTAATAGATAGAATTGGTAGCGGGGACAGGATTTGAACCTATGACCTTCGGGTTATGAGCCCGACGAGCTACCAAACTGCTCCACCCCGCATCAACTTGTGGCGTATTCTAACAAAAAAAAGTTAGAACGCAAGGGCTATTTATGCCATCAACATTTTTGGGCCACAACGTAGGCAACGGCGTACTCTCGCTCATCCGATAATGAGAGTAAAATCTCTGTCACACCCATGTTACCGGCCCGTTCCGCAGCCTTGTTGTGCAGGGTGACCTGCGGCTTGCCGAGTGGATCATTGCTGATCTCTACCTGTCGCATGCTGATTCCGTCACGAAAACCACAACCCAGCGCTTTAACCACCGCCTCTTTTGCAGCAAATCGTTTGGCTAGGTAGTGGGCCTGGTTGGCATGCCGGCTAAAAATCGCTAATTCATTGGATGAAAGAATCCGGCTGGCAAAGCGTTCTCCGTATTTTTCTATTCCCGACGCCATTCTGGCGACAACAACAATATCGGTACCGATGCCGACAATCATCTACGGGCAGATTCCATCAGGCGTCGCATTTCAATCACTGCGGGTTGTAAGCCGGTAAACAGCGCCCGGGCTATAATGGCGTGACCAATGTTCAGCTCTTTTATTTCAGCCAATGCGGCGATCGGTTGCACATTTTGATAGTTGAGGCCGTGCCCGGCATTCACATGCAAGCCGATTGAGTTACCAAAGGCCACCGCCTCTTTAATACGTGCCAATTCGACCTCACGTTCGCGTGCTGTTTCTGCATCGGCGTAGTGGCCGGTATGAATCTCAATCACTGGCGCACCCACTGCTTTGGCCGCTTCAATCTGTGCACAGTCGGCGTCAATAAAGAGTGAGACCCGAACATTCGCTGCGGCCAGTCGCTCACATGCGGCTCTCATTCGCTCTTCTTGCCCCACCACTGCCAGTCCGCCCTCGGTCGTCAGCTCTTCACGACGCTCAGGCACCAGGCAGCACTCTTCTGGGGCTATCTTCTCGGCAATAGCCAGCATTTCATCGGTGACGGCCATCTCGAGGTTCATGCGGGTCAGCAGAATATCTTTGAGCATCTCAACATCACGATCCTGTATGTGGCGACGATCTTCGCGCAGGTGCAGTGTGATGGCATCAGCGCCGGCCTGCTCCACTTCGATTGCGGCTTGAATCGGGTCTGGGTAACGGGTACCACGCGCCTGGCGAATGGTCGCTACATGGTCGATATTGACCCCTAACAGAATATTGCTTTGCTGTGTCACATTAACTCCTCAATCAACTATTTTACGGGCGCCTTACGTTACATCATCTGCCGTATCAGCTCCCGACTATTCAGCGGCTTATCTCCCAACAGGGAGGCCAACATGCGACGCATCAGCTGCTTCGCCTCACGACGGCTGCGCGATTCGTTCAGCTCTCCGCTGGCAAGACCTAGCAGGGTGGCACCATGCAGTGGCACACCCACGCCACTCTCCTGCCAATAAAAAGCACCCTGCTCAGGTAAATAGTGGTAACGCTGTTCGGGTTGCAGTGGTTCACCTGTTTCAACCTCGTATTCGAGGTTAAGGCCATACCCCAGGTCATGCAGTAATCTCAATTCAAATTGTCGCAACAACCATTCCAATTCGGCACCGATATCACCCTGTGACAGTTGCTGGAGTAGCAATTCGTAGGTGGCATAGAGGGCGGGGTAGGCATCTTCATGGTGCAACAATCTCACCAACAGTTCATTGATATAAAAGCCACTCATCATTGAGATGCCGGCTAACGAATGCATGGCACCATTTTCTTCAGCTTGGTCAAGTGAATAGAGCGGGCCCCGCCCCCGCCAGGAGAGTAACAGTGGCCGGTAGAGTTGAAGAAGCGGCTGCAAACGCGATTTTTTTCGCCTCACCCCTTTGGCCACCACCGCAACACGCCCATATTCCGCTGTAAAAAGTTCGAGAATCGAGCTGGTCTCTCGATAAGGGCGGTGGTGCAACAGATAGGCGGGTTGCAGACTGGTGCGCGGCATCTTACTGGTCGTCGTAACCTAAGCTACGCAGGGCTCGTTCGTCATCAGACCACCCCTCTTTCACTTTCACCCACAGCTCTAGGTGCACCCGGGAGTCAAACAGTTTATTCATATCTTTTCGTGCATCGCTTCCCACACGTTTGAGTACTTCGCCCCCTTTTCCGATAACGATGGCCTTTTGACCTGAGCGTTCAACCCAGACCCGTGCACAAATATGAATGCGTTTTTTCTCTTCTTTAAACACTTCGATTTCGACGGTCAGAGCATAGGGAAGCTCTTCACCTAACGCCCGAATCAGCTTTTCCCGAATCAGCTCTGCGGCGAGAAAGCGCATGCTGCGGTCTGTCACTTGATCTTCAGGGAAAACCATCACATCGGATTCGGGCAGTAACTGTATAATTTCAGACTGTAGGCGATCAAGGTTGTCGCTGTTACGGGCGGATACCGGCACTACGGCGGCAAACTTTCGCTTACCTGACAATGACTCGATGACGGGTAACAGTTCGCTTTTCTGCTTGATTTTATCTGTTTTATTCACCGCGAGAATAACCGGCACATCTACTTTTTCGAGTCGTTCCAGTACCATCTGGTCATCACCATTCCAACGGTCGCCTTCCACCACGAACACCACTACGTTGACATCGTCAATCGAGGCGCTCGCCGCTCGATTAAGATAGCGGTTCATTGCTCGTTTGCCCTGCATGTGCATGCCGGGGGTATCAATATAGATCACCTGTGCCTGTTGGGTTGTTTTCACACCCAAAATGCGGTGGCGGGTGGTTTGTGGTTTGTGGGCGGTAATGCTGATTTTTTGCTCAAGAATATAGTTCAACAGCGTCGATTTACCCACATTGGGGCGCCCGACAATCGCCACATAACCACAACGAAAGCCTTCGGCTAATTTGCTCATAAACCCAATTTCTCCAAAAAATTTTGTGCAGCGGCTTGTTCCGCTTTACGACGGCTGGAACCTTTCCCTTCCGTCAATTGATCCACCCCTTTAATCTGACAGGAGACAACAAATTGCTGCTCATGTGCTTCCCCTTCAAGTGAGACCAACGTATAGCTTGGCAGCTCTTTTTTGCACCCTTGCAGATGCTCTTGCAAGCGGGTTTTAGGGTCTTTTATGGTCACATCAGGTGATATTATTTTTAATCTTGCCGCAAACAGGCGCAGCAGCAGTGCCCTTGCTTGGTCAAAACCGCGATCCAGGTAAACCGCACCAATAATCGCTTCAAACGCATCGGCCAATATCGACTCCCGACGAAAGCCACCGCTCTTCATCTCTCCCTGCCCGAGAGAAAGGTAGTCACCCAGCTCAAGATCCTTGGCCAGCAAGGCCAATGTTTCACCTTTTACCAGGCTGGCACGCAGTCGGCTTAACACCCCTTCACTTTCACCGGGAAATTGCTGGAAAAGTTGTGCTGCGATGACAAAGTTGAGAATGGAGTCGCCCAAAAACTCCAGCCGTTCATTGTTGTTCGCCCCAATACTGCGATGGGTTAATGCTTGATTCAACAGCGCAATATTTTGAAATGAATATTGCAGTCTACGTGACAGTTTATCTAAATCAACCATCAATCAGCTGCACCTATTTCTTCTTCAAATGAGACAATCAAATCAACATTGCCGAATAGGTTGGTACGATCCTCATATTCGACATAGAGTAGAAGGTCTCCATTGGGTTGAATTTCAATATCAACATAATCTTCATCAATCACCTTAATGTTCTCGATGCTGAAGCGGCTACGTAGACTCTTCCTGACCTCTGCCACACTCATCTCATCCTGCCGGCTTTTTTCCACTAGGCGGCTCATGGCGGAGACAATTTGACCATTTTCCATATAGATGGGAATTATTTTAATCGCGACCAACGAAAACATTCCGACCACCGCTAAAATCAGAAACAATGCAGTCACTGACATGCCACGCTGTTTTTTTATACTGCGCATATTTCCTCCTTAAGGAGTCTCTTTTTACTAAAAAGTCAGACAACTCATTGATTAATAAAGACTAAAAAATCATGCTCGGAACTTAGGGATGTAGAAGAAGTTAACGTACCGTTATTACGCCGAATTTTTGTTCACCCTATCTAGGCCGGTATTGGGCGCATAGTGAGCTACGCAACGAATACCGGCCTAGATAGGGTAGGCAAAAAGACAAGTAAGAGCGGTATTTTAATAAACTCTACATCTCTTAGGCTAAACAGAAAGCCGTCGATCACTCGGCGGCTTTTTTATTGCTCTCAGTTCGCTTACACACATATGCCAATTGAGAGTATGCAAACAGACCCCGGCGTAAATCCTCGACCTCAAAGCAACTCATTGAATAACAACTGGAATAGAACGTGTCAATGATATTGACTCTGTAGTGATATCTGCACGATAGGCAATAACCTCTACACCGCTGGCCATCGCTTCTCGCAAAACCTCACCATAAAGAGGATCAATCTCGTCTGCGCTACTCACGCTCTCAATGCCGGTGTGCTGTACACAAAAACAGAGCACGGCACGGTAACCCTGTTCAACCATCAACATCAGCTCTCGAAGATGTTTGGTACCTCTTGCGGTTACCGCATCCGGGAAATAACCTTTACAGCCGTGATCCCACAAGGTGACATTTTTGACCTCCACATAACAGGGAGGTAATTCAGCATGTTCGCTAAGCAAAAAGTCGACCCGACTCTTTTCATCACCATATCGCACCTCTGCCCGGATATTCCGGTAGCCCTGTAACTCCGAAATAGTGCCCTGCTCAATAGCCTCTCTCACTAACTTATTACTGAGGTTGGTATTAATGCCTGCTAAAACAGCGGGTGCCACTTCAACCAGCTCCCAACGATAAGCGAGCTTTCGCTTTGGATCGTCTGAATGACTGAGCCACACACGCGCATTTTCAGGCTGGCAATTTTTCATCGAACCGGTGTTAGCGCAATGCGCTGTCACCAACTCACCGTTGGCGAGCACAACATCAGCCAAAAATCGCTTGTAACGCTTTATCAAGCGACCCGCCGTTAACGGTTCTAGAAATCTCATTAAATAGCTCCAAAAAAAAACCCGCAAAGCGGGTGTTTTTATGGAAGCTCTGAATAAGTCGGGTTAGGTTTTCGCTTAGCCTAAAATAATCAGGACTTGTTCAGGGCTTCCTCATTTAACCAGTGTCAATCCAGGCTTAGGCTTACGTTTATCTGGTTTATTTTCAGGTGGTTCCGGTGAATCAGCAGTATCAGCACTCTCATTAAAAACCATGCCCCGGCCATTTTCCCGAGCATAAACAGCCAACACAGCATGAATAGGCACGTACAAATTCATTGGCTGACCACTAAAGCGAGCACTGAACTGAATTTGCTCGTTACCCAACTGCAGTGATTTCACCGCACTCGGGTTGATATTGAGGGTGATTTTTCCATCCTCAATAAATTGTTCGGGAACAACCACCCCATCAATTTCGGTATTAACGAGAAGGTGGGGAGTGAGATGGTTATCAACAATCCATTCATAAATGGCGCGTACCAGATAGGGCCGGCTCGAATTCATTTCATCCATAAATTAAACTGCTCTGATTTCTCGCTCAGCCTCAGACAAGCTAGCCTGAAATCCTTCACGCTCAAAGAGTGCTTCAGCATAATCAGTAATCACTTGAGCCTCGGCGGGTAACTCAATACGGTAACGTGGCAAGCGCCATAACACCGGAATAATCGCACAATCAACCAAGCTAAAGTCATCACTCATGAAATAGGCACCCTGAGCAAAAACAGGCGCAACCATGGTCAAGCTTTCACGTAACTCTTTACGAGCCTTGGCAACTGCCTTTTCGCCTTTGGTATTGATCTCTTCTACCAAGGTATACCAGTCATGCTCCACCCGGTGCAGCATCAAGCGACTGCGTGCACGCATAACTGGATCGACCGGCATGAGTGGCGGATGTGGAAAACGCTCATCCATATACTCCATGATCACCTGGGAACCAAAAAGTACCAGATCCCGGTCAACCAGAGTGGGGGTTGAGCCATATGAGTTAAGCTCAAGCAGATCTTCCGGCAGGTTGTCTGGATCGACTTCAATCACCTCGTGATTGATTCCCTTCTCTGCCAATACAATTCGTACTCGATGACAATGAATACAGTTCGGATTGGAATAGAGAGTCATGATCGAACGTCGGTTGGCCAATGACGCCATGCGTACATCTCCTAAAAAAACAGGGTTGAAAAAATATTGAGCCATTATAAACGAAGAAGGGGGACAATGTCCCCCTTCTTCACGTATTTACCGCAACTAACTTAGTGTATGTCGCGCCAATACTCTTTCTTCAACAGATAAAGCAGGAAAGTAAGAAAGATCAAAAACGCAATCACTTTCCAACCCAGATCGTAACGTACCAATTTAGCAGGCTCCGCCATATAGACCATAAAACCGACCAGGTCACGAACAGACTCCTCGTAATCAGGCACGCTCATTGAGCCTCCCGCTGGTTGTGAAATACCATCCACAACCTGAATAATCGTACCGTCAGGCAGCGTAACGTCCTTATAAATTGGATCGGCAAGACCCTGCATGCCCGTCAAGGCATGTGGCATGCCCACATCCTTGAACAGCAGATTATTCACACCAAATGGGCGACTATCATCCTTATAGAATGAAAGAAAGTAGGTATACAACCAGTCTGCACCACGAAAGCGTTCAATAACAGTCAAATCAGGGGGCACCGTACCAAACCAGGATTTCGCCTCTTTTGGATCCAGTGCAACCTTCATGGTGTCACCCACTCGATCAGTTGTGAACATCATCGCCTTCAGATCGGACTCAGATATGCCAAGATCCTCACTCATGCGGTTGTAACGCATATAGTGGGCTGAGTGGCAATTCAAGCAATTGTTTACAAATATCGTCGCGCCCCGTTGCAGAGACTCCTTATCGTCCAGGTCAATATTCGCAGACAACAGAGGAATTGAACTGCCCGCAGCCATTCCCAAGGCAGGGAGTGCCATCATCAAGATGGCGATCATTAGCTTTTTCATTTGTTGGTCACCCTTTCTGGTACTGGCTTGCACTTTTCGTTCTTGGTGTACCAAGGCATGCAAACAAAGAATGCAAAGTACAGAACGGTACAGATTTGGCCAATAATATTAAACACAGGACTAGGTGCTTTGGTACCCAAATAGCCCAGGATGAAGAACACAATCACAAACATCGTCACCCAAAGTTTAAAGGTAGTACTACGATAGCGAATTGACTTCACCGGGCTGCGATCCAACCAAGGCAACAACAGGAAGATCAAGGTCGAAGCACCCATTGCAACAACACCTGGAAACGGTGAACCAGCAATACTCGGAATAGCACGCAAGATGGTATAAAACGGCGTGAAATACCAAACCGGTGCAATATGATCCGGTGTTTTCAGTGGATCTGCCGGTACAAAGTTTGGTGCTTCAATGAAATAACCACCACCCTCTGGCCAAAAGAACATCACAGCACAGAAAAAGATCAAAAACAGCGACGCACCAAAGGCATCTTTAACGGTGTAGTAAGGATGAAAGGGAATACCATCACGGGGAATACCATTTTCATCTTTATCTTTCTTGATATCAATGCCATCCGGGTTGTTAGATCCCACCTCATGCAGCGCGGTAATATGTACAACAACCAGCCCTAACAGCACCAGCGGGGCCGCAATTACATGGAAGGCAAAGAAGCGATTCAACGTTGCATCAGCAACCACAAAGTCACCACGAATCCACAACGCCAGCTCAGGCCCGATAAAGGGCACCGCACCAAATAACGAGATAATAACCTGCGCTCCCCAGTATGACATCTGCCCCCATGGCAGCAGATAACCCATGAAAGCTTCAGCCATCAACAACAGGAAGATACCAACACCGATCATCCACACCAGCTCACGGGGTTTCTTGTATGATCCGTAGAGTAAGCCTCGGAACATATGCAGATAGATAACGATAAAGAAGAAAGAGGCACCAGTTGAGTGCATATAGCGAATTAACCAGCCCCACTCAACATCACGCATGATGTATTCAACAGAACCAAACGCTGACAGGCCATCTGGTTTGTAGTTCATGGTCAGGAAGATGCCGCTGACAATTTGAATCACCAGCATCATGATGGCCAGTGAACCGAAGAAGTACCACATATTGAAATTTTTAGGAACGTAGTACTGACCCAGGTGTTCATTAAATGTTTTGGTCAGTGGAAAGCGATCATCGACCCACTCAAGTATTTTATTCTTCATCCTATGCAACCCCCTGGTCATCAGCACCCACAAGAATCACCGTGTCACTAATAAATTTATGACGTGGAATTTCGAGGTTTTTAGGCGCGGGAACACCATTAAATACGCGGCCAGCCAAATCAAACTTGGAGCCATGACACGGACAGAAGAAACCACCACGCCACTCTTCACCCAAGTCTGCGGCTATCACTTCAGGACGAAATGTCGGGGAACAACCAAGATGGGTACAAATACCAACCAGTACAACAAATTCTTCTCGGATTGAGCGATAAGCATTTTCTGCATAATCAGGTTGCATCGGCAACTCTGAATTCGGGTCGCGAAGGTATGGCACAATATCGTCCAACCCCTTCAATTGCTCTTTGGTACGGCGAATAACCCATACTGGCTTGCCACGCCATTCAGCGGTAATACGCTGACCGGGTTCCATGCGACTAATATCAATTTCTACCGGCGCACCTGCTGCCTGTGCCTTGGCACTCGGCAACATTGACGCCACAAACGGAACTGCGGTAAACGCAGCCCCAACACCACCGGCGGCACCCGCTGCTATGGTAAGTGTGCGACGCTTGCTGTGATCAACACCATCACTCATCTTGCCCCTCCTGCTCGATCTAGAATTATTGGTTTTTATTTATCCAGGCGTAAAACCCAGACCTACTAATTAGTTATACACACAATTAATTTACATTTGGTCAGGTGAAAACCAGAAAGCCAAAAACCACCTAAAAGCAGTCCAACTGATACATCGAATAATCAAATGCAGACCAACTAATCTTATATCGCCTTTTGCCTGCCACCTTTTTATCAATTTTTCTATTTATACAAGTAACAGGCTGGCTTGTTTTTATGGTCGCACCGATCCTAGAATAATCTACAGAGCCCGTCAACGATATTTCTAAGCACATATTTATCGCTTAAAATCAAAAAATACATCATTTTAAATAGGGTTGTCCTGGTCGATAAATTGATGTGCCAAACCAAACTGAGCAGATAAATGCTCACCCAACGCTTTAATACCATACCGTTCGGTCGCATGGTGCCCTGCAGCGTAGAAATGAAGGCCCCACTCCATCGCCTCATGAAAACTCTGCTCAGATGCCTCACCGGTTAAATAGGCATCGGCACCAAGCCGTGCCGCATCCGCCAAATAACCTTGCGCCCCACCACTGCACCAGGCGACCTTATTGATAACATTACTATTTCCAGCCACGTGAAGTGGCTTTTGCCCAAGCGCCTCACTTATCCGTTGTGCAAATATCTCCCCGACACAGGGCTGCTCCATCACCCCTATGAACGCAATGTCATTCGCAAATGTTGTCTCCACTTTCAGACCAAGCACCCTTGCCAACTCCGCGTTATTACCCAATTTTGGGTGCGCATCAAGTGGCAAGTGGTAACCCAGAAGACTAATATTTGCCTGCAATAATGCTTTAATTCTTCGCTGTTTAATGCCTACAATGGGCTGCGCCTCTCCTTTCCAGAAATAACCATGGTGAACCAATATGGCATCAACCCCATTAATAATGGCTTGATCAATCACCGCCTGACTTGCCGTCACCGCCGTGACAATCTTACGAATAACGCGCCGCCCCTCAATTTGCAGACCGTTCGGTGCATAATCATTAAACTGCCCAACCCCCAGCAATTCATCGATATATTTCTCTAAATCCCACAAATCGATCATCTTTTCGCCTATAATTCCCAGCCCGTTCTATCATATGAGTTTGCAACAAAAATAACATGCATCAAGAAGGTTTTTTATCGTTCATCTATCGCTACGTTACTTTAGGCCTTGCCGCCGCATTTCTGGCTCTGCTCATTTTATTTTACCTCTATCCTGAACTCTTCCGTGGCAACCAGCCTCTGGTGATTATTGATTCAATCCAACAAATCAGTGCGCCAGTCTCCTATGCTGATGCGGTACAGGCTGCTGCACCCGCCATTGTTAACATTTACACCACAAAGGTAGTGACCGAAAAAAACCCCTTTTTTGATGACCAACTGTTAAAGCGTTTTTTTGGTAATCAGCGGGCTCCACGTCAGCGGCTTGAACGCAGCCTTGGCTCCGGCGTCATCATTAGCAGGGAGGGTTATCTTCTCAGCAACTATCACGTAGTAGAAAATGCCGATGAAATTTTAGTTGCCCTGCAGGATGGCAGAACCACAGAAGCACGCCTTATTGGTGGTGATCCCGATACGGATCTGGCGGTACTGAAGATAGAACTTGACCAACTACCCACCATCATACTCGGCCAGTCAGAAAAACTGCGGGTAGGCGATGTCACCATGGCAATCGGCAACCCCTTTGGGGTTGGACAAACCGTCACTCTGGGAATTATCAGTGCCACTGGACGCAGCGACATTGGCATCAACACCTTCGAAGACTTTATTCAAACCGACGCGGCGATTAACCCCGGAAATTCGGGCGGCGGCCTTATCAATGCCCGTGGCGAATTAATTGGCATTAATACCGCCATTTTTTCGCGTTCAGGAGGGTCACAAGGGATCGGCTTTGCAATACCGATTCATATCGCTCGCGCCGCAATGGAACAAATCATCACCCAAGGTTTCATTCCGCGAGGCTGGTTAGGGTTTGATACCCAAAACCTGACCCCTCAACTACTTGAGACCTTTAGCCAGGTAAATTTAAGCGGTGTATTGATCAATCGTGTCTACCGCAATAGCCCCGCGCATATCACGGGCATTGCACCAGGAGATGTACTGATAGAGCTGAATGGCAAGGCGGTCAGTAACAGTCGTCAACTCTATAGGCAGGTGACTCAATTAAAACCAAAAAGCACCGTGGCGCTTAGGATATTACGCGGAAAAAATATCTACGAGTTCTCCAGCACCGTGATTCAGCGGCCAGAAGAGTTCAACCCTTAAGGAAGCTCTGAACAAATCGACTGGAAGTTAGAGACCTCCCACTACTCAATTAGATGCACGCGCCCCATTACACATGAATTGCTTGCTCCAGCGCATCAACCACCCATTGACTGCTAGAATCAGAATCGTCGTTATTTTCTCTCTGTCATCTGTTTCTGCGTCTCTGATATTTCTTTGCGCTCACGCTCATACTCTTCATAGGATTTGTTCGTACGCTCAACGCATTCAAAATAGGTGGACAGCGGTTCTTCAACACACTTATTACGCTGATCCAGGCGCAAATTGTCGTATATCGCTTTGTTGCTGCACCCAACAATGCTAAACATGACCAAAACCACCAGCAATTTACTCATAGCTGACAGCCACCATGCTCTTCAAAGTAACGTACTAACACCAGCATTGCATTGTCCGTGGCGTATTGCTCACTCCGTTGCTCCATAAAGCGAATAATAGCCGGCACATCAAATAACGATTTTGTCTCTTTGCAATACACTTTTCCCAGATAACCCGTCTGCTCGTCGAGTGTCGCTAGCAGATCAAGGGCCCCACCAACATACGCCTGGATAATCGGATGATCGCTGCATTCGCTGGGTGATGTATGACAGATGTCAGAAAACTGCTTCATCGTCAGTGCCGCAACGGTGGGCGCATGCAGGGATAAAAACAGGGTAAAAAGAGTGGCGATGAGCAAACGAACATTCACAGGTACAATCCTCTTGATTTAATTATTATAAAACGATAAGTTATTATTTCAAAACAACTATGTCAAGTGGAGTTTATATGACCCAAAAATTTTCAAGGTTAATCGCCTTGAGCTGCATGGCAATACTTATTGTGACCCCCGTAGCCGCCCTGTATTTCCTAATTAATATTGAGATATTTGCCGCCATGGCGAAAAATAATCTGAGCCTACCGATACAGTGGCATACCGTCTCCAACATGCAGTGGTACAGTTTGTGGTTGTTGACCCTCTGTTATGTTGCCACTGCTTTGGCTAGTCTCTACTTTTTACGCCGCGCGTTCTCTCACTTCGCGAAAGGAGAGCTCTTTAATCACAGTAATAGCCACGATCTACGACTATTTTCAATTTTGCTATTTGCACAAGCCCTTGCCAAACCCTTGCTCTTTTCGGCTTCCAGTATACTGTTATCAATGAATCACCCTGCTGGCCAAAAAATGCTCGCTGCCTCCTTTGGCAGTGCTGAAGTTAAACTAATCGCATTGGCTATGATAATGTGGGTAATGAGCAATTTATTGCTCAAAGGCAGCAAGCTCGAAAACGAAAACAAGCAGTTTATCTAGGGAATCTCAATGCCTATTATTGTTAACCTAGATGTCATGCTGGCTAAACGAAAAATTCGCGGCAAAGAACTTGCCACTGAAATTGGTATTACCGAGCAGAACTTATCGCTGCTGCGCACTGGTAAAGTTAAGGGCGTGCGTTTCTCCACATTGGAGAAAATCTGTCAAATTCTGGAATGTCAGCCAGGTGATATTCTCGAATTTGTTTCGGACGAATTGAAGCCTAAGGGTTAGCTGTCAAGTCTCGTGAATTATTCTGACTTCGCTCAATATGGTGCGCTAACAGAGCATATGAAAATCTATATACTTTTGATAAATTATTTTCATCTAAGGTAAAAAACGTAACCCGCTGCTCAGTGATTTCACCCTAACAAGGCTGTAGAAAACCCCATTCAGGATGCCTCGCCATCCTTCGGCGCTATTATTTTTCAACTCCCCAATCAGGCTTTCTTTTCAATGGCAATGAGCATCACTTGGTAAATTAACCTCAATATCGCTTGTTTTGAATTAGTCAGCAGATGAGATGGATACAAGTTCAAACAGGCATAAAAAAAGCCGCACTTCAACGAAGTGCAGCCTTTTGCAATAAATGGCGTCCCCAAGGGGATTCGAACCCCTGTTACCGCCGTGAAAGGGCGGTGTCCTAGGCCTCTAGACGATGGGGACACACGTAAACACGGTGTCAATTTGCTGTTGCCAGCAGAAGAGTTACGGCCTAGTGCAACTCTTTTGAAAAATCGAATGCGCTGTATCTACAGCCCAAAATCTGCGCGTATCATACTAAATATTTCTGAATTAGCAAGGGTAATCGTTAACTTAATGTAAGAATGGGCCACAACGTACCGGAAAGTTTGTGGTGATAGCCCCTCAAACAGGCCCCGGCTCTAGCGGTTATGATAACGATTCAGATCAAACAGCCCGGATAGTATCGGTCTGTTTCGTGCAGACTCTTCCTGAAACCAGTCTGTCATTTGGTTGACTGGGCCATCCAGTAGCGCCGATGTCGATACCCGTTCAATATCGCTGGCCGTGGGGTGGGGTGGCGACGGCCAATAGCCACTGAGAAGAGCCGACAGCAGCACAACCAACAGAATAATTAGGGATGTAGAAGACGTTAAAGTACCGTTATTACACCGAATTTTTCACCAAACCAGAGTTAATCAACCAGACCACTGCCAGTTACGAATCTCCGCCATATCCTGCCCATGCTCGATAATATAAGCGCTGTGTTCAATCAGCTTATCGCGCATCTGCTGTTTTAAATAGACTGCGTTCGAGCCCAAAGAGGGGACGCGATCAATCACATCCATCACCAGATGAAAACGATCCATATCATTCAGTACCACCATATCAAACGGTGTGGTGGTCGTCCCCTCCTCTTTGTAACCCCGCACATGCAGATGATGATGGCACATGCGCCGATAGGTGAGGCGGTGGATCAGCCACGGGTAGCCGTGATAGGCAAAAATTACCGGCGTATTGGCCGGAAACAGCGCATCAAAATCCTTGTCAGGCAGGCCGTGTGGGTGTTCGCTTTTGGGTTGCAGCGTCATCAGATCAACCACATTGATCACTCTGACTTTCAGCTCGGGAAGATACTGGCGCAACAGATCGACGGCAGCAAGGGTCTCCAGTGTCGGCACATCACCCGCACAGGCCATCACCACATCCGGCTTGCCACCTTGGTCATTGCTGGCCCACGCCCAGATGCCGATACCGGCACTACAGTGTTTAATCGCCGCCTCCATATTCAACCACTGCAGTTGCGGCTGTTTGCCCGCCACAATCACATTAATGAGATTTTTGGAACGCAGGCAGGTGTCGGTAACGTGCAGCAGAGTATTGGCATCGGGCGGCAGATAGACGCGGATAATATCCGCCTTTTTGTTCACCACATGGTCGATAAAGCCCGGATCCTGGTGAGAAAAGCCGTTGTGATCCTGCCGCCAGACATGCGAGGTGAGCAGATAATTCAACGAGGCGATGGGGCGTCGCCAGGGGATCTCCCTGCTGGTGATTTTCAGCCACTTGGCGTGTTGATTAAACATCGAATCGATAATGTGAATAAATGCCTCGTAGCAGGAGAAAAAACCGTGACGACCGGTAAGCAAGTAACCCTCCAGCCACCCTTGGCAAGTGTGTTCACTGAGAATTTCCATCACCCGACCATCGGTTGCCAGATGATCATCTTCCGGCAACATCTGTGCCTGCCATGCGCGATTGGTCACTTCAAACAGCGCACCGAGTCGGTTTGATGCCGTTTCATCGGGGCCAAAAACCCGGAAGTTTTTCGCCTCACGATTGCGCACCATCACATCACGCAGCAAATCACCGACCAGGCGTGTTGCTTCACCCACACTCCGCCCCGGCTCAGCAACCGTTAAGGCGTAATCCTTAAAGTCGGGCATCAGCAGATCTTTGAGCAACTGACCACCATTAGCCTGAGGAATGGCACCCATGCGGCGCTCACCCTCCGGTGCCAGCGCCGCAAGCTCCCAACGCAGTGCACCATGCTCATCAAATAGCTCTTCCGGGCGATAACTCTTCATCCACTGCTCCAGCAGCGCAAGGTGGCCCGGTTCACTGGCCAGATTGCCAAACGGCACTTGATGGGAACGCCAGTAACCCTCGGCCTTTTTACCATCCACCTCTTTTGGCCCAGTCCAACCCTTGGGCGAACGCAGAATGATCATCGGCCAGCGGGGGCGGGTTTTATTACCATGCACCCGAGCCTTTTGCTGAATGGCTTTAATTTCGGCTATCACCACATCCAGCGTTTCTACCATCTTCTGGTGCATCAATTCAGGATCAGACCCTTCGACAAAATAAGGGGTGTAACCGTAACCGATGAACAGCTTTTCCAGCTCATCGTGACTGATACGTGCCAGCACCGTTGGATTGGCAATTTTGTATCCATTGAGATGCAGTATCGGCAATACCGCACCATCCGTCGCCGGGTTAAGAAATTTGTTGGCGTGCCAGGCGGTAGCCAGCGGCCCGGTCTCTGCCTCGCCATCACCCACCACACAGGCGGCGATCAGATCTGGATCATCAAACACCGCACCGTAAGCGTGGGAGAGTACATAGCCCAGCTCACCACCTTCGTGAATCGAGCCCGGTGTCTCCGGTGCCACATGGCTGGGAATGCCGCCGGGAAACGAGAACTGCTTAAACAGTTTTCTCATCCCTTCGGCATCCTGACTGATGTTGGGATAGAACTCGCTATAGCTGCCTTCGAGATAGGTATTGGCTACCAGGCTAGGGCCGCCGTGACCCGGCCCGGCGAGATAGATCATCTGCAACTCATCACGCTTGATCACCCGGTTCAGATGCACATAGATAAAATTCAAACCCGGTGTAGTTCCCCAATGGCCCAGTAGTCGCGGTTTGACGTGATCGAGCGTTAAAGGCTCTTTCAGCAGTGGGTTATCCAACAGATAGATCTGCCCCACCGAAAGATAGTTGGCAGCACGCCAATAGGCATCCATCCGCGCCAACTCCTTACTTGAGATCGGTTGTGCTGTGGTTTGATCTTCTTCCATTGGTTTGTACCCTCTTATTAATTTTTTATAACAGACCCACCGGCTAAAGCCTCGGCCTCCAAAACCCAGCTTTTGGAGGTCGAGGCTTTAGCCGGTAACGCCGCCACCTGTTATCTCCAACGCCTGCTCTGCCATTACCTTTGCCTCATCCACCGGAATCACCCACACCGCAATATCGCTTTTTTCTCGGCTGATCACCGCCTCCACTGCCAGTGTTTTTTCATTCTCAGTCACATCCAGTTCGATCCCCAACCATGCCATATTCTGAAGAATTTTCGCCCTCACCTGCGGGCTATTTTCACCCACACCACCACCAAACAAAATAGCATCGGCACCACCCAGCACCGCCAGGTAAGCGCCTATGTATTTGCGCACACGGTAGCAGTAAAGCTCGACTGCCAGCGCCGCCTCCGGGTTATCGGATGCCAGCAACACCCGCATATCAGCGCTTTCACCCGACACCCCGAGCAAGCCGCTCTCTCTGTTCAGTAACCGCTCAATTTCATCAAGGCTCAACCCCGACTGCTGCTGTAGATAGCTAACAACAGTTGGGTCGATATCACCCGAACGGGTGGCCATCACCAACCCCTCCAGTGGTGAAAACCCCATCGAAGTATCCACTGGCTGACCGTGATCAATAGCGGTAATCGAACAACCCGAACCAAGCTGTATCGAGATCACCCGGCCACCGTTTTTGATATTCGGCCTAATTGCCTGCCAGCGGTTTAACATCGCCTGGTGGGCAATGCCGTGAAATCCGTAACGATGAATATGATATTGCCGAGACAACGCCTGGGGCAGCGCATAGCTCTGGGCGACTGGCGGCAGCGATCTATAAAATGCGCTATCGAACACCGCCACCTGGGGCAGCTGCTCGCCCAACAGAGCGCGAGCCGATCGAATCCACGCCAATGCAGATGGGTTATGCAATGGTGCCAGCAGCGATAACTGTTCAATATCAGCCTCCACACCGGCATCAATCAAACAGGGGCTGCTGAACCGGGTACCACCATGCACCACCCGGTGCACAAGCAGTGTAATCTCAGACTCACCCATTGAAGCGATAAAACCCGCCAGAAGTGATGGATCATGCACACTCACACCTTGATGATGCGCCTGATCCCGTTGCATCAAACCACTCTCGCTCTGTGTCAACAGGCTCAAGCGCAACGAGGAGCTACCAGTATTTATGGTTAAAATTGACATTTAGATGCTCTCTCACCTCCACCCTTCTCTACAGTATGGTTGATATCAGATTAACCTGCTCTTCTGAGCGGTTTATCACTCCTATTTACCATTCGTCGCAAAACACTGCGCATCACCACCCGACTCTCTACGATATAAGTTCAACCACATTAGTTCAGGATCTGGCGATGAAAACCGTACTCTTTTTATTATTACTTTTCGTATTAAGTATCACCACTTCTGCCCAGGCGATGAGTGATGATCAATACAACCAGGCCAATGCAATCTATCTCGAAGCAGTGAATAGCGATGATGAAGAGCGTGTGCAGCAGGCGATCAAATATTTTGACCAGCTTCAGCTCAACAAGCCTTTTGATAGTTTAATTAAAAGCTTCCGGGGCTCACTCGAATCGATCATGGCAACCCACGTTTATATGCCATGGAATAAGATGAAGCATGTGGAGTTGGGTTCAGAGCAGATGGATGAAGCGCTGGATGAGCTGACTGAAATTCACAACACAACAGAGTTCAATGGCACTGCACTCAGTATATTGATCCGCTTCAATATAGCCCAAAGCTACTTTCAATTTCCTGACTTTTTAAATCGCTTCCAAGATGCTAAAGATCTGATCAGTGAAATATTGGAAACACCCCAATTTACCGATGCCAGCATTGAAGTTAAAAACGGTGTTTATGCACTGGCTGCCGCGATGGCGGAAAAAGAGGGTGATAAATCGAGACAAATTGAGCTGTTATCGTAACTATTCAGCGTGTTTAGCTTTTGTCTCAAATCGAGGTATTTTCGCACGGAAAGAGGGAGCATATAGGGCATATGTAACTGATTGAGTACGAAAATAACGAAGAGTTGAGGCAAAAGATGAATACGCTGAGTAGTTACCTGTTATCAAGCATTAAAGAAAGTCATTAGGAGCTGGTTTGTCATGAATATTATCGAAACAGAAAACCTCTCAAAGCAGTACCGGCAGGGCGATCTCAGTCTCAACGCCCTCTCCAATATCAATATTAAAATCCCTGAGCACGCCTTTGCCGCCCTGCTGGGCCCATCGGGCAGTGGCAAAAGCACCCTGCTAAATATCTTCGGGCTTATCGACCAGCCTACTCAGGGAAAACTAATTTTCTGTGGTCAGGATATTAGCCACGCCACAGAAAAAGAGCTCACCACCATCCGTCGCCATCAGCTCGGCTTTATCTTCCAGGGCTTCAATCTGGTGCCGGTGATGACCGTTTTTGATAACGTCGAATATCCGCTGACGCTTTTAGGGTTGGATAAAAAGGCACGCGATGAAAAAGTCAACGCCATGCTTGATCGAGTGGGTATCTCCCGATTCAAAAACCACCTGCCGGATCAAATCTCTGGCGGACAGAAGCAGCGCGTCGCCATCGCAAGAGCGCTGATCACTCAACCCAAGTTGGTGATTGCCGATGAACCCACCGCCAATCTTGATACCCAAACCGCCACCGGCATCATCGAGCTGATGTACCAAATGCATCAGGAGTTCGGCACCTCATTCATCATCGCCACCCATGATGAACGGATGTCCTCCCACTGCCACACCTCATATCAGCTTCATGATGGAGTTCTACAATGAAATGGTTAAAACTGGCAATAAAAAATCTGTTCAGAAATCGTCGCCGTGCGTTCGTCACGGTGCTCATTACTGCCGTCGGTGTGTCGGCTATTTTAATTGGCGGCGGCTTTGCCAACTTCACCTATCTCTCACTGAAAGAGATGGCTGCCCGCGCCAGTGGCCACCTGATTGTTGCGCATCAGGACTACTTCGATAAAGAAGAAGAGAGCCCGATGGAGTTTGGGCTGGAGGAGTATCAAACGCTGACAAAAACGTTGAAAGCAGATCCTGATGTACGCTATGCCATTGCACGCATCGATTTTGACGGCCTGATCAGCAACGGTGAAAAATCGACCATTTTCATGGGGGCAGGAGTGGATGCCAAATATGAATTTAAGATCAAAGGCCCATTCCTTGATGTTGAGTCGGGCAATGTACTCAGCAAACGGGAAAGAGAAGATGATCCTAAAATCATGCTGGGCGTTGATCTAGCCAAGTCGCTCAATGCCAAAGTGAACGACTCACTCACCCTGATGAGCACCACCGTGGATGGCGGCCTGAATGCAATGGATGTCACCGTGCAAGGAATTTTCAGCACCGGCATGCCGGAGGTCGACAAGCGCAGCATCATCGTCAATATCAATACCGCCCAATCACTTTTGGTCACCGACAAAGTGAGCAGCATCGCCCTGCACTTGCGAGAGACTGAAGCCACCTTCAAAAAGTACGATCAATTGACCGCACAATACCCTGAGCTTGCCTGGGAGACCTGGTTCGACCAAGCCTTTCTCTATAAAGCGGTTAAAAATCTCTATAACCGTATCTTTGGTCTGCTCGGTTTCATCATCGTGATGATGGTCTTCTTCTCCATCTACAACACCGTCAATATGAGTGTGGTTGAACGTACCCGAGAGATCGGCACCCTGCGCGCCATCGGCACCTACACCCACGAGATCACCCGAAACTTTGTACTGGAAGGCGTGGTGATCGGTGTTGTCGGTGCCACCATCGGCATCACTTTTGCGGCGCTGGCCTCACTCGGGTTGTCACTGGCAGAGTTTCAGATGCCACCGCCACCCGGCCAAACCAATGGCTACCCGCTGTTTATCGCTATTCCGGTCAACCTCTATCTGATTGCTGCCGCCATTAGCCTGTTTATCTGCACGCTGGCGGCATGGTTATCGAGCAGCAAAGCGGCTAAAAAACCGATTGTAGGAGCGCTCTCTCATGTATAGACACATGAATAAATTACTGTTCACGATAATGCTTATGCTGCCTTTTATCACTTATGCAGAGACGGCTGACCAGTTGGTGTATCAGGCCGACCAATACCGCCAAAGTAGCGACAACCTGAAAGTCACCAGCCTGATCAAGCTTTACAAGGATGGTCAACTGGATAAAGAGCGCATCTACGATGTCTATATCAAGCCAGATCGAAAATCGTTGGTGATCTCTCAATCCCCCTCTGAAAAGGGACAGCGCGTTCTGATGATTGACGATAAATTCTGGATGCTTTTGCCAAAAACAAAACGGCCGATTCGCATCACACCGATGCAGAAACTCCTGGGCGAAGCCTCAACCGGAGATATCGCCTCCATGCGCTGGAGTGAAGATTACAGTGCGGAGTTTATCGCCAGCCATGAGAGCAGTGACCGCGGTTATAACGAACTGAAGCTCACCGCTAAACGCAAAGGGGTCACCTATAGCCGCATTGATCTGTCGCTGATCCCGGAGAGCAATATTCCCGTGCAGGCCAAGCTCTATCTAATATCAGGCAAGCTCGCTAAAATTGCCACCTTCGAAATGGCACGCATTGATGGGCGACAGCAGGTCAGTAAAATGACCCTGAAAGATAAGATTCAGAAAAACCGCTACACCGAGATTGAGTACATTGCGCGGGCCTCTCATTCGCTCAGCGATAAATACTACAACCCCACCTACCTCGCCAGAAACCCGTCATTGGTCATACGGTAATGGTTGTGAAAGAAGTTGGGGCACTCCTGCTAAGCGCACTTTTTGTGGTAAACAGTGCGCTGGCAGAAAACTCCATCAGCTTTTTAATCAACCCGCAATACAACAACTACTCATCCGACACACGGTTTGACCTACCGGATCAAGTGATTAAAAAACCCCAAGCGACCAGTCAACAGATCATTGAACTAACCGGCTCATACCCCAACCAGCTAATCGATTTAACTTACCTTTTCAGCCTGCACAACCAGCTAAGCAGCAACCAATCATCGGAGACAAACGTCAATACCAATGAGCTATACCTGACCAAAAACTGGGACGACTGGGAAGTGACGCTCGGCAGGCGCATCAGCAGTTGGGGCATTGGCTATGGGTTTCGCCCGCTGGATGTGGTGCAGCAATATGACCAGCAGACCCTCGCCAGACAGTCCACCATCGGTAAAAACATGCTGGCACTAGAGCAGTATTCAGGTATGTCATCCTGGTCACTGCTATGGGTAAATCCCAACCAATCTGATGAGAGTGAAAACCGTGAAATCGAATCTATCGTCAGCAAATACTCCACCAGCCAAGAGGCGTACGATTTACACGCGGTGTTTCGTTACAATGAATTGAACAGGTTTCAGCTGGGATTGGGGGGCATTCATATTTCATCAGATCAAGTCGCCGTTCATGGCTCTCTGCTGCTAAGTCAACGCTATCAAAAACAGATACATCAGCTCGCCGGGCAATCGACGGTGTTACTTGCAGAGCGCTTCCCCTATGAGACGGTGGATTATCACCGAGGCACTCAGGCGCTCATCGGCATCAACTGGAGCAGCTCATCAAAGCACAATTTGATCGCCGAATATTGGTATGACCAACAGGCTTACTCACGGCAACAGTGGCGTAAACTGTTTGAACTGGCAAAAAACCAGCAGAACTTATTGAATCAGACAGCGATTCCCCCCACACTCATTCAGGGAAATATCGCTTGGAGCGCCATGGCAACCAGAGCGCAAGCACTCACCCAGCACAACCTGATGTTGCGATGGAGCTATGATGCAGACCATTGGAAACCCAGCGCAAATATTTTGATCTCAGCTGCCGATAAAAGCAGCATGATCACACTCTCCACCACCCGCTCAACGCATCTGTTCAAATTTGAAGCGGGCATCCGCTTATTCAACGGCACCAACGATTCCGTTTATGGTGGGCTGCTTGTCAGCAACATCCTCTTTATGACCCTCTCAGGTGAATATTAACCATGAGTGATCGCCATCAAAACCAATTGAAACTACCCAACGTGTTTGGATTTCGCCTCAAATCGAAGCGTTTTTGCACAGAAAGAGGGGGCATACGATGAATGCGTTGCGTAGTTACAAACAATTTGAATTTGATCGCAGGCAATGGTTAAAACTCATTTTCATCAACACCTTAATTGCGATTACGCTCAGCCTGATGACAAACAATAGCTTCTGGTTCAGCCTGCTCTACTCTCAGGCAATCGGCATCTCAATTGCTACAGCCATCTCCCTCCTTTGGTTACGCAGAGAGGATAAGGAGCCCTCCATCATCTGGTTAGCCATCGCCATCGTAACCGGTGTTGTGGTTGGAACAACATTCGCCACCCTGATCAGTGGAAATTACAAAAATGTTGATGATGAGGGCCGACAATGGCTGATTATTTCAAGCTTTATCTACTCCATCATTATTGGCTGTGTTGTCTCCTACTACTTCTACCTGATTGCCCGGCAAAGAGAGATCAGCAACCAACTGACGCTTGAAAAACTGAAACAGGCGGAGTATGAACGCGCACTCACCGAGAACAACCTGAAAATCCTCCAGGCACAAATCGAGCCCCACTTTCTATTCAACACCCTCTCCAACGTCATCGGCCTGATTGATCAACGCCCGGATGATGCTCGAAAGATGTTGGAACATTTCACCCACTACCTGCGCGCCAGTCTCTCCCGCACCCGAGAGCCCAACACCACGCTGGAAGATGAAATGACCATTGTGAATGCCTACTTAAGCATTCAGAAAATACGCATGGGGGAGAGGCTGAACTATAAAATCACGGTCGATGAAACACTCAATGCCACCCCCTTTCCCCCGCTACTGATTCAACCTTTGGTTGAAAACTCAGTACGGCATGGCTTAGAGCCCGAGATTGCTGGCGGTGAAATCGGTGTTGAAATCTACAAGAAAAATAACAGACTCACCATCATTGTCAGTGACACCGGCAAGGGTGCCGACAACCTTCAAAGCGATGGCATCGGGCTGAAAAACATCAGAGAGCGGTTATCATCCCTCTTCCCGGACGGAGCCAGCATCGAAATCAGAGCCAACAGACCAAAAGGGTTGAAAACTACGTTGCAGATACCACTGGAGAGAACATGAGACCCAGCGCAATCATCGCCGATGACGAACCGGCACTGAGGGAGTATCTGTTCAAACTACTGAACGAAAACTGGCCCGATTTAAACATCATCCACCAAGCAAACAATGGTGTAGAGGCGCTGAAAGCCATCATCAAACATCAACCCGAAATCGCCTTTCTCGACATCAACATGCCCGGCCTCAGCGGGCTTGAAGTAGCCGAACAGTGCAAAGGTGAATGCCACATCGTCTTCATCACCGCCTATGACCAATACGCCATTGAAGCATTTGAAAATGAAGCGATCGACTACCTGCTAAAACCGGTAAACAGAGAGCGCCTGTTGGAGACCCGAAAACGAATCGAAGCGCGTTTGGAAAACAGACCCCAGAATTTAAGCCAACTCCTCTCCCGCTTTCCTGACCAAAAGAGAGAGCTGAAATGGCTAAAAGTGGTTCATCAAGAGGAGGTGATTCTGATCAATGTGGATGATGTGGATTACTTTCGCTCCAGCGACAAATACACCTCGGCCTACATCAAAGGCAAAGAGCACATCCTGCGTAGCAGCCTCAAAAAACTCGAATCACAACTTGACCCTAACCAGTTTTGGCGCATCCACCGCAGCACACTGGTCAAAGTCACCGCGATTGAATCGATCACCAAAACGCTCTCAGGGCAACTGTTCATTCACATTGGCAAGCACCAACTACCGGTCAGCAGAGCCTATCAAGGTGTGTTCAAACAAGACTAAAGCAGCCTGGGCTGAGCTTGCAAAGCCCGAGGAAAAATTGATAGCGGCGGTGTCATCGCGCTGTTTTCCCGGCTAAAGCCTCGACCTCCAGAACAAGGGGCTAGGAAGTCGAGCTTTAGCCGGTGGTCTGTTTGCTGCTACATTTCCGCTAACAGCTTATGAGCCGGAATGTGTTCAATCCCTTCGCTGTTAATGAAATATTTTTTACCCTTCAGGTGAGCAAGGCTCGCCCGGGTATCGGGGGATTTTGATTTCAGGTAACTCAGCCCTTTGGTGATTGAGGCGTCTGACAGTTTGGCTTCGACAAAATGGATCGGATGTCCTTTTTCAGTCACCACAAATTTAAAAGAAGCAAAAGCGGGGGTTTTAATATTACCCTGCCCCCGATTATTCAATGGTGCTGCCCTTGCTGTGGATCAAAAATCGTCGTTCTCGAAACGCGGTTGCCACCGCTGTTTCGTCTTAGCCTCCAAATGTCTGGCATAAGAGTTTATAATCAATCCCACCGATTTGGATTTATCTTGACACGAAATTGCTTTTGTTAGCTGATTTGGCTAGATAAAGCTCAATGTTCTGCCCTAGACCTTGCTTTCAATGACCTTACTTGGCTTTTTCTATATCTTTTTTCTCCGGTTCTCTGTGTCATGGGCCATATAAATGCGTACCAAGGTACAGGCATAGCCCACATTTTTCCATGGCATTTCGGCGATCCTTCTTTCTTTGTCCGAGGATCAAGATGAACATCAGCAACGATAACAGCCTCCTCTTCTCCAAGCTCCGCCAATACGGTGCCATCTGAGTCTGTGATTACAGAGAGACCGGGAAAGCTACTTTTTAAGCGAGGGAGCATACCAGGAAGTTCTGTATCCAAGAGACCGACTCTATTCGCTATTACATTTGGAACCCCTAACACATCACTATACAAGCATCGCCATTGTATGATCATGTTTTCAAATCGCTTAACATCGCCGGGCAATATCGCTTTTGGCCTTCCCGCTGCGGAAGGCGAGAGCACAATATCCACTGATAGTTTAGATAACTCGCAAATACGTTCATACAGCAAATTTTCATAACAAATACTCACTCCAATTCGCCCCAACTCTGTTTCAATAACATGAGGGTCATCTCCACCCTTATAAAAATTGGCTTCAATTGAGGCAGGTGGAGATTTCCTTATTCGACCAGCGATATCACCTTTTGGGGTTGCAAGGACAAAGGCATTGTAAAAATCTTCACCTTCTGCCTCCAAAAAAGTAAAGCCAAGATAAATTTTGTACTTCTCAGCAGTTGCCTTTAGCCATGCCACCGATTGGCCGTTCATTGATTCCGCACTATCCCAAATTGTTTCAGTAGCCATATAGCCACTGGGCATTAACTCAGGAAGAAGTACTAATTCAGCACCTTTCTGAACTGCCTCTTCTATCATCTCTTGGGCGTGTTTAAGGTTGCTCTCTATTTCGCCTTCTTTACACACCATTTGTACGGCGGCGACTCTAATTTTTTTCCCATTTAACTCAGGCATTTTGTACTCCTTCAATGATCAGATCAACTGTTTGATTTAGTCGCTTTTCGAGCGGGAATATATCTGGATCAGCAAACCAAAAAAGACAAGTCGACGTAAACAAAAATAGAAGATAGCTTGCTATATCAGAGGCGAGAATATCCCTTCGAATATCTCCCTGCTTCTGACCTTGCTTTAACAATTCTTCCAAAAAACCCTCAAATCCACTCCTTACTTCTCCATTCAATGGCTGCTCTCCCATTTTCTGGAATTGATATTTAAATTGAATACGCGCAAATTCTGGTTCGCTTTTAAACGTGGCCGCAGCAGAGAGAAAAACGGCCAAAATCCTTCCCTTCGTGTCAGAAATCGATGCGAATAACTGAGGGATAAAGTCCGTCTTTTGGTTAACGCTAGACTTCCAGTAACCCGCAACAATTGCCTCTTTTACCGGAAAATATTTGTATAGCGTTGCCTTCGAAACATCTGCTTGTGAAGCAATTTTCTCCATGGTCGTATCATCAAACCCTTGTTCCCGAAAAAGCCTCATTGCTTCTTTAATAACAAGACACCGAGTTATCTCTTTCTTTCTCTCTCTTCTGCTCATTTTTAAACCTGGAACCCCATAATATGAACGAAGTATATATTCATACATCGTATAGTATTTTATTTGATTACAGAATGCCAACGATAAATTTTGAAGAAAAAATTAGACTAGCGCGCGAAATGAAAGATTTTAGGAATAACTTGGGGGATGCGATTTTCAGCTAACCGCTAACGCTTAACATCACCGGCAAAATAAAGCGGAATATTTGGGGTCAGAGTAAAATTAAAGCCAATCAATCATTTTCGTTCATTTGTTCCCCCCACTTTCCGGGCGACCCTCTTCACTTCCTTCAGAATTCCATATTTTATTTTACTCTGACCCCAGTTATTTCGAAAATACTTTTGTTAGGTCCATTTCATCCCAGCACCTCAGACACTATACCTGCAATAGCCTTACCCAATACATGATGTTGATCTCGATCTAAGTGGATCCCATCGACGTTACTCGATGACGTGACTGTAGAGGAATCAAAAAATAGGCACTCTAATTCTTGAGCCACAGCTTTGTACTCATTACTTAAGCCTACGCATTTTCTTTCACCACCCTCGAATTTTGGTGCAATTGGCCCATTGGGGTTTTGTATCAATGGAGGAACAACCACCATAACTTTTGGGGTAGGCATTCCCGGCTCAATAGGTGATTTTATAATTGATGCCACAATTGATCTTATTCCTTGAGCGGAATGCCAAGAATTATTTTCGTGCATTGACTGGAAGTCGTTTGTCCCTAGCATAAGAATCACCAGTTCTAACGGTGAATTCATTTCGATAACTTGCTCAATTCCCTCTAACCCATTTCTTCCTTCTTTAAATGGATCATTCCAGACAGTCCTTCGACCATTCAAGCAGTTTTCAACTACGCGAATTTTTCGTTCGTTTTCGTTGAGAATATTTTCTAACACACCAGGCCAACGATCATCAAAACTTAATCGCTTTCTAGTAGAGGGAATAATTCCCCAAGTCAAAGAATCTGAATAGACCAGAATTTGCTTCATAAATTTCGACTACCTATTGTGCACCTAACGCCCAAATAACAGGCAAAAAATAGTTGGTTAAAATTAGCGACGAAGGAGCAAAACCAACTGTTTTTTGTCCTTGTTTATTTTCTTGTGTACGCCCAGCATGGGCATGAACTCATGGGGTGAAAGTCCTCTGTAGGAAGATCACCGTCGAACACCGTGTCGTTAGTAGACGATAACGACTAGCGAAAGGCAAGGGCAAGGGCAAGCCCGTGAGGGCTTGTCTGAAGGAAGCCGGACGCAAACCCGAAAAATATTTGGGGTCAAATATTTGGGGTCAGAGTAAAATTAAAACCAATCGATCATTTTCGTTCATTAGTTACCCCACTTTCCGGGCGGCCCTCTTCACTTCCTTCAGAATTCCATATTTTATTTTACTCTGACCCCGATTATTTAATATCTCTATGGGCTTTTTAAATGGCACATCTAGTGCCTCTTCTACAGAGTTTATTTGCTCCTCCAAAACATCATGTAGTAACAGCGCATTATCTTTAGCGGATGACTCATAATGTATACGTGGGTCTTCAAATAATGTAACAAAGTGATCTGTCGACTTATATTTTGCTAATAAAGCTTTAATCAGCACTGGCTGGCTGACAACAATGACACCTATTATAAAAAAGAAGATACCTCCAAAAATCACTATCTTCTTGCGCTTCACTGGCTGACTACCCCTTCTAGATTTTTACTTTTGTCTTTAATGTATAAACCAGTGGGATTGCTAACGGCCCCAATAAAGCCCCTACAATTCTTAGAACTACACCTGGTTCTACATTTCTCCTCTTAACAAGATAAAGGCACACAATATTACTAACCAACCATGTCGCCACAATCAAATACGCAGCCATAATTCCCCTCTAATTCTATTTATACCCGGTTCAAGACACATAACAGTTTTATTATGTGGTTTTGCTATATTCTCGAATAATTTCAACAACTTGGACTCGATAGTTTTTATACCACTTTGAAGCCCCCTGCTCTTGCGCTACCAAATGCCGAGAGTTTTCCTTCCACAACTGTATACTGCTCTCATCTTGCCAATATGAAATTCCTATTTCATATTTCCCCTCAGTGACCACCACAAATTCAGAGCAACCGTATTCTGTTAATGCTAGATTTCTAACCTCTTTAGCCATTTTTGAATAGGAACTATCTAATTCATTAATTTCAGCACGAAATATTACAGCATACATTAGGTCTAATTTAACCCCAGAAACATGATTTTTTATCTTCGTCTATTATGACGATAAAATCTTCAAGGAATTTAACTTCAGGGCACGGTGTGTATTTGTGCCACTTTAAATCTGACATCATCCAGAATACGCTCCATACTTTACGAGATTTTACATACGTAGCTTTAGCGACAGGCTCTTCATTCCTAACATTCGGATCATTCCATTGCGGCCGAATTTCAAATATTTCTACGCTTTGATCGGATACGCGAAAACTTAAGTCTACTTGACTTCTAACATGAGCAGGCGGACGCCTACTTTCAACAAATTTAGATGTTATTGATTCAATTCTCTTAGTCTCAAATTCAGATATACCCATACTACTCTCTAGTTAAATTCAATATTTTTTGGACACATAACGCCATGCTCAGCGGGAATTTACAGAGTGTTGAGGCTTGGCGTAGCCAAACGAAATGCACTGTAAATTGTCCGCTGGAGCATTTTGTTATACCGCGACACCAACACATGCTTATTTAAGTATCTCAATAAAATCAACTACGTCATTTCGACAACGGTCAGGGTTGAAACCATTTTCGCAGTTCACATGAATTATGCCTCCGGCCTCCATACCCAAGTAACTAAATGTATTATTGAAAGAATTAATAAATGAGTCAGAAACCTTATCGCTTGTAGAAGTACAAACAACATAACCGACTTTACCCCTTAGCCCAC